>JAPLOL010000151.1 GCA_026400735.1 Alphaproteobacteria bacterium | reverse complement strand
GGCGCCCGTGCAAATCCAGAACGAACTGACAGGCTTGAGCTTTTGGCTGGCGCCGTTGGTGTTGGTCGCCGGCGTTGGAAGCGTCGGCGTGCTAGGCTTTGGCGAGCGCGGTTCGCTGAGGCAACGCGCATGAAGGCGGGGGCGGACGCTATTGTTGTTGCGGCGGCGCGGTTCTTTACGCCGTTTATGGCCTTGTTTGCGTTTACCCTTCTAACAGGGCGCGTCGCTGGCGGCGGCGTAGGATTTGTCGCCGGCATGGCGTTCGGACTTTTGTTGGCGCTGCATGCGCTGACATTCGGCGCCGCTGCCGCGCGATCCGCGTTTCCGACGATTTTGGTGCGGCTGGTTCTTGCGATTGGCGTCGTCGGCATTTGTGCGGGGGCGGGATTGCCGCGTTGGGGGCATGCCGCGCAACTCATCGAAGCGAGCGCGTTCTTATGCACGATCGCGGCCGCGGCGCTTGTTCTTCAGGTCGTCTTCGGGCGAGCGCCTACATTGCGGGACGGTGAGTGGTGACGGTCGCGTCGCTTTCCATCGAGTTTATGCTCGCAGTCGCCAGCGTCGCACTGGTGATGATCGGCACGATGGCCGCCTTGCTTTCAGGCAACGTGATCAAGCGCGTCGGCGGATTGCTGATCGGTGGGTTCGGCGCTGTTGCGTCACTCGCGGCGTTGGGCGCCGGGAGCGAACCAATCGTCGCCGGCGCGGCGTTGCTGTTCGTCTACGCCGTGTTCGGAGCCGTTATCGCTGTTCGCCTGCAGGAGAGCTACGGCTCAATTGAAGCGCCGGACGTGGACTCAGCCGACGCAGACGGCGATGCACAGGAACGTGCGTCATGACCGCGGCCTATGTTGACTTGGCGCGCGCGCATGCGCCGCTACTGATGATTATGGCTCCGCTTCTAGGAGCCGCGCTGATGCTGATCACCGGCGCAGCGCGTGTAAGTTGGTTGGTCGCGTGCGTCGCGGCTGCCGTTGGCGCGTACGTGTCGATCGACTTTGCTGCAATTGTGTTGAGCGGCTTTGCCCAGCCGGTCGCCGAGGTCGGTGTTTCTCTCTTCGCCGATGGTGTCGGCGTGTTTGCCGCTGCTTTGATTTCTCTGACTGGGGCGTTTGCCGTTCTGGGCGTCGGCGCTTCCTTGAAGGACGGCGGAGAGTCCGCCTCGTCGTTGGCGTTGGCATTGATGCTGTGTGTCGTTGCCGGGTGGACCGGTGCGCTCTTCGCGCGAGATTTGATAGCAATCATTGTGGCCGTCGAGACGGCTTGGCTCGCCTCAGTCGCGTTGGTCATGCTGAACGCGCAACGCGAACGAGCGGCGCTCAACGGCGCGCTTCGGATGTTGAGTTGGGGCGGCGTGGGCGCGGTCTTCATGTTGCTAGGCGCTGGCATGATCGCACGCGCGACGGGCGCTTTTGCGATCGACGCCTTGCCACTGGCGCACATACGAATGCCGAACCTTGCCGCTGCCGGCGCCGCATTGGTCATGATTGGGTTGGCGCTTAAGGGTGGCGTGGCGCCGTTACATGCTTGGTGTGGGGCGGCGCTGGGACGCCTAAGCACCACGTATGCGCTTGGGATAGGCGCGCTCGGAGTGCTGGGCGCATTGTGCGTGCTCACGCGGTTTGCAGCATACGCAATCGCGGCGCCGGAAATTGGTGGTGCGATCTCGCTGGCATTGGCTGTGCTTGGCTCGGCGAGCGTGATTATCGGATCCGTGCAAGCCGTCGGTGCGCGCAATCTTTTGCGTTTGACCGCTTATGCTGGCGCTTCGCAGGCAGGGTGCGTATTGTTGAGCGTTGCGCTGGGATCGCCGGCTGGATTTGCCGCGGCGTTGATGCAGCTCGTTGCGTTCGCAGCGACTGCGCTTGCGCTTTATGGCGGCGCTGCCGCTGGTCGCGTTCAGTCACTTGAGATGCTCGACGGCTATGGGCAACGCGCGCCGCTTGCCAGCGCTGCGATCACGGTGGGCGCGCTCAGCCTGATGGGTGCGCCGCTGACGATTGGCTTTCTCGCGCGCTGGCGCTTGGTGGAGGCGGGAGTCGGCGCCGGTTGGTGGTGGGCGGCGGGGCTCGTGATTGTCGCATCGCTCGCGGGCGTGTTTTACGGCGGACGGCTGGTTGAGCGGATGTATTTTCGCCGGGCCAATGCCCCATACGCAGGTGACGGCGGCGTGTGGCGCGTTGCGCTGGCGCCAGCGCTGATCGCGGCGATTGCCGCCATCGCAATTGGACTTGCGCCCGGATTTCTGCTGCGCGCCGCAGCGACGGCCTCGCTCATGCTGACTGGTCTCGTAGCATGACGCCGGAGATTGCTCTCTTCTGTGTGCTCGGCGCGCCCGTGCTGCAAGCGTTGCTGGTGATGCTGGTGCCGAAGCCGCCGGGGCTACGCGATCTCATCCACATCGGGTTTTCGCTCTTTGCCGCGATTTGTGCTGCGTACCTTGTAAGCGCAGTGGCGCACGGCGAGACCGCATACATCGTCCTGGCGCAACCGCTGCCGAATGTGGATCTTGCGTTCGAGATCGATCCGCTGGGCGCTATGATGGCAGCGGTGCTGACGGGCTTGGGCGTGCTGCATGCGGTACACGCGGCGGGCGTTGCGCGCGCCAAGCAAGAACGAGCGCCGTCGCGTCTTCTTGCGTTTATCGCTCTCGCGATGGCAGGCGTGACGGCGGTGGCGTTCTCGGCGAACTTGTTCAGCTTGTTTGTCGCGTACCAAGCATTGGCATTGGCGGCGTTTCCGTTGGTGGCGCACCGCGGCGACGAAGAGGCGCGGCCCGCGGCGCGTGCATTCTTGGCCACGTTGCTCGCAAGTTCGATCGGCTGCTTCTTGCCGGCGATTATTTGGACGTACGCGATTTCGGGCACGCTCGACTTTCAGGTTGGCGGTGTGCTCGCGGGACACGTCGATGCGCTGACGGCGAACATTTTGCTCGTGCTCTATGTGATGGGCATCGCCATGGCGGCGATCCCGCCGATGCACAGCTGGCTGCCGGCGTCGAGTGGCGGGCCGTTTCCGGCGTTGGTGACGATCCAAGCATTAGCGGTTTTGCCGGCGGGCGGGATCGGCGTCTTGAAGGTGGTGACGTTCGTGTTCGGCGCAGGCATGGCGCAAGCGGCGATCGCCGCACAGCTGCTTACGGTGCTTGTCGGCGTGGGCATGATCGTCGCATCGCTCATCGCTTTGTCGAAGCAGGATATTCGCGAGCGGTTGGCGTATTCGTGCATGGCGCAATCGCTGGCGGTTGTGATGGGCGCGCTGCTCTCACTACAGCCAGGGCCATTTGCGCCTGCGGGATTGTTGGCCGCGGCACTGCAGATCATTGCGCTCTCGTGCGCGGCGGCGACGCTACTGATGGCGGCGGGCACGACCGCGGCGATCACAGGACGCACGAAGGTTGCGGACTATGCGGGGCTCGGGCGCGTGATGCCCTGGACGTTCGCTGGTTTCGCCATTGCATCGGCGAGCATGATCGGCATGCCGCCGTTCGCGGGTGCGTGGGCGAAGCTTTGGCTCATCACCGCCGCCGCCGGATCAGGCCTTGTGTGGGCGGCGGGACTTGCAGCGGCCGCGGCGATCCTAACGTTCACGCACCTTGGACCACTCGCGGCGAGTGCGTTGGCGGCGCGTGCGCCCACAGACGCGTTCAAGCGTCCGGATGGCGCTTCAATTTTGCTTGCGGCGCCCGTGATCCTCGCCGCTGCGGCGACCTTGTCGCTGCTCATTTTCGCGAACGCGCTCGCAGTATTCCTGTCTCCCATTTGGACAGGGAGCGCCGCGCCATGAGCAGACAGCCGGTTCCCTCTCAACGTGGTGGCGCCTTTGGTTTGTTGCTGGTGTTTTGCCTGACGGCATTCATTGGCGGGTTCGGATTTGATCTCGGCACGGGCGCGCGCCTGCGCTTCTGGATTGGCGATCAGCCGGCGGCCGCGGCAGCGGTCGGCATTGCCGCAACGCTGTTCATGGTGCTTGTCGGCCACGCTGGGCGCTTTGCGTTGAGCCGCAAAAAACCCAACGCGAAAATTGAAGGGGAGGGTGATGGAAGAATTCACTCTTAACCCCGGCTTCCTGCCGATGCTTGCTGCGCTCTTGGTGTTGGCGTTGCCGCGGTCGGTGCGTTCGCCGATCATCGTTGCGGCGGCGCTTGGCGCGTTCTGGCTTTTGCTGGAGCCCGAGTTCGGTTCAACGGCGGCAAGCAATTTGATGGGCTTGCAGGTGGTGACCCTCGAGCTCGACGAACTCAATCGCATCTTCGGGATCCCCTTGCTGACCGCTCTCGTGGCGCTCGGCATTTATTCGGGGGCGCGACGCAATCGCTATGAGGACGCCGCGATCCTGCTGCTCGCGGGGAGCGCGGTGTCGGCGCTGTTCGTAGGCGACCTCATAATTAGTTTTGTTGGGACGTTGTCGGTCGCCGGTTTGGCGGCGGCTTGGGTGGTGTTTGCTTCCCCGCTTGAGGGCGCGAGCCGGGCAGGCGCGCGATTGCTCATCTGGCATGGCCTCGAGGGTTTGTTGCTGCTGGTGGGTGTGGCGTTTCACCTATCGTCCGGAGCCAGCGCGACGCAGGTTGAACGGCTCGACATCACGACAATTGGCGGCGCTTTCATTTTTGCAGCGCTGATGATCCGCATTGGCGCGCCGATGGCGCATGTGTGGCTCAAGGATGCGATCTCGCATGCGTCCCCTACGGGCGCCGCCGCGATCTCAAGCTTCACGACGATGCTCGGCGTTTATGCGTTGGCGCGCTGCTTTCCGTCGGAGCCGCTGTTGATTTGGATCGGCGCGGCGATGGTGTTGCTTGGCGCAATTTACGTGGCGGCCGAGGACGATCTGCGCCGCGCCGCCGCCTACGGCCTGACAATGCAAACAGGGTTGTGCGTGGCGCTAGTTGGTATTGGCACGCCGCTGGCGCTGGCGGCCGCTGAGGCCAATGCGTTCGCAACAATCTTGGCGTTCCTGGCGTTGCAGCTGACGCTTGGCGGCATATTGGAGCGCAATGGTTCCGCATGCGTGTCGCAGCTGCCTGGCATCGGTCGCACCATGCCGATCAGTTCGCTGTTCCTGATCGGATGCGGATTGGCCGTCTCGGCCACTCCGGGACTGGCGTTGTTCGCCGCGCATGCCGCTTCGCTCGAAGCTGCCAAGCAGTGGGACCTGCGCTGGCTTTGGGTGATCATCTGGGCGGCGCCGGCGATGTTGTTCACGGCGTTCTTATTGCGTCCGGCGCTGGCGGCTTACACGCCGACGCGCGAAGTGAGCCCGATCCGCGAAGCGCCGTTCTCGATGGTGCTAGGTTCGGCGTTGGCGTTGTTCTTGTGCTTGTCGGTTGGCCTCGCGCCGCGTTGGCTGTTCGATCTGATGCCGTCTGAGATTTCGTTCGAGCCGTTTGTGATCGATCGGGTCGGACCGCAGTTTCAGTTGCTCGGCGCGGCCGGGCTCGCATTCTTGGCGCTGCGCGTCGCGCGAGTGACGCCGGTCGAGCGGCAGGTTCGCTTGCTTGATATCGACGCTCTCTACCGTGGGCCGTTGGCTGACGCGGGCCGCTGGGCCGGTGTGTTGGCGCTGCGGGTGTATGGCGCCTGGCAGAGCTGGACGCGCCGCGTCTCCGCTGCAGGCGGGCGGTCTCTGGAAATGCTCGCCCGCGCCTGCGACCGGCCATACGCGCAGGCGGGGACGGTCGCTGCCACGTTTTTGTGCGTCGGCGCTCTGCTCTTGATGATGTTCTTGGTGAAGTAGCACTAACCCTGCCTGCACTAGGCGAAGGCGGGTTTCGACCTTCTCGTATCTGTTACAATGAACGGTCGTTCAATATTTGCGAGGACTTTTCCCTTGCAAGACTTGGCTCTATACTCATACAATATCTGACCTTCACTTGCAGATAAGCCCTATAAATGGAAAACCCGCGCGATCTGGTGCGCATGGCCGCGGACATCGCAGCTGCTTACGTTTCGGCCAATCCGGTCCAAACGCAGGATTTGCCTGCGCTTATTCGCACTGTGCACAACGCATTGCTTGAGGTTTCCGGGACGGTCAGTCCTGTGGCCGAGGCGACGCCAGAGCCAGCGGTGTCGATCAAGAAGTCCGTCACGGCCGATTACATCATCTGCCTAGAAGACGGGAAGAAGTTCAAATCTCTGAAGCGTCATCTACGGACGCGCTATTCCATGACGCCGGACGAATACCGCGCGAAATGGGGCCTGCCGCACGACTATCCGATGGTCGCGCCCAACTACGCCAAAGAGCGCTCAAACCTGGCCAAGAGAATGGGCTTGGGTCAGACCCGCAAGGGCGGGTAGAGGAAAAAAATCCTATCATAGGTAAAAAATCTATCCTACACCTTTGAGACGGCCGTATCCTGCTGTTTGGCACGGACGGGTCGTTCAAAAATGAGGTGTGGGAATGGGCGTGTTGTGGAAACGCGCGGAAGATGCTGCGGCTGCTGAGCTTGCGGCGAACGTTGTCAGTTATGCGCTTGGGGTGCCGCCCCAAAACATTGTCGACGATGCGCGCGGCTGTTCGCAGACCGCGTATGCGCGCCAGTTGGCGATGTATCTTTGCCATGTTGCGTTCGAGCTGAGTTTGGCGCGCGTTGCATCAGCGTTTGGGCGCGATCGGTCCACAGTCGCGCACGCGTGTCACACGATCGAGGACCGGCGTGACGAAGTGCAGTTCGATCTTTGGATGAGCTCGCTCGAGCAGATGCTGCGCGCTGCGCCTGCACCGACTTTGCCAGCAAGGGCGTCAGCATGAGCGAGCGACGCATCGGACGCGCGCTGGCGCGCCTTGCCGCCAGCGATGCGGTGTTGCGTCTGGACGGCGCGGGACCAGACTATGGTGTGTTCACAAAGAGCGATCGCCGGCGCCGCGCACTTCTACGGTTGCACGCCGATGAGGTGCGCTCGTTGGAGGCGGATGGGGTTATCGAGCGGCATGAAGACGAAGCGCTCGTCCTTAGCCCCGCGGGCCTCGCGCGTGTTGCGCGAGAAAACGCCGCGCCGGGCGAAGCGTTCGTCACGCAGCACCTCGCGATCGTTTCGCGCGATGTCGTTGATAGCGATGGCGCGTTGCGGAAAGTGCGCGGCGTCGACAGCGAGGCGCCCATGCGGCGGCTCGCGGCGCTTAGAGGGCTGAAGGGCGAACCTTGGCTTAGTCAGGCGGAGCTTTCAGCGGCGGGCAAGCTGCGGTCGGATTGGAGCGTTGGTGAGCTTGGTTTGGTTCGCGGCTCTGATTGGTTGGCGCCGCCGATGGGGACGACACGCGGACCGGGCAATGCGCAGGAGTCCGCGATGGCGCGCCGATGCGACGCGCGGCGGCGGTTAGCCGACGCATTGGCGAGGCTCGCCGACCCGCTTCGGCGTGTCGTTGAGCGCGTGTGCTTGTACGAGGAAGGCTTGGAGACGCTTGAGCGGTCCGAGGGGTGGCCTGCGCGTTCAGCGAAGCTGGCGTTGAAGCTAGGGCTGGCGCAACTCGCGGCGGATTTTTAGGCGGCGCGTGCTTCGCCTTGGATGCGGCTCATCATTGAGAAGAGGCCGTTCGAGCGCTGCATTGTGAGTGCGTCCTTCAATCCAAGGCGTTCGAACACGGCTTTCGGATCGACAGAAAGAATCTCGGCGGGCGTGCGGCCGGAGAAGATGCGCAACAACATGGCGATCTCACCGCGCACGAGGTGAGCGTCGGAATCGCCGCGAAAGAAGAGTTTTTCCGGTTCGTCCGCACGCTTTTCGCTGACCAACCATACGCGACTTACGCATCCGCGGATGCGGTTCGCGTCGTTGCGTTCTTCGTCGGCGAGAGGGGCCAGGCCGAGCGCGAGTTCGATCACATACGAAATGCGCTCCTCCCAGTCGGGGAGGAGCGCAAATTCGTCTGCGAGATCTTCGATCGTTTGATCGATGCTGGTCATGAGGCTCAGATGCGCCTTGCGGCGCATCTGGGCAAGATCAGTCGCGGCCGCCGTGGCCAGTCGTCGGAATTGGCGTCATGGCCGTGGTTTCGGGTTGAGCGACGGCGCCGATGCAGGTGCCGATGTCCCGAAGACCGTGCTGGCCGAGGCAGAACGCGTTCTCATAGCGGAAGCGAGCCGCCGACATGCATTGATAGAGCTGCAATTGGGCCATCTCGATGCAATCGCGCGAACGCGGATCGGCGATGAGGCGGCTGACGGCGCTTTGGTTTGAGTCCACGGCATCGAGCGCTTGAAGCGCGGCGACGGCCGCCATGCGGTCGAGTGCTTCACCGCGCGAGGCGTTGACGCGCCAAGCTGCGGCAGTCGGCGTCGATGAAACTTGAACGACTTGTTCGCCGCCCCGAACCGCGTCCCAGAAATTGCGGCCGCCATAGACGGACGGGTCAGTCGACGGGTGCAGGCTGAGCGGGGTGACGGTGAGGCGCGGCGCGACGGCGGAAGGCACGGCGTCAGCGGGCGCACCGTCGCGGCCGAGCGACCGGACGCGCTGCACGCGGGCAGCTTGTTGCGGTGCGACCGCGTTGGCCCAACGCTGGTTTTGAAGCGAGTAGGCCATCTCCTGATAGCGATCGGCGACGCTAATGATGCGGGCGCTGTCGGCGTTGGCCGACGCGAGCAACATGGCGGTTGCTTCCTGGCCGCCGCGAAGCCCGCGGGCATAGGAAGGATCCACCGTCACCGCCCAGATTACGGCATCGCGACCGTAATATGCGGCAGCGTCACGTACGCCTTGTACGAAGGCCGGCGATTGCGCGGCGGTGTTTGCGCCGTAGGCGATCCATCCGCGCGTCAGCGCATCGCGATTGTGCCGCGAGACGCGATCAAGCGCGGTCTCGAGTGATGCGGCGTCTCGCATCGTTGAAGCGCGCAATTCTGAAACGTCGCTTTGATAAGCGGCGTAGGCCGTGACCGCAGTCTGTAGGTCGACGTTGCTCGCGCCCGCCTCAGTCGTGGCGGCGGGCGTTTGCGCATTGGCGACACCGAGAAGGGCGACAACCGCGGTTGTAGTCCATACCGCAAGGCTCCGCATCGGCTTCTGCTCCCTGATCCTAGAATGGTGAGTCCGCTTTTGAGTCGTACTCATAGCGGGCACTCTCTCCCCCAGCGCGTTAAGAAGTCTTTTACTCGCGAGCGACGTTTCAGTGTCAACACAACTGGCCGTAACGCCGGGTGCAAAAGCAGCGCCAATGGCAGTTAACCTCGCTTGGGCGGGCTGGATTTGGGTCGCCGGCGTCGTCGTGGCGGCTTATGCCGGTGTTTCTGGCGGGGGAGAGCGTCCGGTCGTTGCGGCGGCGGCCGCCCTCGCGTTGGCCCCGGCGCTGGCGGGATTCATCATACTGCCCTGGAGCGGAGCCAGATTGGGCGCGCTCAGTCTCGTTTTGGTTTGGCTGGTGGCGCTGGTGGGGCTGGTCGCGGGAACCGGCGGCTGGGCATCGCCGCTCACGGTGGGGCTGCTCATTCCGATCGCTTTTGCGCGGACGCTTGGGCGCTGGACCCGGATCGCGGGCATTGGTGCGGTGCTCGGTTATATCGCGGCCGGTCCCTTCGCTCTCATGTATGCGGGGCTCGGGCGGTTTTCGGTGGTGCTGACGATTTGGTCGTTGGTTCTGATCGTTTGGCTCATGGGCTTTGCGCAGAGGCGCGAAGCACGCGGCGATGCGGCGAGCCAGCGGATCGCGGAAGTGTCGCACGAGCTGCGGACGCCGCTAACGCACATTCTGGGCTTCTCGGAAATGATCGAGCGCCAGATATTCGGCGAAGTTGGCGCGCGCTACGTTGAGTATGCGGGGTTGATCCGGAAAAGCGGCACGCACTTGCTCGGGCTGGTGAATGATCTGCTGGACCTGTCGCGGATTGATGCGGGCAGGTTTGATTTGCAGCTTGGCACGTTCGATGCGCGGGTCGTCATCGAGGACGTGGTGCGTGTTTCCGTCGATAGCGCCGAGAAGAAGCAGATCGCGTTGGGCATGCTGACGCCTGAAGCGCCGCTCAATGTTCACGCCGATGATCGCGCTGTGAAGCGGATGCTGATCAACACGATCAGTAACGCCATCAAGTTCACGCCAGAGGGCGGAAGGGTAATGGTGCAGGCGAGCGAAGTGAACGGCGTCCTGCAACTCGACACGATCGACAACGGCCCCGGCATTCCAGAAGCCGAGCGCGCAATCTTGGGGCAGGCGTATGAGCGCGGCTCAGGCGGCGCGCGCGCAGAAGGGACAGGGCTTGGACTTTCCCTTGTGCGCGCACTGGCAGCGCTTCACGGCGGCGCGCTGAGCTTTCACGAAGCGCCGGGTGGCGGCGCGTTGGTGCGGATTACGTTGCCAGTGCTGGCAAATTAGCGGCGAAGCGTCAGAAACGCGCGTGCCGCGGCGACGTCGCCTACCTCAACAAGCAAGCTCTGCGTGGCGCGACCGGTTTCAAGGCGCAGCTCCACGCTTTCGCGCGGATCGAGCGCCACGAGATCGCGAAATGCTGTGTCGGGAAACGTGAACACGGCAACTTGCTGGCCGTTGCGGCGTTCGGTGGTGCGCGTCGCTGGAATGCTCGACGCCGCCATAGGTGAGGGCAGGCCAGCCTCGAGGCCTTGTGAGATGCGTTGCGGCAAAGCGACCTCGTGCATCGCGCCGCGGCCTCTGTCGCGCAGGATCAATCGCACGGAGTCCGGCCCGGTTGCGCCTCGTGCGAGCGGCACCGCAAGGGTGAGATGCTGAACCTCGCCGATCTGACGGACGCCGAACATAGCAGGGATGGGCGCGGCGATCTCTTGGCTCAGGCGCCAGCCGGCATCATCAACGACGCGGCGCGCGCGCCAAGAGCGATCCCAACCGGGAAAATCCATTGTGCCGGCATTGGCCCACTGAGCGAAAGAGCGCCGCGCGTCTGCGGCGGCGGTTGCGGTGCGCTCGTCGCCGCAAGCGCGGCCGCGGGCTGCGTTCACGGCGGCGTTGTCCAGTTCGCGAAGCCGAGCGTTCGTCCAGCCTTCGCGCAGCAGAGCGCCGCGGGCTTGTGCGAGGCCAACGTTCAACGCGGCACGAATACTTGGCTCAAAGAGGCGGCATTGCGCGTCAGATTCCAGCAGCGCGCGCCGCTCAACGAAAACGGTACGCGCGTTTTCCGTGGCGGAGGCGGTGGTGGCCGTCCCGAGTGCGAGGGCAAGTAAGATGAAGCGCATGCGAGCGCAAAAGGTTAAGCTGAGGTTGTTGAATTCTGGTGAACGGCGACATGGACGAACTGAAGACTGATTTCTGGGCCAGCGCCCTGATCCGCCGGGCACAGATCGCCGGCGCGTTCGCGGGGGTTGTGAAAAAGGGCGACACGGACGCGGGCGCGGTCCTGGTAAAAGTGGCGACTTTGAACGGTAAGGCACGGCTCTATGGGCCGGCGCGAAACGGCGACGGCGAGCGGATCTGGCTGGATTTGTCGGCCGGCTCGCTTGGGGATGTCGAAGCGGACGTGGACGGATATGTCCGCAAACGCCAGGAAAGTGATCCCGACATCTGGGTGATCGAGATAGAAGACCGCGAGGGGCGGCATTTTCTGATGGAGCCGGTGGAAACATAGGCGCTGGCGGCCAGGTGTCAGGCGTCCGACTGGCCATTTGCGCCCTGGGCCGCTACCACGCGCCTCCAATCCGACAATGACACCCGAGACCTGATGTCCGCCGACCCCGCCACCGAGGCCGCCCGCCGCCGCACGTTCGCGATCATCTCGCACCCGGACGCCGGCAAAACGACGCTGACTGAAAGCTTGCTGCTCGCGGGCGGCGCGATCCACTTAGCCGGTGAAGTGGCCGCGCGCGGGCAGGCGCGGCGGACGACATCTGACTGGATGAAGATCGAGCGCGAGCGTGGCATCTCGGTGTCGAGCTCGGTGATGATGTTCGAGCACGACAACATGGTGTTCAATCTGCTCGACACGCCGGGTCACGAAGACTTTTCGGAAGACACCTATCGCACACTTACCGCCGCGGACTCAGCGATCATGGTGCTCGACGCTGCGAAGGGTATCGAGCCGCAGACGTTGAAGCTGTTCGAGGTTTGTCGTCTGCGCGATATTCCGATCACGACGTTTATCAACAAGATGGACCGCGAAGCACTCGATCCGTTTGAGTTGTTGGACGAGATTCATTCGAAGCTCGCGATGGACACCGCGCCGATGTACTGGCCGGCGGCGTCGGGGCAGCGCTTTGGCGGCATGCTCGATTTGACGACGGATGAGTTCGTGCCGTTCCGCCGCTTGGAGCACGGCGAAGAGGGGTTCGCCGTTGCAGCGCGGCAGAAGCGCGGGGCGAGTAATTTTCTGGAAGGCTTGCGCGATGATGTGCGCGCTGAGCTTGAGGAAACGGCCGAGCTGGCGCGCGACGGATTGCCGAAGTTCGATTTGACGGCGTTCCGCGAAGGGCATTTGACGCCGGTGTTCTTTGGTTCGGCGCTGCGCCGTTATGGGGTGCTTGAGTTGCTCGCTGGTTTGGGCGCCAATGCGCCGCCGCCGCGCCCCCTCAAGGCCACGATAAAAGGCCAAGAGACCGAGGTCGCGCCGGGGCGCGGTGATGTCAGTGGCTTCATCTTCAAGATCCAAGCGAACATGGATCCGAAGCACCGCGACCGCGTCGGCTTCTTCCGGATTTCATCCGGCAAGTTTCAGCGCGGGATGACCTTGAAGACGGCGGCGGGCAAAGGCTTCAACGTCCACAATCCGATGATGTTCATGGCGCAGGATCGCGAGATCGCGCAGGAAGCGTTTCCGGGAGATGTGATCGGCATTCCGAGCCACGGAGGTCTTCGCGTTGGAGACTCGCTTTCGCAATCGGGCGACGTCGTATTCCAGGGCATTCCAAACTTCGCGCCGGAAATTCTGAAGCGCGTGCGCGTGAAAGATCCACTGAAACAAAAGCATCTGCGCAAGGCGCTGGAGTCGCTCGGCGAAGAGGGCGTGACGCAGGTATTCAAGCCGGTGCATGGCGGTGATCTTGTCGTCGGCGCGGTTGGTCAGCTGCAGTTTGAAGTGTTGGATGAGCGGATGAAGGCTGAGTACGGGCTCGAAGTGATTTTCGAGACGTCGCCTTATCAAGCCGCTCGCTGGATTAGTGCGGATACGCGCGCCGATCTTGATGCATTTATCGAGAAATCGGCCTCGCAGATGGCCGAAGATGTCGACAACGCGCCGGTCTATTTAGGCAAAAGCGCGTGGGAAATTAGCTACGTGCAGGACAAGAACCCGAAGGTTCGGTTCTCAGACACGAAAGAACGCGCGGCTTAATCGTGCGGAACGCCGGGGCGGCGCTCGGCGATGTGCCAAAGTACGCCCGCTGGATCGATCACGTAGGCAACGCGCAATCCCCACGGCTGCATCGCTGGCGCTTTGGGCGCGGCGACGCTGAACTTGTTGGGTAGATCGAGCTTTTCGATGTGTGCCCACCAAGCGTCGAGATCATCGACCATGAGTTGCATCATGCACATTTCCGCCCAGGCTTCTGAGTAGAGGCGCTGCAGGATGAAGCCGCCAGAGCCCGTCTTGAAGATCGCGACTTCGCTATCGAGCACTTTTTCGAAGCCAAGCGCTTCGTAAAAACGCTTCGACGCGTCGAAGTCGCGTGTCGGCAGGAACGGGCGCGCGAGTTCAGTGCCTTTGGGCGTGGACATGAGGCCGACTATGCGCCGCCTACGCCCGCCGACAAGGCCTAAGCGGCTTGCGCCGCGCCTTTGCGGACTTTGAAGAAGCGCATCGCTCGTTGGGCGGCTTCGATCGGCACGTTGTTATACATGCGGCCGAATTCCTCGGCACGCGACATGGCTTCGTCCCCGCCACACGAGAGCACGGCGAGCGTGACGAAGAGGGGCCGTTCGATGCCGGCGGCGCGGCAGATCATGGCGAGGCCATCGATGTCGCGCCGATTAATGAGGTCGGCGACGGTTTCCGGTTCGAGATTGGTGATTTCCGCGAGGCCGTAGAGGAAGTGCGTTTGCTTCGCCTCGCGGTAGAGCGAAACGAGCAGGCGAGCATTGAGTTCGCCGCTATTCTTCTTCGAGGTGATGAACGTCATGGCGTTCTTCGCCTCAGCGCTCATGTCGCCGACGTTTGCGCTCATGCGCGCGCGCGCTTTTGAGAGCGCTGCGTCGAGGGTTGCGGGGTCGACCGAAGCGTTGCGCTTCATGATCTGGTCGCGAAGGGTGTTCTCAACGACGAAATACATCTCGTTCAGGAGATCGAGCGGCAGGTCGCCGCGTTTCACGACGCCATCGTGCAACATCGTGTTGCGGCGCGCGCGATCGACGGCGGCTTCCATGCTGGTGCGCGAAATCTTGGCGCCATCATTGCGAATGAGGGCGTCGAGCGCGGTGTCGTCACCGAATTTCACGATGGCCTCTGACACGTTCTCGGAGACGTCGGGGCGTTGCGCGACGGCGGCGATGTGCTGCTGACTTTGATAGTTCACGATTTGCAGCAGGGTTTGCTCATCAAGCACGCGGCTGCGCTTGAGGACGGGGCCGGCGATTTCGAAGGAATGGTTGGCCAGATCGCGCATCAGGCCGACGGGGGCGTCTGCGGCGTCGGCGAAAACTTCCGAGAGCTCCGCCAGCACGCTGTCCTGCATTTCGGCGGCGACGAGTTTAAGGACATCATCGAACAGTGCGGTCTCGCGCGTGCTTCGGGTGCTGGAAGTCTCGAAGAAGAGGTCGGTGACCTCCCGCAACAGCTCCCGCCGTTGCTCACTATCGGTCACGCGCGCCAGATCGACGAGCTTCGCAAACCGCGGATTAGACATGGCCGGGGAGTCTCCTGAATCTCGCGGAAATTACTGCGCGGTCGTAAACAAATCTTAGCCGCGACTTCAATTTCCCAGGCCGCCGCGCAGGTCTCCGCCTGGCTCGGGGCCGCCTAGGAGCGCGAGTTCAATGTCTTGATGAGGCGTTGCTTCCGCAGCGGGAAGCGCCGGTTCATCTTCGTGAGCGGTGATCACGGGCGTGGCGACAGGCGCCTCGTAACGCACACGCATGGACGTGGGTGCGCGCAGGCTGACGCCGGAGGTTACGCCTTGGCGCTCCGTCGCAGCGGGCACGATGGCTTTGAGTTCGCAGGAATTTGCTTGGTAGCTCCAGGCCATGCAGAGCGTGTCGTCCGCGCAAAGGCGCTCGCAAGCGACGGCGGTGTCGGCTTCAACTGTGGCGTAGGAGCCGCCGGGGCGAGCGACATTATTATCGCCGATAGCCCACGCGGCGCCGATTTGAGCGACGGTAAGGACGGCAAGCGGGATCAAATAACGCATGCGCGGCAGCTTCACGCGCTTTGGTTAACAACAGATTCACTCTTGCGCGCTGAGCGCCTCGCGTCGCAGTTCGATCTCTAGCCATTCGGCTTCGGCGGCGTCGCGCTCAGCTCGTGCGGCTTCGAGGCGGGATGCGGTTTTGCCGAAGTCGCTCGCGTTGAAGGCGTCGGCGGAGGCGAGTTTCGCTTCGAGTGCGTCGATCTCGACGGAGAGTTTGGGCATCAGTGCGTCGAGCTCGCCCGCGCGACGCTCGTCTTTGTAGCTGAGCTTCGTCTGCTTTTTAGGCGCAGCTGGGCGCGGCGTGTCGGCGGATGACCGCTTTTGCGCGGCGCGTGGCGCGATGGCTTGACCGTGCTCGCGCTCGAAATCGGCCCAGCCGCCGGGCGTTTCCACCCATTTGCCGCCCCCAAGCGGGCCGACGATCTGAGTGGCGACACCGTCGAGAAAGGCGCGGTCGTGGCTGACGATCAGGACGGTGCCATCGTAGCTCGCGAGCATGTCTTCGAGCGCGTCCAGCGTATCCATGTCGAGATCGTTGGTAGGTTCATCGAGCACCAGCAGGTTCGCCGGTTTCGCCAGCGCGATGGCGAGGGCGAGGCGGTTGCGTTCGCCGCCGGAAAGCGCCGACACCGGTTGGCGCAATTGTTGCGCGGTAAAAAGAAACTCTTTGGCGTAGGACGCGACGTGACGGGCGACGCCGCGCACCATCACCTGATCGCCACCGCCCGGAGTGAGCGCGTCTTTGAGCGTGAGGTTTGGATCCAGGATGTCACGGCGCTGATCGACATATGCGAGCGAGAGGTTCTCGCCCATGCGAATTGCGCCGCTGTCGGGCTCGCGACGTTGCAGCAAGAGTTCGAGCAGCGTGGTCTTGCCGCTGCCGTTCGCGCCGACAACACCGACGCGGTCGCCGCGTCTGATCCGCAGTGAGAGATTTGAGATCAAGGGGCGGTCGCCATAGCCCTTCGAGATGCCCTTGGCGTCGATGACCAGGCGTGCGGATTCCGCGCCGCGCTCCGCCGTGATGCCAGCCGTCGGCGCGGCGCTCAATTCTTTAATGTCGCGCCGCTCAGCGCGCATCGCCATGAGCTTGCGCCGTCGCCCTTCGTTGCGCGAGCGGCGCGCGGTGACGCCCCGGCGGAGCCAGTGCTCTTCCGCTTTGAGCTGCGTTTCGAGGCGCGCCAGGTTGCGCGCGTCCTCTTCTTCCACTTGGTCGGCCCAATCTTCGAAAGAAGAATAACCGCGATTGAGCTTCAGGAGCTTACGTTGGCGCAGCCATAGTGTTGCGGTGGATACCCGCTCCAAGAAGCGGCGATCGTGGCTGATGATGAGGCAGGCGCCGCGCTGGCCGGAGATGATGCGCTCGAGCTCTTCGATCGCGGTGATGTCGAGGTGGTTGGTGGGTTCGTCCAAAAGGAGGATGTCGGCGTCGGCTGCGAGTGCGCGAGCGAGCGAGGCGCGGCGCGCTTCGCCGCCTGAGAGGCCAAGCGGGGTGCGTTCGGGGTCGAGGCCGAATTGTTCGAGCGCGGCATCGGCAGCATACGCCGGAACTTCCGCCGCGCTACCAACGCGCGCAACCGATGGTGATTGTGCGTAGTCGCGCAAGGTCACGAAGCCTTCGAAGCTTGTCTCTTGCGGCGCAAAGGCGATGGTGGTGCCCGATTGATAGACGATCTCGCCGCTGTCGGGATCGTTGAGCCCCGCCATCATTCGCATCAAGGTCGACTTGCCGGCGCCATTAGCGCCGACAAACGCCGCGCGCTCGCCTTTTTGCAGGACAAACTCGGCGCCATCGAACAGCGGCGCTTGGCCAAGCGTCAGCGCGAGGTGTTTTACGTGCGCGAGGGCGGACATCTAATTGAAGATGTCGCCGAGATCCGGGAAGCCGTCGCCATCGTCGCGCCGCCCGCCGCCATCGTTGTTGCCGAAAGCGTTGGCGAGATCGTCGAAGAAGCTCGCCATTTCGACTTGGGCTGGCGTGTAGGCAGGTTGCTCGATGCCCGGAAGCGGATGGTTCTCGACGCCTTGGTGCGCGACGCGCATGGAGTCGGCCCAAATCTGCGCGGGTAGCGTTCCGCCGGTGGTGCGGCCCATGGACGTGAAGTCGTCGTGACCGACCCAGACGCCAGCTGTGAAGTCACGGCTGTAGCCGACGAACCAAGCATCGCGCCAATCTGAGCTCGTGCCGGTTTTTCCCGCGATATCTCGGTCGCCGATCCGCGCGCCTGTACCAGTGCCGCGCAAGACCACCGCGCCCATCATGCCATTCATGCGGTGCGCAACGTCTTCATCGAGAACGCGCGCGGGCGTGTACGGCGGGCGGACGTAAATCTCCTGCCCGGCAGAATTGGTCACGCGTTGAACGATGTGCGGATCAACACGCATGCCATCGTCCATGAACGTCGCGAACGCGGTGGTCATGTCCCAAAGCGTCGTTTCGATCGAGCCAAGCGCGATTGACGGTGGCACGAAGGCGTTGCGCTCAGGCATGTTTTGAATGCCCAGGCGGCGGGCGACGTCAGCGACGCGCGCGGGACCGACTTCGTTGGCGACTTCGGCGGCGACGGTGTTGATCGAAAGCGCGAACGCGGTGCGCAGCGTGACGGCGCCGCGATAGCCGTCGTCATAGTTGCGCGGACGCCAACCATCGATGACGATTGGCTCGTCATAACGGACATCCTCGGTGTCGAGGCCCGATTCCAGCGCAGCTGTATAAACGAACGCCTTGAAGGTCGAACCTGGTTGGCGGCGCGCCTGGGTGACACGGTTGAACTTCGAAGTGTTGTAGTCGGTGCCGCCGATGAGCGCGCGCACGCCGCCGTCGCGATCGAGCGCCATGTATGAGGCTTGCAGCGGGCGACGTCCGAACGCGCGATTTCCGAGGCGCCGGCGAATGGACTCCGCGGCGGCGCGCTGAGTGTCGCCGTCGATGGTCATGTGAATGACGAGATCGGGCACGTCGCGGCCGACAGCGGCGCGCGCTTGCTCGACAGCCAGATCGAAGGCGTAGCCGAGCGAGCGCTCGACAGCCGGCCGTTCGATGACGCGGATTCGCTGAGCGATGGCTTCGTCGCGCTGCTCAGAGGTGATGTAGCCAGCGTCCACCATCGCCGCGAGCACGACGTGCTGGCGTGCGGTGGCGCGTTCGAGACTTTCAGTCGGCGCCGAACGCGACGGCGCTTTCGGGAGGCCGGCGAGCATTGCGGCTTCCGCTAGCGTGAGTTCCGTTGAAGACTTGCCGAAGAAGCGGCGGGCGGCGGCGTCGACGCCGTACGCTTGGTCGCCAAGATAAACGCGGTTCAGATAGAGCTCGAGAATTTCGTCCTTAGTCAGTCGCCGTTCGAGGCGAGAGGCCAGCACCATTTCGCGCAGCTTACGGTTCACCGTTTGGCGCGGCGTGAGGAAGAGATTGCGTGCGAGCTGTTGTGTCAGCGTCGAGCCGCCTTGCACGGTTTCACCAGCGCGAAGGTTGGCGAGCACCGCGCGCAGAACGCCGATACGGTCCACGCCTTCGTGCTCGTAGAAGCGGCGATCCTCGATTGCGAGGAAGGCCTGTGGAACATAGTCCGGGATCTCGGCGAGATGGACCCGGTTGCCATAATAAGGACCGCGGACGCCGAGCGTCTCGCCATCACGGTCGACGAAGCGCACCGACTCTTGGCGATTGAGCGACCAGATTGTTTCAGCGTCCGGCACGCGCGGAAGGCCCCAGTAAATCCAGAGCCAGAGCGACACGACACCCACGAGAACGACGCCCGCGAAGATGCTCGCGGCTTTGCGCCAGGTGAGACGCTGGCCAAGCATCTGGTTGAGCTGCGTTTGCGCGGCGGCAGCGCGCATCTTCGCCCAGTCGATGCGACTGCGAAAGTCGGGCCGGTTATTGTCGGACAAGGAAAACTCCGGGAGGGGGTGTCCAATAGAGGTATGGCCGAATTCTGGCCAGGGGAAACGCGGATAGAACCCCTGCGTATCCATGCCGCTTTGGCGGAAAGTCCTGAAGTATCAACCTCCGTTGCAAAATCAATCCGACCGCTACGGGACGGGCTTAGAGTTCCGGCACAGTCGCCTTTGCAATTGAGTCCTATGGCGAGTGGGAGATCGTGCAAGCGATGCGATGCGAGCTTGTCGGACCCGGCGTTTACGAACTCAGCGGCTTTTTGCGTGGACGCCAAGGTTCGGCCCATGCGATCCGCGCGCCGCACCCGGCCGGTTCACGCATTGTGAAACTTGATCAGCGGCTCGCGCGGGCAAAGATTGGCGCGCACGAGTGGGGCGAAGCTCTGATGTTCATCGCTCCACCCGCTGAGGCGCCGGCGACAAGCAACCGAACCGAAACCGCAGTTGCCGTCCTCTCGCATGCGGCCGTCCGCCCATGGGCCCCCGCACACCTCCGCGCCATCCGCGACGGGTCCGGAGATGTCCTAATCACTTGGGTCCGGTGTGCGCACATCAGGGGCGATTCCTGGGCGGCGGGCGATCCGCCCGTTGGTTTTCCGCGGGAAGAATACGTCCTGGAGATTCTTGACGGTGGCGATGCGATCCGGGTGGAAACGTCTTCTGTCCCCAGTTTTGAGTACAGCGCAGCCGCACAAACGGCGGATTTCGGCTCTTTACCTGGGTCGTTGCACATCCGTGTCGCTCAAGTAGGTGAAAGCGGCGCCACAGGCTTGAACATCGAGTTAACCATAACATTATAGTCCGGCAGGTCAGAATGGCCGGACGCGTCTGATTCCGATTTCGGGCAGACGGCCGAAGCCGGAGCGCACCTTGAGCTGGGACCCATACGCCTCCCTCGGCGTGAGCCGCGCCTCAAGCGCCGACGATATTCGTCGCGCCTACCGAACGTTGGCCAAGGAGCTGCACCCGGATGTGCGTCCTGGCGACAAACCTGCCGAAGAGCGCTTCAAGCGCGCGACGGCCGCATTCAATCTCCTCTCTGATCCGGTCACCAAGCAGCGTTTTGATCGCGGCGAGATCGACGCTGATGGCAATGAACGCATGGCGTTCAATGCGCGCGGCGGCCCGAGGCAAAGCGCGCGATCATATGCCGGAGCGGGCGCCGGTCCTGGACCGAGCCCTGGTGCGGGCGCCGGAGGCGGTGCAGGCGCAAGCGGTGATCCGTTCGATCTAGGCGATATCTTCTCCGATCTTTTCGGGCCGGGTTTTGGCGGCGCGCGCACGTATTCACGCATGCGCGGGCGCGACATCCGCTTCACGCTCGATATTGATTTTCTCGACTCCATCGTTGGCGCCAAGCGGCGCATCTCACTCGCTGAAGGCCGCACGTTGGATGTCGCCATCCCCGCGGGTGTAGAGACAGCTCAAGTTTTGCGGCTCAAAAATCAAGGCGGCGCAGGCGTGCAGGGTGGACCTGCCGGTGATGCGCTTGTCGAACTTCGCGTTCGCCCGCACGCCTTCTTCCGCCGCGAAGGCCAAGATGTTCACATGGATTTGAGCATCTCGCTGACGGAAGCTGTCGAGGGCGCCCGCATCCAGGCGCCGACGCCGGGCGGGAACGTCACGCTCACCATTCCTGCCGGTTCCAACACCGGAAAAGTGCTGCGCCTGAAGGGTAAGGGCGTCGCTGGCCAGGGCGATCAGTTCGTGCGCCTGCTCGTCATGCTGCCGGACCTGGCGGACGAGGATTTGCGTAAGTTCGTGAAGAAATGGCCGAAACGGGACTACACCCCGCCTAGGCCGAATGGTTAACGGGTAGCGACAGCTACATTCAGCGCCCATTCAGAGCGACTTGCGTATTCCAGAACCGTCATGTGGGCAAAGACTGCAATCCTCTCCGCGATCATCGCGGCCAGCGCGTTCGTCGCGCCAGTGAGCGCCCAACAGCGTCATCCGCGATCCATGGAACAAGGCTGGGTCCAGCCCGCCCAATACCAGGGTGGCGGCGGTGCGGTCCAATGCACGCGTCCCGTCGGCGACGCTATCGCCGAAGTCGCTAGCCGAGCTGGCGGCGGCTCGATGGTTGGTCGCGCCCGGTGCCTTGAGCAGGGTGGCCGCCCGATCTATGAGATTCGTTGGCGCATGCCCGACGATCAGCTGCGCGACTTCTACGTGAGCGGCAGCTAGGACAATTATGCGAGTATTGGTAGTTGAGGACGACAAGAACCTGCGCGAGCAGCTGAGCTCTGCGCTCACCGATGCTGGCTACACGGTCGATAGCGCTGCAGATGGCGAAGAGGGCCAGTTTCTCGGAGAAACCGAACCCTATGATCTGGTGATCCTCGACCTCGGTCTGCCTAAAGTCGATGGTCTCAGCGTCCTCAAGTCTTGGCGTAAGGACGAGAAGACGATGCCGGTCCTTATCCTCTCGGCGCGCGATCGCTGGAGCGAGAAGGTCGAGGGCCTCGATCTCGGCGCCAATGACTACGTCACCAAGCCTTTCCACATGGCGGAGCTCTTGGCGCGCGTTCGCGCTAACGTCAGGCGTCAGACCGAGCATCAATCTTCCGTGCTTGAAGTCGGTGATCTCCGCCTGAATTCTGCGACGGGCCAAGTGACCGTCGAAGGCGCGCCGATCAAACTGACGGCGTACCAGTACAAAGTGCTCGACTATCTGATGCACCACGCTGGCCGCATCGTCTCGCGCACCGAGCTGACCGAGAAGATCTATAGCCAAGACCACGAGCGTGACTCCAACACGATCGAAGTCTTCATTGGCATCCTCCGCCGCAAGATCGGCACCAATCGGATCATCACCGAAAAGGGCCTCGGCTACAGATTGATCGACCCCGCCACGGAAGCGCAGTGACCACTGCGCCGGCAGGCATTCTCCAACGTTTTCAGGCGCTGATCCGCCGCTCAATGGCGGCCCGCTTGCTGACGGTCGCGATCGTCAGCGTGGTCGGCCTCGTGCTCATGGGCCTTGTCGCGCAAGCGCAGTTCAATGCGCAGATTGTTCGCCTTGCTGTCGATCCAGAAATCGAAAGTGTCGCCAACGACCTCATCGGCAATGCGGGACCAGGCCTTAACGGCGAACTTGTGCTGCGCGATTTGCCGTTCGATCCACGTTATTTGCAGCCATTGAGCGGTCGCTATTTCGAACTCGTGCAAATCCGTGAGAACGCGCCGCTGCAGCCACAAACGATTTCGCCATCTCTCACTGATGCCGGGCTCTTGCTGCCGGACGTCGTCCAAGAAGCGATCCGCGCCGCGCGTCCTGGCGACGGCGCGCACTATTTCACGGTCAATAGTAATCGCGGCGATCTGCGCATCATGGCGCGGGTTGAGAGCATTCCCGAGGTTTCGGGAAACTACGCATTTGTGATCGGAGTCGAGACATCTGCGATCATCGCGCCAGCGGCAAATCTCGTCGGCTGGGCGTTCGCAGTGTTTGTGATTTTTTGCGCGCTCATGGTTGCTGCGGTGAGCGTGCTTCAAATTCGCGTTGGGTTAGAGCCTCTGCACGCCTTGCAGCGCGATATCGCCGCCGTCCGCCGTGGTGATGCCGAGCGCCTTGAGGGCGACTATCCCGCTGAAATTCTGCCCGTGACCAACGAGCTAAATGCGTTGGTTGATCACAATCGCGAAGTCGTTGAGCGTGCGCGCCGGCATGTCGGAAATTTGGCGCACGCGCTAAAGACGCCGATTGCTGTTTTGAAGAACGCTGCAGCCGGTGGAGGTGAAGATGCGGTCCTGAAGCAATCCATCGAAGAGATGGAGGGCTTCGTAGAGCGCCAGCTTCGCCGCGCGCGCGTTGCCGCGCGCGCTGAAGCGAGCTCAGGCGCCACGATCGCCTACCGCACGCCGGTCCTAAAAAATCTCGAAGACCTCGTCTTCATGATGGAGCAGCGCTACGACAGCACTAAGGCTATGGATATTTCCATTGAGGCCGAGGGCGACGTGACCTTCCGCGGTGAGCGCGAAGATCTGCTCGAAATGGCCGCCAACCTCATCGACAACGCCTGCAAGTACGGCACGAGCCAAGTGATTGTGCGTCTATTGCCTCCGTTCGACTCCAAAGGCCTGTTTGAGATTGTCGTCGAGGACGATGGTCCGGGGCTCTCGGATGAGCAGATCGCTCGCGCCATGGAGCGGGGGGCGCGATTGGACGAAGCCGCGCCCGGACAAGGTCTGGGGCTCTCAATCCTCACAGAAACAGTAGAACTCTATGCCGGCGAACTGGTGTTTGAGCGTGGCCAGCTTGGCGGCCTGAAAGCGCGCCTGCGGCTTCCCGCGACCGACTAACCCTGCGGCGTCCGCGCCGGTTTCTTCGCCCCGCGAACCGCGCTACCCACTGGCCCTGTGTTGACGCCCCTCATCGTCATGATTGTTGGCGTGCTTTTGGCCGCCGGCGCCGCGTTCTGGACGCTGCGCGCGGTGCGTCGCGCCGGTGGCAACGCGGGCACGGGCCGCTTCGTGCTGCTCATCTGCGCCGGCGTTAGCGTTCTCGCGCTCGGCGTTTACATCATAAATGGGCACCCCGAACTTCCGGGCGGCGCCTACGCGGAACGCATTGCCGCGCTCAAGCAACGGCCGCGTGAAACATATACGTTGGACGAGTGGCTTGCGGTGCTCGCCGACGATGCGCGCATCAATCCATCCGATCCGTGGCCGCATCTTGCGACTGGCGAGATTCTGTTGCGAGGGCGGCGGCCGCAAGAGGCGGCGCGCGCGTTCGATGCAGCATTGCGCCGCGATCCACGCGACGCCGATGCTCTGATCGGCGTTGCACGTTCGATCGCAGAAATAGAGGGCCGTTTCACGCCGGAGGCTCTGGCCTATCTCGAACAAGCCAGTGCGGTCACCGACGATGCCCGGCCGTGGGTTTATCGTGCGATGGCGGCGATGCAATCGGGACGCGACGCTGATGCGCGTCAGCTTTGGGGCGAGGCTTACACCCGCATGAGCCGTGACGATCCGCGCCGCGAAATGGCGCGCCGGTTCTCAACGGGCCAGCAGCCATGAGCAAGATGCGCAGACGCGATCAGCGCTTGATGATCATCGGTGTAGCCGGTGCGGTGCTCGTGCTGGCGGCTACACTGACGTTTGCGGGTCTGCGCGACTCCGTCGTTTACTTCGTCGCGCCGTCTGAACTTGCGGGCAAGGCGCAACCTGGCCAGCGCATTCGCCTCGGCGGGCTGGTCGTCGAAGGCACCGTGCAGCGTATCGGCGATGTAGCGACGTTCTCCGTCACCGACGGCGCGACGGCGGTGCAGGTGCGCTACGAGGGCTTGTTGCCGGACCTCTTCCGCGAAGGTCAAGGCGTCGTCTGCGAAGGACGCTGGCAACCGGGGCAAGCGTTCGAAGCGGATCGCGTGCTCGCGAAGCATGATGAAAACTATATGCCGCGCGAAGTCGCCGAAGCGCTGAAGCAGCGCGGCGAGTGGAAGGGCAGCGGCAGGCCATGATCGCAGAGATCGGCGCATTCGCAGCCGCTTTGGCGTTGGCGCTTTCGCTCGCGCAGGGCGTGCTCGGCGTAGTCTACGCGAATAGTGAAGCGCGCGCCGCTGGCGCTGCCGCGTTCGCGCAAGCGGCGGCCTTAAGCTGCGCGGTCGCGTTTGGCTGTCTCATCACGCTCTTTCTGCAATCGGATTTCACTGTCGCGGTGGTCGCTGCCAATTCGCACATCGACAAGCCGTTGATCTACAAAATCGCCGGCGCGTGGGGAAACCACGAAGGCTCTATGCTGCTCTGGTGTTTCGTGTCGGCGCTGTTTGGTGCGATCTTCGCAAGCTTACGCGGCAAGCAATCGCTCGGCCTATGGTCGCGCACCATCGGCGTGCAGGGTTTGGTCACCGCTGGTGCACTTATCTATGCGCTCTTCCTCTCCAACCCATTCGCGCGTCTCGACCCAGCGCCGATGGTTGGCAGTGGGCTCAATCCGCTTCTGCAGGACCCGGCGCTCGCGGCGCACCCACCGCTGCTCTACCTCGGCTATGTCGGCATGAGCTTGCCGTTCTCGCTGGCGCTCGCTGCTTTGATCGAAGGTCGCGCAGATCAAGCTTGGGCGCGTGCGCTACGGCCTTGGACGTTAATCGCCTGGACGTGCCTCACGCTCGGCATCGGCCTTGGCTCTTATTGGGCGTATTACGAACTCGGCTGGGGCGGCTGGTGGTTCTGGGATCCGGTTGAGAACGCGAGCTTCATGCCGTGGCTTGTCGCTGCTGCGCTGGTGCACTCGGCCATTGTAACTGAGCGACGCGGCTCGCTTGCGAGCTGGACAATCTTGCTGGCGATTATGGGCTTTGGTCTGGCGCTGCTCGGAACGTTTCTGGTGCGCTCCGGTGTGCTCACGTCGGTGCACGCATTCGCCGTTGATCCGCGGCGCGGCATTGCTGTGCTGATTTTGCTCGCTGTCGCGCTTGGCGCCGGCTTCGGGCTTTATGCGTGGCGCGCGCCGAAACTGGCGCAACCTTCAGGCTTCGCGGCCGTCAGCCGTGAAAGCATGCTGGTCTGGAATAATTTCGGCCTCGCCGTGGCGGCCGGAGTCGTTCTCATAGGCACGATCTATCCAATGCTCGTCGAGGCGTTTGGCGGCGGTTTGATTTCAGTCGGCCCGCCGTTCTTCAACGCGACCGTCGTGCCGTTGCTTATGATGCTGTTCTTGCTTTTGCCGCTTGGGCCGATGCTGACATGGCGCATCGGCGATATGCGCGCAGCTTTTCTCAAACTTGCGCCCGCTGTCGTGCTCGCGCTCGCGACACTCGTTATTGCGCTTGTCGCCACGAAGGGCCGCGCCATGCCCGCGTTGGGTTTGATGCTCGGCGTTTGGCTTGTTGCGGGCGGGTTCATTTACGTATGGACGCGCGTTCAACGCGGCTCAGGCAAGCTCTCTGCCAAGATCGCCATTCTGCCACTCGCAGTTTGGTCGATGAGCCTCGCGCACATCGGTGCGGGCGTGCTGACGATTGGCGCCGTAGCCGAAACTGCATTTCGATCCGAGCGCGCCGTGGCGCTCACGCCGGGCGAGGCGGCAGCCTTTGCCGGACGGCTTGTGACGCTGCTCGATGTCGGCACGATTGACGGTCCCAACTATTCGGCCACGCGCGCAAACTTCCGCGTCGATAGCGCGAGCGGTGTCGCGCAAACTGTCTTTGCCGAGCGCCGCTATTTCCCGACCTCGCCAATGCCAACCACCGAAGTGGGCATTCTGAGCGGCCTCGATGGCAATCTCTATTTTGCGTTAGGTGAGCAGGTCCGCGGCGGCGAGGGCGCCTGGACAGTGCGCCTCTATCACAACCCGCTCGTCCACTTCATTTTCGCCGGCGTGCTTTTGATGGCGCTCGGCGGCGGCTTGAGTCTGACCGCGCTCGCGCGCAAACGAAGCCTCGCACCATGAGCCTCGCAGCACTCCTCATCGCGATCGTCGCGCCCGCGACGCTGGGCGATCCCGCTCAAGAAGCGCGCGCGCAATCGCTAGAGACCGAAATCCGATGTGTGCAGTGCGAGAATGAGCCGATCGCGCAATCCACGGCCGAGATCGCTGCCGACATGCGCACCTTGGTCCGTGAGCGCATCGCAGCGGGCGATAGCGACGAGGAAATCCGCGCTTTCTTCCGCCAGCGTTACGGCGACTTTGTCCTGTTCCGCCCACCTTTCGACGCCCGCACCTGGGCGCTTTGGGCAGCGCCCCTGCTGCTAGGCGGCGCGGGTCTCGCCGCCATCTTGGGCGGCCGGCGGAGGCGAAGGGCCGCAGCGGTGGATTTCGCCCCCGAGGAGGGGGAAAGGTAAAGGTCGCGCCAACCCTGCCATTCGTCGCGCAAGTTGCTGAATGTCCTAAAAAAGCCGCCGGGTTCGGCCCCAATCCATCCCAACTTCGCCCCAAACCACTCGTAACCGACGAGTGATGGCGCCTAACTAGGGCTTGAAACGTAGCTGGGCTAAGCCTCCAATTGCAGCGTCTCCCAAGGGTTCAAAAATTCATGACTGAAGTCGTCTCGATGAAGCACCTCCGCCGCACTCTGATTGCGAGCGGCGCTACTCTCGCTTTGTTCGCCGGGTTCGCGGCCCCGACGCTGCTTTCCGCCACCGCCCAGGAAATCAACCCGAGCGCCGTCGCGCCGCCGCATGGCGCGCCGGCGAGCTTCGCCGATCTGATCGAGCGCGTGCGTCCGGCCGTTGTGTCCGTAACCGTTCGCCAACGCCCGGATGCTGTTCAAGAACAACAACTCGAAGGTTTGCCACCGGGCTTCGAAGAATTCTTCCGCGGCCGCCCTGGCCGCCCGAACGGTCCAGCGCCGACATCGCTCGGCTCAGGCTTCTTCGTTGGTCAAGACGGTACCATCGTCACCAACCATCACGTCATCGAAGGCGCTGAAGAAATCACCATTCACACCAGCGATGGCCGCGATCTTCCGGCTGACATCGTTGGTTCGGACGAGGCGACCGACATCGCCGTGTTGCGCGTGCGCGGCGGCGGCCGCTTCCAATTCGTGACGTTCGATGACGCAAGCCACGTGCGCGTGGGCGATTGGGTTGTCGCCGTCGGCAACCCGTTCGGTCTCGATGGCACGGCGACTGCCGGCATCGTGTCCGCCATGGGCCGTACCGACGCGGGTTCATCCGCTTACGTCGATTACATGCAGATCGATGCGCCGATTAACCGCGGTAACTCGGGCGGCCCAACGTTCGACCTCGCCGGCAATGTGATCGGCGTGAACAGCGCCATCTTCTCGCCGACCGGTGGCAACGTCGGCATTGGCTTCGCGATTCCCGCCAACACTGCCAGCGCTATCGTGCAGCAAATCCTGCACGGCGGCCGTGTGACGCGTGGCTGGATCGGCGTCTCGATCCAACCGCTCGATGCCGACATCGCCAGCAGCTTGGGTTTGGAAGAAGCGCGCGGCGCACTCGTCGCGAGTGTGACGCCTGACGGCCCGGCCGCGCGCGCCGGCATCCGCCAAGGCGACGTCATCCTGACCTTCAATGGCCAGCAAATCTCTAACAGCCGCGATCTGACGCAACGCGTTGGCGCCACGGCGATTGGCGCAAACTCGCGCGTCGAAGTGCTGCGTGACGGCCGTCGTCAAACGCTGAATCTGCGTCTTGGCGAACGTCCTGCTGAAAACACGCTCGCGTCCGCGCCGGCCCCGAACGCAACGCCGCAGCCTGAGCAAGAAGAGCGCGGCGGTGTCGCGCAAAGCTCGCTCGGTGTTTCAGTTCGTCCGCTGACGTCTGAGGACCGCACCCGGCTTTCGCTGGCTGCGGGTGACAATGGCCTTGTCATCACCTCGGTCGAACCGACCAGTGACGCGGCCCAAAAGGGCATTCGTCCGGGCGACGTGATTATGCAGGCCGGTGGCCGCTCGATCCGCACTGCCGCTGAACTCACGACAGCAGTCGACGCCGCGCGCCGCGCCAACCGTCCGCTGTTGCTGCAAGTCGGCAACCGTGCGGGGCGCGGCTTCGTCGCAGTCGATGTGGGTGGGCAATGAGGAGAGACAATATGAGGGTTCTCCTGGTTGAGGACGATGCCGAGATGGCCGCAAACCTCAAGGCATCGCTTACGGCCGATGCCCACGAGGTTGAGATCGCTGGTGACGGCGAACTAGGTCAGTCGATGGCCTCTACCGGCGGCTACGATGTGATCGTTCTCGATCGCATGTTGCCGAAGAAGCTGGGCGTCTCGGTCGTGCGTGAGCTGCGCGACCAAGGCGTCTCGACACCGGTGCTGATCTTGTCGGCGCTGCATGACGAAGACCACCGCATCGAAGGCCTCAATGCCGGGGCCAACGACTATCTCGGTAAGCCGTTCTCGACGCGCGAGCTGCTGGCTCGCGTTCGGGCGCTATGGAACGGCCGTGACCGTGAGCCGCAAACCAAGCTTGCTGTCGGCGATCTGGAAATGGATTTGCTGGCCCGCACCGTGAAGCGCGGCGGCAAAAAGCTCGACCTGCAGCCGCGCGAATTTCGGCTGCTCGAGTACCTCATGCGCCATTCGGGTCAGACCGTTACGCGCAAGATGCTGCTCGAAAACGTCTGGGATTATCATTTCGATCCTCAGACGAACGTCATCGACGTGCACATTTCTCGCCTTCGCTCGAAAATCGATCGTGATTTCGCGCAGTCTCTTTTGCACACGGTGCGAGGATCGGGCTATCGACTGGAGGCATGAGGCCAAGCCTCTCGCTCCTTCGGACGACCACGTTCCGGCTCGCGCTTGCGCAAGCCGGGATCGTGCTCGTGTTCGTGCTCGCGCTGCTCGGCTACGTCTATTTCGCCACCGTCGGCCAGCTCAACGCTGACTCCGACCTCCTAGCTGACCAAGAATATGCCGCGCTCGACCGTGCCTACGGCGAGGGCGGCATTCGACGTTTGAACCAAGAGGTTGTCGAACGCGCCGCCCGCCAGGGCCCGCTGCTTTACGTGTTGGCTGAAAGCAACGGCACCGTCATCACCGGCGACTTCCAGCAATTGCCTCAAACACCGGCCGGCGCCGCCGAGCGCGTCGACTTCACCTTCGAGCGTGTCGACGAACAGGGCAACGCCATGCGTGGCCGTGCGCGCGGGCAAGTCGGGAGATTGCTGAGCGGGCCCATTCTCCTTGTCGCGCGCGATCTCGGCGACAGCGCGCTCATCTCGGGGCGCATCACCAGCGCGCTCTGGACGGTGGCGTTGCTCGGTGTGGTGCTCTCCATCGCCAGCGGCCTTATCGGATCGTGGTTGGCGTCGCGTCGCGTCGAAGCGCTCGCATCTACTGCGCACGACGTCATGAGCGGAGACATAACGCGACGTGCGCCGGTGCGCGGTGAGAACGATGAGTTCGATGCACTCGCCATCGCTATGAACGCCATGCTCGATCGTTTGCAGCATCTAATGCAGGTCTCGCGCACCGCCGGTGATGCGATCGCGCACGATCTGCGTTCGCCGCTCACGCGCTTTCGTCAAAGGCTGGAAGCCGCGCTGGAAACGCCGCCAAACACTGAGGCTGACCGCGAAGCTTTGCGCGTCGCGCTGGAGGAGGCCGATAGTGTGCTCGACACGTTCTCCGCTGTGCTGAAACTGGCGCGCGTTGAAGGCAACGTCACTTGGCGCTTTGAGCGCGTGAACGCCACGGGGATTTTGCGCGAACTGGTCGACTTCTACGAGCCTGCGGCCGAAGACGTGCGGCGTTCGCTCAAGGGCGAAGTTGAAGACGGGCTCTACATCTACGGTGAGCCGGGCCTCTTCACGCAAGCCGTTTCCAACCTCATCGAGAACGCGCTCAAATACACATACGATGGCGGTCGCGTGGAAGTGCGCGCTGTGCGTCGTGCTGATGGCCGTATTGAGATCGCCGTTTCCGACGATGGCCCCGGCATCGCGCCGGAAGATCGCGATCGGGTGCTTGATCGCTTCGTGCGGCTCGAGAGTGCGCGTTCGACGCCAGGGGCAGGTCTTGGGCTAAGCCTCGTCGCTGCCGTTGCGCGTCTACACAAAGGCGGCTTGCATTTGCGTGATGGCCTTGGCGGTCAAGGTGAACGCAAGGGTTTGGGCGCGGTGTTGGTCTTGCCTGCGATGGCGAACTCATGAGCAACGCCGTTCGCGCAGCGCTCGCCAGCCAACATGGACCCGATGCGTTGGCCGGCACCGTTTGGCAACAAGCGTCTGCGGCTGCCGCGTCTCACGCTCCTTATCTCCGGCGTCTAATGCTTCGCCGTTCGGATCTGCTCACTTCGCCGGACGAAGCCTGGGCCGAGCGCATTCTGCAGGAAGCGATCGCTGCAGCAGACGCACTCGCGCGCGCGCCGCGTCCGATCGAGGAGGCAATGTCGATTCTGCGCCGCGCAAAGGACGCCGCGCACTTGTCCGCAGCGTTGGCCGATCTCTCGGGTGTTTGGCCGCTCATGAAGGTGACCGGCGCGATCACCGCATTCGCCGACGCGGCGTTGCGCGCTGCAATCGCGGTCGCCGCAACTGAAAGCGCCAGGCGAGGCGACATCGTCGCTGGCGCTTTCGATAGCGACATCGGTCCCGCACCTGGCATGGCGCTTATCGCGATGGGCAAAATGGGCGCCGGGGAACTCAATTATTCCAGCGATATCGATTTCTCGGTCTTTTTCGACGCAGAGAAACTCGCTGCTGCCGGCGCCCGCGAACCGCGCGTTGCCGCCGTGCGCATGGTGGCGCCGTTGGTGCGTACGCTCGAAGAAGTGACGCCGGATGGTTACGTTTTCCGCACCGATCTGCGTTTGCGTCCTGATCCTGGGTCGACACCGGTCGCAGTCTCGATCGCCTCAGCCGAGCACTATTACCAGAACCTCGGTCAAAATTGGGAGCGTGCGGCCTTCATCAAGGCACGCGCCGCTGCCGGCGACCGTGAAGCCGGGGTCGAATTCTTAGACTCGCTGCAGCCGTTCGTCTGGCGCAAGCATCTTGATTTCGCCGCTGTCGAGGACGTGCACTCGATCAAGCGCCAAATCCTGTCCGCCCACAAAAGTGCTGAACTCGGCGAGCCGGTGTTCGATGTGAAGCTCGGTCGCGGCGGCATCCGCGATATTGAGTTATTCGCCCAGACCCAGCAGCTGATCTTGGGTGGTCGCAACAAGAAGCTCCGCTCGCCGCATACGCTGGAGGCTCTGGGGGATCTCGTCGAGGCCGGCGCAATCTCGGCAGAGGCGCGCGACGCCTTGCGCGAAGCGTACGTGTTTTTCCGCGAAGTCGAGCACCGGATTCAGATGCTTGAAGACGCGCAGACCCACAAAGTGCCCGCCGATCCCGAAACGCGCGCGCATGTTGCGGCTCTCTCCGGGTTCGAGACACTTGAGGCCTTCGACGCTGCGCTTGTGGAACGCCGCCTCATTGTATCGGACATCGACCACCAGCTTTTCGGTGACAAGAAGCGCAGTCTCGCTGACCCCATGGGCAGCCTCATCTTCACCGGCGTAGAAGATCAACCTGAGACGTTGAATACGATCGCCAAGCTTGGCTTCACCGACCCGGCCTCGGTAAGCCAAACCATCCGCGGCTGGCACCATGGCCGCGTGCGCGCCATGCGCTCCGAACGCGCGCGTGAGTTGCTGACGCGCCTAACGCCAAGGCTTCTGCGCGCGTTTTCCAATGCCGGCGACGCCGACCAGGCGTTCGCGCGTTTCGCGTCGTTTTTCGGTTCGCTGTCAGCGGGTGTTCAGGTTCTGGCGTTGCTGGATGCGCGACCGAAATTTCTCGATCTCATCGCTGGCGTTCTCGCGCTCGCGCCGAAGCTCGGTGATAAACTTGCGCGCCGGCCAGCGTTGCTTGACGCCCTCATCGAGCCGCGTTTTGCAAATCCGTTGGGACAAGACGCACCGGGCTCCCGCTTGGCGGAGCTGCGCGAGCGGGCCGCCGACGCTGACAATTTCGAGGGCCAGATCAACGCCGCGCGGCGGTTTCATCGCGAGGAAGCGTTTCGGATTGCGGTCCAGATCCTCGACCAATCAGCGACGCCAGAGCAGGCTGGCGCCGCGTATGCCGACCTTGCAGAGACGTGCGTTGTGGTCATGGCGGAGGCGGCGCTGGCGGAAGTCGAACGCCAGCAGGGGCCGCAACCTGGGGCATTTACTGTACTCGCACTCGGTAAGTTTGGCGGCCGCGAACTGGCCGAAGACTCCGATCTCGATTTGATGCTTGTGTACGATGCGCCAGCCGAGAACGCGTCGCCGTCGGATTTCTATACCCGCCTCACGCAACGCCTTATCAGCGCTCTCTCGGCGCCGACGGAAGAAGGCGCGCTCTATGAGATCGATACCAAGCTCAGACCATCGGGGTCGAAAGGTCCGGTCGCGGTCAGGCTCTCGTCGTTTGAGCGCTATTATGCCGAAGAAGCCTGGACCTGGGAGCTTCAGGCGCTAACGCGGCTGCGGCCCGTAGCGGGCGATGCTGACCTCGGCCGCCGCGCTCTTGCGACGGCGCATGCGGCGATTGCGCGTCCGCACGATCGCACGAAGATTTTCGCCGAGGTCGCCGACATGCGCGCGCGCATGGATCGCGAACGCCCCAGCCGAAGCGCCTGGGACCTCAAGCTCGCGCCCGGCGGCTTCGTCGACATAGAATTCGCGGCCCAAGCGCTCCAACTTGGCGCGGCAAACGCCGCGGTCATCGATGCGAACACCGGCGACGCGCTCGCCAAACTCACCGAGGCAGGAGCCGTCTCGCCTGACGCCGCAGCGCGGCTCGATAGCGCCTGGCGCTTGCTGAGCACCTTGCAGCAGACGTTGCGGATCGCAGTCTCAGGCGATTTCAGTCTGGAGGCGGCGCCGAAGCCCTTGATTGGGCGTCTCGTAGCTCTTGCCGACGTTGCCAGCGGCGAAGAATTGGAAACCATGCTTCGCGCCACTCAGGCGGCGGTGCGCGCCGACTTTCTGCAGATCGTCGGCGACGGATCGGCCGCGCCTGGCCGTTAGAAGCCAAACGATGGAGTTCACGCATGAAATTGGCATGGTTGGCGCTGGCGGCGGGGCTGGTAGCGATGCCCGCGTTCGCCCAACAGGGTGGCGGCAGGCTAGCAATGTTGCAGGCTGCGGACACAAACCACGATGGCTCAATCACACGGGCGGAAGCGCAGGCAGCGCGCAGCGCCATGTTCGAGCTGATCGACTCGAACGACGACGGGTTCGTGTCCGAAGCGGAGCGCGCTGCCGTGAGCGCGCGCTCCGGCGGCTCAGGCCGCAACGGTTTCGAAGGCGCCGACGCCAATCGTGATGGCCGCATCAGCCGCACCGAGATGGCAAACTTGCCCTATCGAGGCTTCGAGCGGCTCGACCGTAATCATGACGACATTGTCTCTACCGAAGAACTAGATCTGGCGCGTCGCTTCCTGCAGCGGCGCTAGCGGAGTGTGATGGACGTCGAGCACGCATGATCGATCCGGACGCCGAACTCGTCCGCAGTGCGGGGGCGGGCGATGCGCGCGCCGCCGAAGCGCTTGTGCGCCGTCATCTGCCGAAGATGGTCAGCGTCGCGCGTCGCATGCTGAGTGATAAATCCGAAGCCGAAGACGTTGCGCAGGAGGTGTTTCTGCGCGTCTGGCGGGACGCGCCGCGCTGGAAGCCGGGGCAAGCCAAGTTCGAAACCTGGATGCATCGCGTTGCGCTCAATCTTTGCTATGACCGCTTGCGCCGTCGTAGAGAAAAAACCGATCCCGACGCGGGGGTGATGGTCGCTGATACGCGCCCCCTCGCGAGCGAGGAGTGGCTTGCGCGCCAGCGCGCCGCCAAAGTGCAGGCGGCTTTGGCCGAACTCCCCGAGCGCCAGCGTGCGGCGATCGCGTTGGTGCACTTCGATGAAATGAGCAACATTGCCGCGGCGGAAATACTCGAGATCAGCGTTGAAGCTCTTGAGTCTCTCTTGGCGCGCGGACGGCGTGCGTTGAAGGCCGCCCTGGCGGATGTGGCGCAGGACTTAATAGGCGGCGCAGAGAGCGCGTCGTGACTGAAAAGGAAAAGAGCATGGACCGGGAGCGGTTCGCCGAATTGTTGGACGCTTATGGCGCGGACTTCTGCCGCTGGCCCGCTGAGCTGCGCGCTGAGGGAGCGGCATTTGCCGCTCAGCCTGGAAGCGATGCGGCGGCGCTGATCGGAGAAGCGCGCAAGCTAGATGCATTGCTCGATGGCGCGCGAGGCGACACCGAACCATCCGCTGATCTGGCGGCGCGTATCTTGGCGTTTGCGCCACGGGTGCAGCGGCCGGCGTTCGATCGGCGTGCGATGTTGGCGCTCGCCGCGTGCGCCGTGTTCGGCGTGGTGATCGGCTATAGCGGTGGCTTGCTTGCGCCTGCGCCAGTCGAGGATGATTCATATTTTTCGATGGCGTTCGAAGCGCCGTCGGCGTTTGAGGACGAAGGATGAGTGAAGCCCGCTTTCCGTGGCGAACGTTGCTGTTTGCATCCGTTGCGCTGAATTTGCTCGTGATCGGCGGCGTGGCAGGCGCTTGGAGTGCGGGCGTACGTCTGGAACGCGAAGGCGATGATCGCGCGACGGTCTCGCGTTTGCCTGGCCCGGGAGCATTCCTCGGTGCGCTGCCTCCTGAACTCCGGGACTCGATGCGCGAGGAATTGACGGCAACATGGAGCGGGTCGCGCGAGGTGCGTCAGGCGGCCGTGCAAGCGCGCCGCGATGCTTTCGAGGCGGCCGCGCAAGAACCGTACGATGCCGTGCGAGTCCGCGCAGCCTTTGAGCGGTTACGCGCCGCCGATCAGGCCGCCATTGGCGTGTTCCAGAACAGCGTTATCGATGGCCTGGCGGAGCTCACACCCGAGCAGCGGCGCGAAACGCTTCAAGCTCTCCGTAGCGCCGCGCCGGCGATGCGTCGCGACGGAGCGGGTCCCGCAGGCGAGCGCGCCGAACGTCCTGCGCTCACGCCGGAACGCCGCGAGGAGATTCAAGAGCGCCGCCAAGAACGGCGTGAACGCTGGCGCGAACGGCGTCAGGAACGTTTGCGGCAGGGCGAGCCGCAGCCTTAGGCGATTATTCGGCTGCGGTTGCTTCGGCTTCGCGGCTACCGCCGAACGTGCGCGGCAGGGTGACAGTCACGATCGTGCCGCGGCCGACTTCGCTTTGAATCGAAAGCTTGCCGCCGTGCATTTCCACGAGCGACTTGGTCAGCGCGAGGCCAAGACCCGTACCGTGATGGTTGCGTGTCAGTTCTTGCTCGACTTGCTCGAACGGGCGCGCCAGGCGCGGCAGGTGCTCCGGAGGGATGCCGCAGCCCGTATCGACGACGCGCAGCGTGATGCCCTGCGTGGTGCCGCGGCCATGCACCATGATCGCCCCTTGATCGGTAAACTTCACGGCGTTCGAGAGCAGGTTCAGGAGGATCTGCTTGACGGCCCGATGGTCGGCTTCGATCTCACCCAGATCTTCCGCGTCGATCACCAGTGAGAGGCCTTTGTCCTCGGCCTTGCGCTTGGTGAGACGCGCGGCTTGCTCAATGACGACCATCGGATCGAGCGGCTTTGGCGTCAGCGTCAGCTTGTTCGCTTCGATCTTCGCCATATCGAGGATGTCGTTGATCAGATCGAGCAGGTGGCTGCCGCTGTCATAGATGTCGTTGGCGTATTGCTTGTACTGCGGATTGCCGATCTCGCCGAACAGCTCCTTGGCCATGATCTCCGAAAAGCCGATGACGGCGTTAAGCGGCGTGCGCAATTCGTGGCTCATGTTCGCAAGGAACGTCGACTTCGCGAGGCTGGCCTCTTCGGCTTTCTCGCGCTCCTCGTGCGCTTCGCGGGCGAGCGCCTTGATGCGGTATTCTTGCGTTTCAGCTCGGCTCAGTGCGTCGGAGAGGCGCCGCTCATTCTTGGCGAGTTCTTCTTCCTTACGCTTCAGCGGCGTGATGTCGACACCGACGGTGATGATGCCGCCATCGGCGGCGCGGCGCTCGACGATGTGCAGCCATTCGCCGGTCGTGAGTTCGATTACGCGGACATCCGGATTGCTCGGATCGTTCTTTTCGCGGCGGATGCTGGGAGTCGATGCTGCTGCGACGGCTTCGTACGAAGCGCGCATGCGTAGAATATCGGGGCCGAGTTTAAAGGCTTTGGCAAAGCTCTGGTTCCAAAGCAGCAGCCGCCTGCGGGAGTCCCAGAGTGCGAACGGGCCGGAGAAATTGTCGATTGCCGCGCGCAGTTGTTGCTCAAGACGCGACACGCGCGCCTCGGCCTCGTGGCGCTGCGTTGCGTCGATGACGGTGCCGAAGACGCGCGTTTCGCTGCGGCCGCTGGCGTCTTCGACGGCCGTGCCGCGCGCTTCGATCCAGCCGAGGCCGCCGCCGCGCGTCACGCGGAAGCGTGCATCAAGCAGACCGGACTGCCGCGCACGCCGGAATTCTTCTTCAACGCCAAAGCGATCTTCAGCGACGATCAATTCAAGGAAGTCGCGTAAGCCAAGCACGTCGCGCGGTGCGCCGAGCAAACGCGCGGCGCGTTCGGACAGCTGAACTTCGTCTCCGGCGGGACGCCATTCGAGAACCCCGACCTTCGCGCCATCAGCTGCGATCTGGAAATGGGTCTCGGCGCGTTCGGCTTCTGCTTCGGCCAGGCGTGCGCGCTGCGCGTTCTGGCGCATCAAAAGATAAAGCACCGCCATCGCTGCGAGCGGCGCAGCCGCGACAAGCGCAAAGCGCAAGAAGGCGTCGAGCCAAAAATCTAGAGCGCCGGGCGCGTGGCCCGCGGCCATGACCCCGAACTCACCGATCTGCGCGGTGGACTCCGCAGCGACCCAGGTATCGCCGGCGCTGTCGCGAATAAGTGCGCCGTGATCACGGCTACGCGCGGCAGCAAGCACTTGTTGCTGTGCGCGCGCGCCAGCCTGCTGCATGGCCGGTGATGCATAAAGGATCGTGCCGCTCGGCGATGCGATCAGGATGCGCGCGTTAGCGTCGAGTTCCGGGAGCAAGCGCGCAGCGTCGATCACGGTGACTATGGCCCGGTCGCCGATTGTGCGCACGATGACGGGCGCAGTAGGCAACTCTCCGCGATCCGGCGCGCCGACCCAGACATCAGCAGGGCCCGCGCGTTCGATCGCGGCGGTGACAAGCGCTGCCTGCGCAGGGTCGGTGATGGCTTCAATGGCGCCGGCGCCGTTCACCACTGCAGCGGCCATGGCGGGATTCGCGGATGCTGCGGCGGTCGCGATCGCGGACGCCGGTGCGCCGGCGGTCTGGGCTAGGTTCGTGACGCCGGCGCTTGCGCCCATTGCTATCGCGAGGTTCGCGTTGACGCGCTCGGCGATCAAACCAGCCGTTGACGATTGCGCTGCGATGACAGTGTCGGCGGCGCCGTCGTGATGCGCGCGGATCTGCGCGGCGATCGCTGCGAAGAACGCAGTGACGAACACCAGAACAAGCACGATGAACGGCTTGTTGGCTTTGTATGGCGCAGCACCTTGCGGCGCTTCGTAAGCATTGTCGTTCGACACAAGTATTCCCCGGCCGCCCCGAATCGCCGTTCGGAATCCTGAAGAGTCTGAATTGTAACGGGTTGGTAAACGCTCTGTCGATGCGTGCGCTGGAAACGCCCGCCGTGCAAACAAACGGGTTACCGATTTGCCGCAGCTGTTAATAACTACGCGAGCGTGCGTTCGACCATTTCCCGCGTGTTCTTCGATAGTTGCGGAAGCGAAGCGAGTTGCTCCAGCGCTTTGCGCGCATGTTCCTGACGTTGAGGATCGAATCGCCGCCATGATTCGAACGGCGTCAACAGCCTCGCGGCAAGCGCCGGGTTGAGGGGATCGATGGTTTCGGCGAGCGATGCGAGGAAACGGTAGCCGTCACCACTGGCAGCGTGGAACGCACGCGGATTGCGCATCGCAAACGCGGCCGCGAGCGAGCGCACCCGGTTTGGGTTCTTTAGATTGAACTCAGCGTGCCCGCGCAATTTGTCGACGCGCGCGAGCGCGTCGGCGCGCGGAGACGAGGCTTGCACTGCAAACCATTTGTCGATGACCAGAGGGTTTGACTGCCAGCGCTCGTAGAATTTCGTCAGCGCTGCATCGAACGCGGGGCTTTCGGCTGCGCCCAGCGCCTCAAGTGCGGCGACCGTCTCCGTCATGCTTTGCGCGTTGTCGTACGCGTCCGTCAGCGCATCGCTCGGGCCGAGCGAGGAGAGAAGGTCTAGTGCGGCGCTCTTCAGCGAGCGCCGGCCAGCAGCATCGGCGCCAGGTGAAAACGGCGCTTCGCCTTTGGTCCGTGCAATCGCCTCAAGACGTTCCCGCAATGCGCCGGCGATAGAGCGGCGCAGATCCTCGCGCGATTGGAAGAGTTTTTCTGGATCCGGCGACTTCGACGACAAAATGAGCTCGTTGAGATCGGGCAGGCGCAGGGCGAGTGCTGCAAACGCCGGATCTTCCTGCGCGCGATCGAGTTCGCGACCGAGCGCAGTTGTCAGGGCGGTGACTGACGCGCCGCTTTCGCCGAGCATGATTGAGCGCGCCAGTGTTTGGCCTGCTTCCCACCGTGTGAACGGATCTGGATCGTGCGCCATTTGCGCGAGGCGTGCTTGCGGCGTCAGGTCATCGTCCAACGTCACGGGCGCAGAGAACCCGCGGACGACAGAGACGATCGGCTCTTCCAGAACATCGGCGAAGCGGAATGTGGCCTGCGAGTCCTCCAGTACCGCGCGATGTTCGGTGCGCGAGATCGTGTCGCCTTCAATCTTTGAGGCGATGATGGCGCCATCGGGGCTGATGAAGCCGATCTGCAGCGGGATCGGCGCCGGCAGCTTGTGAGGCTGACCCGGGGTTGCCGAGAGGCGTTGAGACACATCGAGCTGGTAGGTGCGCGCGGCTTTGTCGTATTGCCCGCGCACCTTTAGCGCAGGCGTCCCAGCCTGCTCATACCAACGCATGAAGGTGTTGAGCTTCGCGCCCGAGGCTTCCTCAAAACAGCTGATGAAATCTTCAACGGTAGAGGCGGTGCCATCGCGTCGCTCGAAATAGAGTTGCATGCCGCGATTGAAGGCGTCTTCGCCGATGATCCGCTTCAGCATGCGGATCACTTCACCGCCTTTTTCATAGACGGTCGCGGTGTAGAAATTGTCGATCTTCTGATACGTCGAAGGCCGCACCGAGTGCGCGAGCGGGCCCGCGTCCTCGCCGAACTGACGTGCGCGCAGGCGCTTCACGTCTTTGATCCGCTGCACGGGACGTGAGCGCTGGTCGGCGCTGAATTCTTGCTCGCGATAGACGGTGAGGCCTTCTTTCAAGCAGAGCTGAAACCAGTCGCGGCAGGTGATGCGGTTGCCCGTCCAGTTGTGGAAGTATTCGTGGCCGACGACGGCTTCGATCGCCTCGAAGTCGGCATCGGTTGCAGTATCCGCGTCGGCCAAGATCAGCGACGAGTTGAAGATGTTGAGACCTTTGTTCTCCATCGCGCCAAAATTGAAATCGCGGACCGCAACGATGTTGAATGCGTCGAGGTCATACTCACGTTTGAACGTGTCCTCGTCCCATTTCATTGAGCGCTTCAACGCATCCATCGCGTATCCCGCGCGCGGCGCATCACCCGGGTCGACATAGATGCCGAGCGCCACTTTGCGGCCGCTTTGCGTAACGAACGCGTCGTGGATCGATTCATATTTGCCGGCGCACAATGCGAACAGGTAGGCGGGCTTCGGATGTGGATCGACCCACACGGCAAAATGCTTGCCGTCCGGAAGATCGCCGCTCTCGGTCAGGTTGCCATTTGAGAGCAACGTCGGGTAGGCGGCTTTGTCTGCTTCGATGCGCACAGCAAACCGCGCCATGACGTCGGGCCGGTCAAGGTAGTAGGTGATCGTGCGGAAGCCCTCCGCTTCGCACTGCGTGCAGAAGCGGCCGCCAGACATGTAGAGGCCTTCTAAGTGTGTGTTCGTTGCTGGCGAAATGCGTGTGACGATGTCGAGCAAGAACGACGCCGGCGGATTGTGAATGACCAAACGGCCCGGCTCGGCGCTGTATTTGTCGTCGCTCAGTGTTTCGCCGTCGATGGCGATGCTCTGCAGATTGAGCCGCTCACCATTCAGAACGAGAGGGGCGGCGCCTGCGCTACTGCGGCGCACATGGCTGCGCGCAGCGACTATCGTCGCCTCCGGTTCCAGCGAGAACACGAGCGCGATTTCGTCGATCAGATAGTCGGGCGGTTGGTAATCCGACAGACGGACAGTGACGTTTTCAGCGTCGCGCATTCAGGCCTCCAGGGAAGACCTGACATGAGCCGCGCGGACCCGAAAATCAATGCGGGTTATTCAGCCGCGACGGAGGCTTCCGTGCGTGGCTTTGTCTCGTGATAGACGGCCGCCAGAACCATTTCTGCTTGCTGCGCCAGCTCTTGCATTTGGCGCGGCGTTTCCTGCGGGTAATCTTGTGCGAACTCGATCAGTTCGCGCGCAACGCGCATGAGGCGCAGCGCGTTGGCGAAAATGCGCGACTGATGTTCGACGCGCTGCGGATCGCGGTCGTATTCCGCCATCGGCACGCGCCAGCCGCCCCAATCCTTTTCGTCGGTAACGACGACGGGGTAGGTGCCCGGATAAGGATGGCGCGGATCGCGCGCATCTTGGGAGAGCCGGTTGACGGCCCGCAGGATGCGCCAGTTTTCGGTCTCGATCAGGTCCGGCTTGTGCGGGTTCTTTTCTTCGGCGGCCAGTTCGTGCGCCTGGAAGTCGCGGCCGAGGCCCGTGTCATAGGTGACGCGCAACGGTTCTTCGACGCCCTTGACCCATTGCGGGTGGACGTTCTCGATCGTCGCCCACGTCGCCACTGGCTTCACGTAGACGCGTTGGCCCTTATGGAAGACCGCCTTCGCCATGAGACTACTCACCCCAAATTTGAAGGGCGGAGCATACCCCAGTGCAATTGAGCCTTCGTGAACAGACGTTGACGCCAAGACACTCTTTCGCACTTTCCAACGTGCGCGTTAGGATGGTGGCAACCATAACCCGGGAGGAACGGGGTGAATTTCGATTTTTCTGATGACCAGAAGAGCCTGAAAGATCAGGCGCGCAAGTTTCTGGCCGACAAGTCCGCCATCAAAGTCGTGCGCGGTGTTTTGAACGACGACGCCAAATCCTACGACGAAGCGCTGTGGCGCGGCGTGGCCGAGATGGGCTGGCTGGGTGTTGCAATCCCGGAAGAACATGGCGGCCTGGGCCTTGGACGCCTGGAGCTCTGCGTGCTCGCCGAAGAGATTGGTCGCGCGGTGGCGCCGATCCCGTTTTCATCGACCGTGTATTTCTTCGCCGAAGCTTTGATGCTCGTGGGCAGTGATGCGCAGAAAACGGCGGTGCTGCCGAAGGTCGCGAGCGGGGAGGCGATTGGATGCTTCGCCCTGAGCGAAGGTCCGGGCGCGCCGACGGCTTCGAGTATCAGCGCTAAGTTCGACGGCTCGACGCTAACCGGCGTGAAGATTCCAGTGACGGACGGCGATTGCGCCACGCACGCCGTAGTGGTTGCCAAAGAAGGCAGCGGAGTTTCGCTCGTTCTGGTCGATCTCAATCAACCCGGTGTGACGCGCACGACATTGAAAACGCTCGACCCGACGCGCGGTCACGCCAAGCTTGAGTTCAAAGGTGCAAAGGCTGAACGCCTAGGCGTATCTGGCCAGGGCTGGGATACGGCCGAAGCCGTGCTCGATCGCGCTGCCGTGTTGATTGCGTTCGAACAGATCGGCGGATCACAGCAGTGCCTGGAGATGGCGACTGAGTACGCGAAGTCGCGTTACGCGTTCTCCCGGCCGATCGGTTCGTTTCAGGCGATCAAGCACAAGCTCGCGGACATGTATGTCGGCATCGAAGTTGCGCGGTCCAACGCCTATTACGGCGCCTGGGCCCTCTCAACAGAAGCGGCCGAACTTCCGTTCGCTGCGGCTGCGTCACGCGCGGCGGCAAGTGACGCCTACTACTTCTGCGCCAAGGAAAACATCCAAACTCACGGCGGCATGGGCTTCACCTGGGAAGTCGATTGCCACCTGTTTTTCCGTCGCGCCAAGCTCTTGGCCTTGCAGGCTGGATCACCAGCTGCGTGGAAGGAAAAACTCGTGAAGCGTCTTGAGCAGCGCAACGCCGCGTGAGCGCCGCTCTGCCATCACGGCGGGTTGATGCCAGCGGTCGCCGCCGCATCGACCATGGCTCGCGCACACGTGTCGAGCAGACGCGTTCCTTCAGGGCTGCGCGCGAAGTTGGCGGCTGTTTCTTGAAGCTGTCGAGCGAACCTCTGCGTGGCCGGCTCCGCGACCTGTTCATTCACGAACCGCCTGTCCTCGTCGCTGACCGGTTCGCCGCGCTGCATACGTTCGCTGATTTCCGAAAAGCGCGGGTGGTCCGGACCGGAGTAGAAGCCGATCATGTTCTCAAGCTCAGTGTCGCTGAGGCTGAGGTCGGCGGCCGTCAGGACGAGGTTGAGCGACTGGTCGTGGATGGCGGTGGCGACGCACAAGGCGTACCCGTCCAGGATCGCCGAAACGTCAGTCTCGCGACCGGCATTGTGAGCCATGAATTGGGATTCCAGGTCTTGCATGCGAGCGCGCCGGATCCGCGCAGTCTCTTCGATCGTGGCGCCGGATGGCGGCAACGCTACGCTCAACCGATCGAGCATAGCTTGGCGTTCCGGGGTCCGCGTGGGTTGCGCGCCAGCGCCGAGCGGCGTCCACGCAAGCGCGAAGGCCAATGCCCACGCAAATATCCCATAGCTCTTCATCTGGCCGCCTCCCTTGAGCGGGACCATAGCGGTAGCCAACGCGTCTCGAAAGCGGCGGGCGCACAGCGAATGCGGGCTGTCTGGTGATGGCGCGTGTTATCTTCGAAAAGCGGGACGGCAAGTACGACGCCATGTTCGTCGAACGAGGCGGCGCGCTTGAGGAGATCGCGTGTCCAAAGCAGCCGCCGATCCCGCACGACATGTTTCATTACGCGATTGAGCGCGTGCTGGAGATGCGGGGCTTCATCCATCGCGCCGCGAGTGGCGAGGGCGTCGGTTTTCGCATGACACCCGAGGCCGAGAGCGAAGCGGTGGAGCGGCTGGTTGAGACAATGCAGGCCGACAGCTGGAGCGGGCGTCCGCCTGCGTCCGAAGTGATCGACCTCTTTCACACCACCTGCGAAGCGCGCGGCACCGAGCCGATCACGCTAACGGAAGATGCAATTGTCGCCATTCGGTCGGAGATCGATCGTTTGGCGGTGGAATGGTCCGCGCTGCCTACGCGCGGACGTATGGTTCTTGAGATTTGACCGGAGCGCACCATGGATTTCAACGACGCACCCGAAGAAGCCAAATTCCGCAGCGAAGCGCGCGCGTTCCTAGAAGCGAACGTGCAGCCCAAGAGCAATGACCAGGAGCGGTTGCAGCGCAAGTTGTCGCCGAAGGAATACCTGGCGGCGGCGAAGGACTATCAGCGCAAGAAGGCTGAGGCTGGTTTCGCAGGCATCACTTGGGCCAAAGAGCAGGGCGGACGTGGCTTGCCGCCGATCTATTCGGTGATCTTCAACCAGGAAGAAGCAAAGTTCGATGCGCCCGGCGCCCCGTTCTCGATTGGCCTCGGCATGTGCGTGCCGACCGTGATTGCATTCTCCGACGACGCCACCAAGGATCGCTACGTCGCCAAGGCGCTGCGCGGCGAAGAGATTTGGTGTCAGCTTTTCTCGGAGCCGGCTGCCGGTTCTGACGTCGCTGCAGGTAAAACCAAAGCTGTGCGCGATGGCGATGATTGGATCATCAACGGCCAGAAGGTCTGGACGACCGGCGCGCAATTCTCCGACTTCGGCATTCTGCTCACGCGCACAAACCCGGACGTGGAGAAGCACAAGGGTCTGACGATGTTTATCGTCGATATGAAGCAGAAGGGCGTCGAAGTGCGCCCGATCCACCAGGCGTCGGGCGGCCGTGAGTTCAACGAAGTCTATTTCACCGACGTTCGCATTCCGGATTCATGGCGCCTCGGCGACCCCGGAATGGGCTGGAACGTCGCGCTCGTTACGTTGATGAACGAGCGTCTCGCAGTCGGCGGTTCATACGGACCCGACTACAAAGAAATTTTCGACTATGCCAAGGGCATCAACTCGCCAACCGGCGAGGGCACGCTCATTCAAGATGAGAGCTTCCGCCAAAAGCTTGCGGATTGGATCGTGCGCGCCGAGGGCTACAAGCTTGCGAAATTCCGTACGATGACTGCGCTGTCGAAAGGCCAGACGCCTGGCCCGGAATCTTCGATCGGCAAGGTCATCAACGCCAACCAGATGATGGACATCGCCAACACTGCGATCGAAGCGCAGGATCATTACGGCATCATCAACGATCCCGAACTCGCGCCGCTCGAAGGCGCATTCCATCAAAGCTACATGTTTGCGCCGGGCCTGCGCATCGCCGGCGGTACCGATGAAATTTTGAAAAACATCATCGCCGAGCGCGTTCTTGGCCTGCCGCAAGACGTGCGTGTCGATAAAGGTGTGGCGTTCAAGGATCTGCCGTCGGGGCGGTGAGATGGCCGAACGGCTCGAAGGACCGGGCAGCGAAGAACGTCTGAAGCGCGCGCAGCAGGGCTTTCGTGAAGCCTCGCGCAATGTGCGCTGGCGCGATTTCGTGGGCCGTTGGTGGATGTGGGGCGCGGTGATCACAGCGGCCGCGCTCTACGTGGCTTGGCAGCAGCGATGAGCGAAGAGACGCCAGAAGGATTCGAACTCTTTACCCGGCCGAGCCCGCTGCTCGATCCATGGCGGCCGCTATATGTGCAGCGGCAGTCTGATCGCATGGTGCTTGGCGTGCGCTTGCGCGAGCCGCACACCAATTCGCGCGCCACCGCGCACGGTGGCCTGATCGCAGCGCTGGCGGATCAGGCTATGGGTATGTCCTGCGGCGTGAAGCTTCATGCCGATGGCGTGCAGGTGACCAATCTCTGGACCACCTCTCTGTCGATCGAATATCTCGGCGTCACTAAACTTGGCCAATGGCTTGCGTTCGACACCACATTCGCTCGTGTCGGCAAAACCCTCTGCTACGCAGAGTGCAACATCAGCGCCGACAGCGAGACGATTGCGCGCGCGCACGCGAACTTCCGCGTCGCACTGGCTTAGTCCGCGGGATTCCACTTTTTCTTTTTGTGAGGCTTGCCACCGGCGGGGTGTTTTCCCGCTGGCGGCTTGCCGCGGCGGGTGTCCTGAGCCTGTCGCTCTTTGCGTCCCGGCCGTGCTGTTGCTGGGCGCTCCTGGCGTTCTTGACGCTCGGGACGGTCCTGACGCGGCGCGCGATCTTGTCTTTCTGCGCGCTGTGGGCGGTCTTGGCGCTCAGGCCGTTCCTGCCGCTGAGGGCGTTCGTGACGTTCGGCGCCTTGAGGCCGTTCGCGATTGTCCGCGCGCGGCGCTGCTTGCTCGCGCATCGGCATCGCATAGACGTTTTTCTCAATGCGGCCGTCGGCGTCCAAATGTGTGAAGAAGCCCTCGACCGCTGCAGCATTGAGTTCGACGTGCGTAACGCGATCCTCGATGCGGATCGTGCCGATGTCACGCTTGGTGATACCGCCGGCTTTGCACAGCATAGGGATCAGCCAGCGCGGCTCAGCTTTCTGGGCGTAGCCGATGGTGAGTGTGATCCACGCGCTTTGATCGAAGCCTTGCGGGCGAGGCTCGGGGCGCGTGGGGTTCTGCGCATTCGGCGGTGGTGCCATCAAATCTTCTGGGGCAGGCTGGCCCTTTCGATAGAGTCGCGCAAAAGCCGCCGCGATCTGATCGACGTCGTGGCGCTCAAGGAGCGCCGAGATGATAGCGCGTTCGTCTTCGGCAATTGGCTCGCTCAGCACGGCGTCATCGAGCAAGCGTTGCTGATCGCGTCGTTTTACGTCATCGGCTGATGGCGGCTCACTCCAGCGTGCTTCAATTTTTGCGTCGCGGAGCAAACGCTCAGTTCTGCGCCGCGCCGGGTAGGGCACGATCAGCACGCTGGTGCCTTTGCGCCCCGCGCGGCCGGTGCGGCCGCTGCGATGGAGCAATGCTTCCGGGTTCTTGGGAATTTCGGCGTGGATGACGAGATCGAGATCAGGCAGATCGAGGCCGCGCGCGGCAACGTCCGTAGCAATGCAGACGTTGGCGCGGTGATCGCGCAGCGCCTGCAATGCGTAGGTGCGTTCTTTTTGACTAAGCTCGCCGGACAACGCGACAACCGAGAAGCCGCGATTGCTGAACCGGCTCTGCAGGTGTGTCACCGCCGCGCGCGTGCCGCAAAACACCAGCGCGTTGGCCGCATCATGGTAGCGCAACACGTTGAAGATCGCATTCTCGATGTCGTGTGCGCCCGCGGTGAGCGCGAGATATTCGATGTCGGTGTGCTGCTTGGCGCTGCTGATCGTGTTCACGCGTTGCGCGTCGCGCTGGTATTTGCCCGCAAGGGTCGCGATGGAGCGCGGCATCGTCGCCGAGAACATCAGAGTGCGGCGGTCGGCCGGTGCAGTGTCCAGGATGGTTTCCAACTCTTCGCGGAATCCAAGGTTCAGCATCTCGTCGGCTTCATCGAGCACGACGGCCTTCAAACTGTTCAGCACCAGCGAGCCACGATGCAGGTGGTCCACCAAACGTCCCGGTGTGCCAACAACGATATGCGCGCCGCGATCCAACGCGCGCCGCTCGTCGCGCGCATCCATGCCGCCAACGCACGAAGCGACCACGCCGCCAGCCTCAGCGTAGAGCCACTGAATTTCCGCCTTAACCTGCATCGCCAGTTCGCGCGTCGGCGCGATAATCAGCGCCAGCGGATCGCGTGCTTTGTCGAACTTGTCCTGCCCGCCAAGCAGCGTGTGCGCCAGCGCCAGACCGAACGCGACCGTCTTGCCCGAGCCCGTCTGCGCCGAGACCATCAAATCCGCGTCGCGCAATTCGCCTGCGAGGATAGCCGACTGGACCGGCGTTAACGTTTCATAGCCGCGCTTTTCGATGGCGCGCGCAAGGGCGGGGACGGTGATTTGAGATAACGGCATGATGCTCTTCTGGCCCGGGATGCGTATCCCCGCATTTAGGAACAGTGGCAACTTTAGACACCCTAGCCGATTTCTCGGGCGTTTGGCGGTGCAAATAAGCCGTGCTGCAATGCCCGAGCGGTCGTAGCGCTCAGAAATCGTCCAGATCGACGATCCCGTCAGGCGCCTCTCCAGCCGTTCGCTGGATGTCGGCCAACAGGCGCTGGGCGGCGGCCTCTGCGGTCGCGAGCGCCTGTTCGATCTCGTTCATCGTTGCGTGGTCGTCAGTCGCAATCGACTCTACGCTCACCTTGCAGGCGCGAATGAACTGGACGAGTTGCCGCGCCGCGTTCGCGGTGGACGGGCGATCGGGGCTGGCTGGATTATTGACGTTCAAAGCCCGACTCCGCGGAAGTAACCAATTGCGGCTCGCGCCGCAGCAATTCGGCCGTTGTGACGCTTGCCGCCCACTCGCCCAGCAAGGAGGCCAAGACGTCGTCGACAATCTCGGCCGATTGGTTCGGCAGCGACGACGACGCGATCGCGTCGGTGATGAAGGCGAAGCGCACGCCGGCGCGCTCAGCATCAATGGCTGTGGCCACGCAGTCTTTCGCAGCGGTAAAACCGAGAACGAACGCATGCTGTAGGGCGGGGCGCGCGCGCGTCACTTCGGTGCTGTCGAACAGCGACCACGATTGCTTCATCAACACGCGTTCATTCGGCCGAGGTTCAAAGCCGGGGATCGGCATGCTGCGCCCACCCTCGGTGCGTGTATGCACGTGCCATACAGGCATGTTCTGGCGCCGCGCCCACGCCACGCATGCGCCGGCATGAACGAGCGCAGTCGCCCCACGCGGCGCGTAGCAGCGATCCAGCGGATCTGTGTAAGCGCGTTGCAGGTTGAGGCACACAAGCACAGGAGCGGAATGGCGGGTTGTCGGCAGCATCAGCGGGCGCGACTCCGCGCCGCCGACTTTTCCAGAACACCAGGGCGATCCCAGTCACCCTCAGGGCGCAACAACACCATCGCTGGCGTGTCGAGTCCGATCGCTCCTTCAGGCGGCACAAGATCGCGCTCGATCTCGATGTAATCGTAACCCGAGAAGCTGAACTGCGGGCGCTCCGGCCGCAGCCGCACATTCGCGGTGCGTAGCCAATACTTCAGCAGCCGCGCCTGGATATGACCGAGCACCCGCCGGTAGCCCTTGCGTGCTGCGAGATCGAGCGAGGTTTTCACCAATGCCGCCGATACCTCGCCGCTGCGATGTGATTGGCGAATGGCGACGCGTTCGATCTTAGCGAAATCCGCGAACCAGCGGATGCGCATCACCCCAACCGGCTCTTTGCCCACGCGCGCAATGAGATGCGTCGCGCCCGCGAGGTCGTTGCCGTCGAACTCTTCTTGGTAAGGGCAATCCTGCTCGCCCATGTAGACAAGTGAGCGGACGCTCCAAACTTCCATCAAGCCTTCGATGTCGCGCACCACGCTCACCGTCACGGTGCGCGTCGATGTGCGTTTGATCGGCCGTTTCATGTCCGTGCGCCGACGTTGAGCGCGGGCGCGATGACGAACAGGGCAGCTTGCGTAGCATGCGGGCGAAATCCGATACGCTGCAGCGCACGAGAGCCGTCCGCAGTGACCGCGCGCGCGAATGTCGGCACCGCCCAATAGAGCAGGCGGTGAATGTCGACGCTCGCCATCATGACGGCGCGCCCGCCGTCTTGGTTCGTCGCGGCGAACGCCCAACCATAATAGGCCGCCGGCGTCTCGCCTGGCCGCGCAACGAGCGCCGTATCGAGCGCCACGGCATCGAAGGCGCCATGCTCAAGCGCTTCCAGCCCTGCTTCGTTGAGCGGAAACGCGGCCAGCAATCCGGTGAGGGCGCCCTCTTGGCGCAGCCCAAAAAGTGCGGCGCCGAACTGAGACTGCAGCGCGATAAGGCACTCGGCCGTCGCGACGCCCTCGCCGATCAGCTGAGCGGCAAGCGTGCGCGCCTCGCGGATCGCTTCAGCATCAAGGATTTCGAGCCCGTGGCGAGCCGCTACCACCGCCACATTTTGTGGCAAAGTGTTGCGTCCGTCGCTGATGCTCGCTTCTGCGATCAGATTCATCTTGCTCAGCCCCTTAACCGCGTGTCCAAGTTCTACTGAGCAAGGACCTGGCCAGCTTGAGCGAATTTCCGATGGGGGTTGCAAAGAATTCCGATGGGGAGGTGACGCTGCCCGCGAGCGCGCGCGCAGACTGGTCGGACTTGCGCCTGTTCCTCCATGTCGCCGAGAGCGGCAGCATCAGCGCTGCCGCCAAAACGCTGCAGATGTCGCAACCGACAGTTGGCCAGCGCCTTCGCGATCTCGAATTCAGGCTTAACACGCAACTCGTTGTGCGAGGGCCGAGCGGGATCACGCTGACAGAAGCCGGCGTACGCATTCGAGAGCACGTCACCGTCATGCAGCGTTCTGCATCCGCGATCGATCGGGTGATGCGCGAGTTCGACGATAAGCCCGAGGGCAGAGTTAAGATCGCCGCGCCGGACGGGATTGGCTCGTTTTGGATTGGACCGCGCGTCCCAGCGCTGCAGCGCGCCAATCCTGGCATAACGCTCTCGCTCGACGGCGGGCTCTGGCCGCATAATCCGCTTCAAGACGACATCGACATTTCGCTGCAATACGATTCACGAAATTTCGGTGACCATGTCGTTGAGCCACTCGCCACCGTTCACTATGCGCCGTTCGCGGCGGAATCGTATCTAAAACTCTACGGCGTGCCGAAGTCGCAAGCTGAACTCGCGACGCACCGCACGGTTCATCATTCCGCGGTGCAGCAGCAGAAAGAGACCTGGGATCCGAAGGCGGAAGCCGTTCGCACGCTCTCATCCTACAACGTGGAAACCAATTGTAGCGCCACAGTTGTCATGTCCGTTCTAGCGGGCGCAGGTATTGCGTTTTTGCCCACCTGCGCTGCCGCTTTCATTCCGAACATCGTCATGCTCGGCGAAGAACCCGCGGCATCACCAAAACTCTACCTCGTTTACGATCCTGCCGTCGCTCGCGTTGCTCGGGCCAAGAGCGTCTTGGAGTGGCTGCAGGACATCTTCTCTGCGTCGACAAATCCATGGTTCGCAGAGGAGTTCGTGCATCCGCGCGAGTTCGCGATGCGCCCTGGCGCCGGCAAGCTCTCGTTCGAGGCGCCGGACTGATCAGTCGCCGTAGACCGACGCGAGCAGTTTGATGAGCGCCACGCGCAAGCGCTCCCACTGCGCATCTTCGCGAAGCGCCAGTCCGGAGAATTCGCCATTCGCTGCGGCCGACACCACAATCTGCTGAATCGCAGCGATGACGATCGCGTTCATCGCAGGCGCATCAACATCAGGGGGCGGTTGCAACGCGCCATGCATTTCGAACATCCACATCGCCATGCGCTTTGCACGCGCCGCGATCAGGCGCTTCACCAAAGGCGAGGGCGCTGCCGCTTCCCAAGCCGTGATCTGCTGCATGAGCCGGTCGCGGCGCAGTAGCTCCAAAAGCCCGAGCGCCAAGCGGCGCATCAGTTCGCCGTAGGTCTCAGGCGTGGGCGTCGAGAGCGGTTTCAGTTCTTCGCTGAGCGTTGCGGCCAGATCGGCGCCAATCGCGTCGGCCAGGCCGTCGAGACCGCCGTAATAACGGTAGATCAGTTGTTTATCGCAGCCGGCTCGTCGGGCGATGGCGTTCACCCCGAAATTAGCGAAGCCTTCTTCGCCCAAGACCTCCTTAGCCGCCGCCAAAATCAGGCGCTCGGTGGCGTCTCGGTCGCGTCCGCGAGGTGGGGGCGGCGGCGTTTTCGGCATGTGCTCCTCGAACCCTGTTCAGCCTGTTCGCGGGCGGCTTCCAGAAAAATATCACCCATCGGTGACTTTTCACTTGTCTTGTCACCGACTGGTGATAAATAGTATGTCACCAGATGGAGACAAGATATGGCTGAGCAAATTTACACCGAAGCCCCACGGCCCTTCACGGGCGCTGCCGCGATCGCCACGGCGATCGGTTTCAATGTGCCGTTCGCGATCCTCGGCGCGACCTTCGAGTACCCGGACGTTCTCCGCCGCCCGGCAGGCGAGGTGCTCAACCTGTTCGCACAGGGCGGGGCCCCACTGATTTTGACGTGGCACGCCTTCGCGATCTCAGCGCTCGCTCTCGCGCCGCTGGCTTTTGCTTTGACGCTCACGCGCAACCGCGTTTCGGATGCGCCGGGTCTGGCGATCGGCGCTGCCGTCGCTGGTGCGCTGTCCGCCTTGGCGCAAGCGATCGGTCTGTTCCGCTGGGTATTCGTCGTGCCGGGCTTGGCCCGCGTGCACACCGATGCAAACGCAACCGAAGAAGCCAAGCGCGCAGCCGAATACACGTTCGACCTGATCAACCAATACGGCGGCGTCGCCATCGGCGAGCACTTGGGTCAATTGTTGTTGGCGCTGTTCGTCGTGCTTTTCAGCGCGATGCAATGGCGTGAGCGCAAGCGTATCAGTGCGGTGCTGGGCTTTGTCACGGTCGGTGCGATCGTCATCGGTACGAACGAAGGATTGGCGTTGGCGCTCGGCCAATCGGGCGAAGAGTTCGCAATGGCGACCATCGGTGGCTTCGTCGGCCTGACATTGTGGCTGATCGCAACAGGCATCGGCACGATGCGCGGCGTGCGATAGGAGAGAGCTATGTTCACGAGACGCGATTTCTCACTGTCGGCAGGTGCAAGCGCATTTGTCCTCGCCGGCTGCGCCAGCACAAACGCCGATCCGAGCCGTCCGCTCGAAGCCCAATCCAGCTCCGTCTTGCAAGACGCGATGGCGGGCAAAGCCGTCCCAGGCATGGCCGCCATCGTGATCCGCGACTTCCACGTCGAGACGGAATACTTCGCCGGCGTCCGCGCTTTGGGCTCGCCCGCAATGATCTTGCCGAACGATCGCTGGCATCTGGGATCTGATGGCAAAGCGATGACCGCGACATTGATCGCCAAACTCGTCGATGCTGGCGCGCTGAGCTGGGAACGTCAGCTCTCGCAAATGCTGCCCGATCTCGCGAGCACAATGCAGCCGGCCTATCGCGACGCCACGTTGCCGGACTTGCTCTCGCATCGCGCGGGCTTGCCCGAAAACACCGCCGATATGGATTTCTTCTTCACGTTTCACACCGACGCCGCGCCCTTGCCGGCTCAACGCCTGCGCTACATCACGCGCTGCTTGCAAGATGCGCCAGTCGGCCCGGCGCGTGGTGAAAGCACGTACTCAAACACAGGCTTCATCATCGCGGCAGCATGCGCGGAGCACGCGACGGGTCGCGCTTTCGAAGATTTGATCGTCGCGCACGTCTTCGATCCGCTCGGCATCCATTCAATTAGCTTCGATCAATTCGGCGCTGCAAACGAACCGCAAGGCCACGTCGACAGCCGTATCGCGAACCAACAGAACGACGTGAACCCGCACATGTTTGCGCCCGCTGGCGCCATGCGTATGACGCTGCGCGACTGGTCACGCTTCTGCATCGATCAGATGCAAGGCGAGCATGGCCGTGGTGGCCTTCTGCGCACAGACACGTATCGCTTCATCCATGCGCCGCAAGGCGAAACGCGCACCGCACTTGGCTGGGGCGCCGCGCCGCATCCAATGAATCTACGCGGCCCGGCGCTGACGCACTCAGGCTCAGACGGCAATTGGTTCGCACTGGTATGTCTCTTCCCAGAAACTGGAAATGGTGTGCTTGTTGTAGCAAACGCCGCCGAGAGCATGGGCGGCGATGCTGCTTCGGTGGCAGCATTGCATGCGTTCGCGGCGACTATAGCCGAGCCGTTTGAGGAAAGTTCAAACGGCTAAGCCAACTCCTCGAACAAGCTCGGCTCATTTTCGCGCCAGCCTTCGATCTTTAGCATCTTCAGCTTCGTCTTGATGCCGCCATTGGCGCTAAAACCGACGAGCTTGTCATCGGCGCCGACAACGCGGTGACATGGCACCACGATCGCGAACGGGTTGCGTCCAAGCGCTTGACCAACAGCGCGCGCGCCGTCTGGTTGACCAATAGCGCGCGCGATCTCGCCATAGGTGCGCGTTGCGCCAGGTGCGATGGCGCGTGTGGTTTCGTAGACGCGCGCATTGAACGCCGGCACGCGCGAAAGATCGAGTTGCACTGCGCGCAGTGACTTCTTCTCGCCGCGCAGCAGCGCGCTGATGTCCTCAATTGCGCGCGCGATCTGTTTCGGAGGCTCAAGTTCTTCGGCGTTCGGGCAAAGGCGCATCAAACGAATACGCGTCGCCTCCGGGCTGCGCTCGGGTAGCTGCACTCCGATGATCCCGCGTGGTCCCCATGCGAGGGTGCAGCGGCCGATGGCGGTGTCGAACAGGGCGTAGGCGAACATCTGCGATCAGCCTCCATTTCGTTCCGCTACCGCCTTGCCGCGGGGGACTCGAAGGAGTAGAACATATAGAGAACATGAGCGTCCGTCCAGCCTCCTTTGGCCTCTCAGAGGCGCCTGCCCAAGATGGTGGGTTCGCGGGCAAGCTCGCCACTATGGCTGGTCAGCCGCTGCATGAAATTGGGCCGGTCGGAGCAGGGTTCGAGGCGGCGGCTTTGGGTTTCACGCTGGCTTTGGCGGCGCATTGGGCCGGACCGGCTGGCATCTTCTGGGCCGGCGAAGACGCGGCCTTCGCCGAAGAGGGCGCGCCTTACCCTGTCGGCCTCGCGCAATATGGCTTGCCGCTCGATCGCCTGATCGTCGCGCGAGCACGCAAGCGCGAAGACGCACTCTGGGCGGCTGAACAAGCGCTCGCTGCCACAGGCGCGATCGTGATCTGCGCGCTCGGCGCTCAAGGCAAACCACTCGACCTCAAAGCCAGCCGACGCTTGCTGCTATTCGCAGAGCGCTACTCATCGCGCTGCCTGTTGCTGATGCCGGAGAACGGGCCAAGCGCGGCATGGACGCGATGGCGCATCGCACCTGCAGAAAGTAACGGCGATCCAGACGAGATCGGTCTGCCAGCCTTCCGCGCCGAACTCACACGCAGTCGCGGCGGACCATCGGGCTCGCATTTCATCATAGATTGGAACGCCCATGAGCGCAGCTTCGCCGAACGCGAGGTGGCTCGCGATTTATCTGCCGCGGATACGCACGGATCGTCTGATCCGAGCTGGGCGCGGGCCGTCTGACGGCCGGCCGCTCGCGGTTTATTCGAAAGAGAATGGCGCGCTTCAGCTGAAGGGTATTGATGCCCGCGCGAGCGCACTGGGACTAACACTCGCCATGTCGCTCGCCGATGCGCGCGCGATTCAGCCGAAGTTGGAGGCAGTAGAGGCAGATATTGAGGAAGATACGCGCGCTTTGGGCAATATCGCCGCGTGGTGCGAGCGGTTCACACCGATTGTCGTGCTCGATCCTCCGGAAGGCCTGTTTCTAGACATCACCGGCTGCGCACACCTGTTCGGCGGCGAAGAAAATCTCTGTGCTGAGATCGTGACGCGTCTGCACGCGCAAGGTTACAGTTCGCGCGCAGCGATAGCGCCCACTCCAGGAGCAGCGTGGGCGTTTTCTCGCTACAGAAAGCCAATAGGCAAGCCTGCAACATTACGCGAAAGCTTGCAGGCTTCGCTCGAACAGCCGGAAGGCTGGAAGGCAGACCTCGCTGCGTTGCCCGTGGAAGCTTTGCGCCTTGATCCCGACGCTGCAACTTTATTGCGTCGCCTTGGTTTAAAGGCGATTGGCCAGATCCAGCATGCACCACGCTCGGCATTTGCCGCACGAGCGGGCGAACGCGCGATGCTGCGCCTCGATCAAGCGCTTGGTCGCGCCCAAGAAGCGCTAACCCCACGCCGCCCGGCGCCGCCAGTGTTTGCGCTTCGACGTTTTTTGGAGCCAATCTTCACCGCCGACGCAGTTCTGCAAGTTACCCAAGATCTTTGCGGCGATCTCATCGAAAAGCTCGATATTCGAGGCGCAGGTGTGTTGCGCGCGGAGCTTGTGTTGTTTGGTGTCGACGGGCGCGACCGCGTGATCGATGTGAACGTGTCCAAACCACTCCGAGACGTGAAGCCGCTGATGCGGCTCTTCCGCGAGAAGCTAAATATCGTCAGCGAAAATTTGGATGCGCAGTTTGGCTTTGAGGCGGCGCGGGTGAATGTGGTGCGGTTGGCAGAACTGAACGAGCGTACGCGCACGTTAGTTTCTGTTGATGCAAATTCGGCAAGTGCAGAAACGATCAGCTCTATTGCCGACATTCTGACGTCTAGGCTCGGCGCGAAACGTGTCGTCCGTCCGCAAATACATGAAGAACATGTGCCTGAGCGCGCTGCTGGATGGCGCTCAGTGCTAAGTGAGAAAGAAGCAAAATCTGTAAAGCCACCCGCAGACGGTGTGCAGCGTCGCCCTGTTCGATTGTTTTCTCCTGGTCAGCAGATTGAAGTGATGGCCGGTGTGCCAGATGGCCCGCCAATCCGCTTTCGCTGGCGGCGCGTGATGCGCGAAGTCGTTTGTGCAGAAGGCCCTGAGCGAATTAGCGGCGATTGGCAAAAGCGCGAGAAAACGCGGGACTACTACCGCGTCGAAGACAAGCAGGGCCGCCGGTATTGGCTTTATCGTGAGGGATTGTATGGCGAGAATGAAGTCTCGCCTCGCTGGTATCTACATGGTCTGTTCGCATGACAGGCTTCGCTGAACTTTGCGTCACGACGAACTTTTCGTTCCTCCGCTCCGGTTCTCATCCCGAGCAGATGGTAAGGCAGGCTGCCGCCCTAGGTCTAACCGGCGTCGGGATCGCTGACCGCAACACGCTGGCTGGCGTTGTGCGCGCGCACATGCAAGCGAAAGCTATGCGTGAAGAGGGCGAAGGCGACATTCGTATGGTCGTCGGGTCTCGACTTGTGTTTCGAGACGGCACGCCAGACCTGATCGTCTATCCAAAAGATCGCGCGGGATTCGCAAATCTTACGCGACTGCTCACAGTGGGAAATAGGCGTGCACCCAAGGGGCAGTGCTGGTTGGATTTTGCAGATTATCTTGATCATGCGGAGGGATTGCAAACGATCCTTATTCCGGCGTTCGAGCTTGGCGACGAACCTTACGAGCTTAGATCATATCTTCAGCATATCAAAAGAGTTGCAGGATCTGCGTGGCTCGCGGCGCCATTCCAATTCAATGGCGAAGATCGCCGGCGGATTAAGCAGCTAAAGCAACTGGCGTCGCAGACGGGCGCTCGGCTGCTCGCGACGACAGAGCCTCTAATGCATCATGGAGATGCCCGGCCTTTACTGGATGTGGTCACATGCATACGCGAAAAGAAAAAGCTAAGCGAGGCTGGCGCACTGCTTGCGAAAAATGCGGAGCGTCAGCTCAAGAAGCCTCAAGAAATACATCGACTGTTTGCGCTTGTGCCTGAGGCTGTCGAAGAGAGTCTGCGTTTCCTTGAGACCATTTCTTTTTCAATGGACGATCTCTGCTACGAGTATCCGGAAGAAACGGCGGAGGGCTTTTCTGACCCACAAGCGGCTCTGGAACATCTCGTATGGGAGGGAATTGCAAAGCGTTACGAAACTGGCGTGCCCACGAGCATTAAACGAACCCTCAAGCGTGAACTGAGGATCGTCAAGGATTTGAAGTATGCGCCATACTTTCTAACTGTCGCGGATATTGTGCGCTTCGCACGGTCTGGAAAAGATAAAGACGGCAACGATATCGACCCAATTCTTTGTCAGGGACGTGGATCGGCAGCGAATTCAAGTATCTGTTTTGCACTTGGTGTTACGGAAGTTGACCCCCGAGGCGGCAATCTTGTTTTCGAGCGCTTCGTGTCACCGGAACGCGGCGAGCCACCTGACATTGATATCGATTTCGAACACGAGCGGCGCGAAGAAGTAATTCAGTACATCTACAAAAAATATGGACGCGATCGCGCTGGCTTGGCTGCGGTCGTCATTTGCTATCGTGGTCGGAGTGCGGTCCGGGAGGTTGCCAAGACGCTTGGGTATTCCGAAGATCAAATCGGCAATCTCGCGAAGACATTGCATTGGTGGTCTAAAGGGCTGGAAGAGAAGGACATGATCGAGCTTGGCCTCGATGTGTCAGATGAACGTCTCATGCAATGCATGGAGCTATCGAAGGCTCTCGAGGGTTTTCCTCGCCATCTTTCGCAACATGTGGGAGGGTTCGTCATCACGCGCGAGAAATTGCATGACGTGGTGCCGATTCAGAATGCAGCGATGAACGGTAGAACCGTCGTTGAATGGAATAAGGACGATCTTGAAGCGTTGAAGATCCTTAAGGTGGACGTTCTGGGCCTTGGGATGCTGAGCTGCTTGAAAAAAGCGTTTGATTTGCTTTCCGAGAAATACCCCGAGTGGAAAAAACAGAGTGCAGGTCTTTTTAGAGACGTAGAGGGAAGCGAACGCAAACGAGTCGATCTCTCTTACTTTGCGCCCCATAAAGATAAGCGCGTCTATGCGATGCTTCATCGCGCAGATTCAATTGGCGTATTCCAAGTCGAAAGCCGGGCGCAGATGTCGATGCTGCCGCGACTTAAGCCTGAGAAATTCTACGATCTCGTAATTGAGGTGGCGATTGTGCGTCCTGGACCGATCCAGGGCGGTATGGTGCATCCGTATTTACGTCGCAAACAAGGGTTGGAAAAGGCCAGCGCGCCCAAGCCGGAGCTTTGGAAGGTTCTCAAGCGCACGTTAGGTGTGCCGCTCTTTCAAGAACAAGCTATGCAGATCGCAATCGTGGCAGCCGGCTTTTCGCCATCGGAAGCGGACCATCTTCGCCGCGCTATGGCGACGTTCAAAAGAACGGGCACAATCGGGAAGCTCAAAGACAAGTTTATCAGCGGGATGATTGGCAAGGGATACGAGAAAGATTTTGCCGAAGCCTCGTTTGCCCAGATCAAAGGCTTCGGCGAGTACGGTTTCCCAGAGAGTCACGCCGCTAGCTTCGCAATCCTTGTGTACGCATCCTCTTGGCTGAAGTGCTATTATCCTGATGTTTTCGCGGTGGCGTTACTCAACTCACAACCAATGGGATTTTACGCGCCAGCGCAGATCGCGCGAGATGCATCGGATCACGGCGTTCAGATCAGACCTATAGATGTGAATCACTCGGACTGGGACAACGCACTAGAGCCCGGGCCGGAAGCGGCAAGTCGAGTGCATCAACGCCATGTCGAAATGACTGGTGATATTCTTTCAACGCACGCAATGCGATTGGGCTATCGCCAGGCGCAAGGGCTCAAAGAAATAGAAATGGCGCAACTCGTCGCCAATCGCGGCGCAGGATACGATTCTGTGCGCGAAGTTTGGTTGCGAAGCGGGTTGCCGCCTTCAACCATTGAACGCCTCGCTGACATCGACGCGTTCCGTTCGCTCGGCCTCGATCGCCGCGATGCGCTTTGGGCGGCGCGTGGGTTGAACCGGGTTGGTGGGCAGGAGGACTTGCCGCTGTTCGAGGCCGCTACAGTGGATCGCACGCGCGAACCGGATTTTGATCTGCCTTCGATGTGTTTGGGTGAGCATATCGTTGAAGACTACCGGACGATTGGGTTGTCGCTGAAGGCACATCCGGTGTCGTTGCTACGTGAGGAGCTTTCAGCGCGGCGTGTGATCAAGGCGGAGCAGCTTACAAAGATACAGAACGGCGAACGGGTGCGTGTTTCGGGGCTTGTGTTGGTGCGTCAGCGACCTGGCACGGCGTCCGGTGTGATCTTCATGACGCTGGAAGACGAAACGGGCATCGCCAACATTGTCGTGTGGCCGAAATTGTTTGAGCAGTATCGGCGCGAGGTTCTGGGCGGTCGCCTCGTGACGATTGATGGGCCTGTGCAAAGCGAAAGCGGCGTGACCCATGTGATCGCCGAGCGCGTGCATGATTACACGCCGCTTCTAGCGAAGCTCTCGGCGCACGGCGCGAAGCTTGATCCGACTGGTCCGACCGACGAGCCCAGACGTGGCGGCGAAGGCGATGCGCGCCAGCGGCATCCGCGCAATGTGCGCATAAATCTAGATGTGAAGAAGGCCGCGAGCGTGATGCCGAAGGGACGCAACTTCCACTAGCCGCGCCAGCGCGCGAAGATCGCTGTTGGCAATAACTCGCTTCGGCCTTCGTGCGGCAAGCACATCTCGCCAGCTTGCCATTCGCCGCCGACGAACATCTGTTGCGCTGTTTGTGCGAGCGCCAGGTACGAAAGTCGCACGGCGTAAACCGTCGCAATCATAAAGCCCTTGGCGCTCGCGCGATCATTTGGATCAGTGCGCAGCAGCGTCTGGCAGGCGTCAAGCAACTCCGGCAAATCTGTTTCGAGCTTCCAGGTTTCACCGTCAGGCCCGCGCCCGAACTTCGGTGGATCAAGGATGACACCGTCATAACGACGGCCACGGCGGATCTCGCGCTTCACGAACGTGAGCGCATCGTCGCAGATCCAACGGATAGGCGCGTCGCCGAGGCCTGCTGCTTGCTGGTTATCGCGCGCGAAGCCGATCGCCTTCTTTGAAGCATCGACGTGGGTGACCTTCGCACCGGATTTGGCGCATACAAGCGATGCGAGGCCGGTGTAGCCGAACAAGTTCAGCACTTCAGGCTGTGGCCCGCTATGTGCCTGCAGATATTCGCGCGCACAGCGCCAGTGGACCGAGTGCTCTGGGAAAAAGGCCAAGTGTCGAAATGGGGTTGGACGCGAGACGAACGAGAGATCGTCCCATTTCAACGTCCAGCTTTGCGGCAACTCGCGATTGAAGCGCCAGCGGCCAGCGTCTTCGTCATCGCCGGACGAGCCCGCGAAGATTGCATCAGCGGAATCCCAATCTTGCGCAGGACGCGCAGGCGCCCACAGCGCTTGCGGCTCGGGGCGCACGAAGCGGTAGGGGCCAACTTGCTCGAGTTTGCCTCCATTGCCGGAATCCAGCAAACGGTAGTCTGCCCAATCGTCGGCGATCAGAAGCTCAGGCGCGCGCGCCGTCATATCCGCGTCTCCGCCAAAGATCGTAGAGCATCACACCCGTCGCGATCGCAAGATTTAAACTGTCGGCCCGGCCACGCATCGGCAATTTCACCAACGCATCGCAAGCGTCTTCCATGTGCACAGGCAAGCCCGACTGTTCGTTGCCCATGAACACGATCGCGCGCGCAGGCGCAGGCCGATCGGCGTCGAACGCGGCGCCCTTAAGCGAGAGGCCCATCATGCTCGCGCCGCGTTCCTTCTTGAAGCGTAGCAATTCCTCGAACGATGCGCGCGCGAGCTTCATTGCGAACAGCGAGCCCATACTGGCGCGCACCGCCTCAACAGAAAACGGATCGCAACTCTCGCCGACGAGGATCACGCCGCCTGCGCCCGTGGAATCCGCCGTGCGCAGGATTGTGCCGAGATTTCCCGGATCGCGAATGCCTTCGAGCGCGACGATGGTATCGCCGCTGATTTGATCGAGCGGCGTGAGGCGCTGCCTGTAGGCGCCGATCACCGTTTGTGGATTGTCGCGCTTGCTAATCTGAGAAAGTACGCTTTCGCTGGTTTCGATCGTGTGGACGCGCCGCGCTTCTGCCTGGGCGATCAGAGCGCGGACTTGCTCGCGTTGCAGCGCCGCCGGCGAGAAGAGCAGAATTTCCGGCCAGACCCCAAGGTCGGCCGCTTCCACGGCTAGGCGCGCGCCTTCCGCGAGGAACAGGCCCGTTTCGGCGCGTCCCTTTTTCAGATGCAGGCTCTTCAGCGTCTTGATCTGCGGATTGGAGGGGCTGGTGATGTGGTGGGCCATTGCGCCTGGTTTGGGTTCGCCCGACTGGTTCGCTCTCAGGGGTTTTCGGTTTTCGCTTAGTTCGCCGGGCATTAGAAGGGCGTTAAGGCGTTAACGTGTGCGCGCAATGCGGGAAAAATGATCGGCCTTATCTTCTCACAGGTGATCCTCTTCGTCGTTGCAGCCTTGATCGGCTTCGGCATCGGCTGGCGCGCATACATCATGTCTGGCGCCCAGCGGCGCAATGAGGCGGCGCGCGAGACAGAAGATTTGCGCGCTGCTCTGACCGAGGCGCAGGTTCGCCGGGCGCGTGGATCATGATCAGCGTTGGTGACCAGGCCGGCCGGCGGCGCTTGTTGTTCTTCAGCGGATTGGCTGCAGCAGTTGTTGCGATTGTGTGGGGCATATGCGGGCTGCACAATGGCGCCTTTTGGCGTGTCCCCGGCGTCCTGAAAGAACGCGTTGCGACTGCGCTCATGGCCCAAGGCTTTCCAGGACTTGATGTCGAGATGAGGGGCCAGCGCGTGGTCTTGCGCGGCATCGTCGAGGAGGAAGCGGATATCGCGGCGGCGCGCGACGCGGCGCTGCATGCCGCCGGCGGTGGCGGCAGATGGTCGGGTGGCGTCACGAGCGTCAACACTGCGGGTCTGCACGTTGGCAACATCGAGCGGCCGTTCGCGTGGAGCGTTAAGCGCGAGGCAACTCGCGTGGTGTTGAGCGGCGCCGTGCCAAGCGAGAATGCGCGGGCCGATCTGATGGCTGCTGCAGCGCAAGCGTTCCGCGATCTCGAAGCGGTTGACGACATGCATGTCGCGGGCGGCGCGGCGTCGCCGCTGTTTTCGGAAGTGGCGCGTGATGCGGTGCATGCGGTGGCCCAGCTGAATACCGGTGAAGCGCGCATTATTGACGGGCAGATTGTTGTCATCGGCGATGGCGAACAGGCGGGCGTGAGCGCGGTGCGCCAGGTGCTGGAGCAGCCACCGGCGCCGTTCCGCTCGCGGCTGGCGGTCACGATCGATGGCCTAGATGTCGATCATCCCGAACTACAGGGGCTCAATCTCAACGATGGCGATGCTGAGACGTGCGAGCGCGCCTTTGATCGTTTGATGGAGCGCAACGTCATCACGTTCGCTGAAGGATCCGCGTCGCTGGCGCCGGGAAGCCGGGATGTGCTGAACGCACTGGCTTCGGTGGCTTTGCGTTGTGATCGCTTCTCGATCGAGGTGGCGGGTCACACCGACAACACTGGCGATCGCACGTCCAACATGGATTTGTCGCGCCGGCGCGCCGACACGGTTGCGGCTTATCTCGCCGGTCAAGGCGTGGCGCGCGGGCGTCTGACGGCCCACGGTTATGGGCCTGATCGGCCGCGCTCAAGCAACGCGACGCCAGCTGGGCAAGCCGCAAACCGGCGCATCGAATTTTATGTGAGCAGCTGAGATGATCTATCTGATCGGACAATTGGCGGTTCCGCTTCTGCTCACAATACTCGCGATGATGTTCGCGGGCTGGATGGGCGCGGCGTGGCTCGCGACGCCGAAAGAGGTTGCGGCCAAGCGCGAGCGCGAGAATTTGCTGCGCGACCTTATCCGGTTCACCGGCGATGGTCCGGTCGAACGTGAAACCGATCTCGACGCTGCGCCAACGCAGCGTTTGCTGGAAATTCGTGACGGGCGCGTGGCTGAACTGGAGCGCGCACTTGAAACGGCGCGGGCGCGCACGGATGAACTCGCCAGCCAGCTTGCGGTGACGCAACGCGGTGGACAGTTGAACGATCTTGATGCGGCGGAGTTGGCGCGGCTGCGCGCGGCGGAGATCGAGCGGGCGCGGACGGTTGATGTTGAAGTTGAGCAGGTCGAGCAAGAACCGGTCGAAGACGAAAACATCGCGTTGCAGCAGTGGCGGCTCCGGTATTTCGAACAGCGCGTTGCATACCTTGAGACGCGCGCGCCGGTTGCTGCGGTCGCACCGTTGATGGCCGCGCCGGAAGCGGCGGAGCCACCGGTGCATGAATGGGCCGCTCGGGAAGCGACCGCGCGTGCGGCGTTCTTGGAAGATGAATTGCGCCGGGCGCATGAGACGCCAGCGGCGCCGGCGGTTGAGACTGCGATCGCGGAAGCTGAGCCGTTCGCAGCGAATGCGGATGTCGATATGCTGTTGCGTTGGCGTTTGCTCTATCTTGAGCGGCGCGTCGCGCATCTGCAGGCGACGCCGGCGGCCCAGCCAGAACCTGTTGCGCCGTTGCTTGAAACGCAGGCCGACCCCGATCGCTGGAAGTGGCGCGCGCGCTATCTTGAGGCGCGTGTCCGGCATTTGGAGCAGCGTCCGCCGCAGATGATTGCCGCGCCTGTTGCTGCAACAGCGGAAGAGACTGCTCCGGTTCGCGTTGCCGCAGAACCAATGGCGCGGCGCGCCAAACCGCCGGTTCTTGGCGCTGCGCGCAATGGCGCGCCTGACGATCTCACATTGATCGAGGGCGTCAGCCTATTGCAGCAGACGACGATGTATTCGCTCGGCGTCTTTCACTTCGATCAGATCGCAGCGTGGAGCGAAGAGAACGTCGCTTGGGTCGATCAGTATCTGCGTCTGCAGGGCCGTATCGGCGAACAAGAATGGCTGGAGCAGGCGCGTGAGCTTGCCGCTCACGGACCTGCCGCCGCACGTCGTGCGCTTGAAAGCGAACACGCTTAAAGGCTTAGCCTTTGTAGTAGGCGCAGAACTTATTGCCTTCGGGATCGCGCACATAGGCGCCGTAAAAAGGCGGATCGCTTTCGCCGCGTACGCCAGGCGCGCCTTCGTCTTTGCCGCCGGAAGCCAAAGCCGCCGCATGAAAAGCTTCAACAGCCGCGCGTGATGGCGCTTTGAATGCGAGCATCGAGCCGTTGCCGAGACAGGCGCTTTGGCCGTTCTCTGGCGTCGCCAGATAAACTTCGAAGCCTTCCTTCTTGCCGTCCGGGCCGTAACCGGCCCAGCCGCCGCCTTCGAAGGTGCGCTTGTAGCCGAGTGGTTCGAACGCCTGGTCGAAGAAGGCGCACGAGCGCGCGATGTCGTTCGAGCCGATAGTGACGTAGCCGATCATGTGAATCCTCCCGGCGCGACTAAACAATGTTCGGCGCTATGATGCAAGAACAAAAGAGGAACTCGCATGGTTCTTGGACCGCGCGTCTCCAGACCCGCAGCCTACCTTCCAGAAAGCACAGAGGCGGACCTAAAGGCCCGCGATCCAAGAGATTATGAGCTGTCGTTGGCGAGGGCGTGCGCGTGCGCCAGCGGGATGAGCGGCGCGGTCGCATTGGGTGTTGTGAAAATTGGCGCGAGGCGCGTCAGCCGCCGCCGCATGCGTTTGGCGAGGTGCGCGGCGTGGGATTCGAGTGTGTGCAGTGCGTCGATCAAGGCGCGGAGTTGCTCGACTATGCCGTTGCGCGTGAGTGCGCGGCGCAAGCGTGAGCCGATCAGTGCGCGGATGAGCCCGGACGTTGCGATCGCTCGTCCGCGATACGCTGTCCCGAAGCGCTTAGGCGCGCGCATGCGTGCGAGCTCGCTGGCGCGCGTGATGATCAGGCCGCGAACCAGATAATCGAGACGCGCGAGCGCTTCGAGATCAGCGCGTTGGCTTGCGTGGCGCGGCTTCATTGCGATGGCGCCAGTGATCACCGCGAACAGCCACATCGACATAGCCAACGCCCAGGCAAAGAGCCGGGCGCGGGAGTGTTTCGATAGGTGGCGTTTCGCTAGATGCATTTGTGCGGGGAGTATCGCACGGGGGCGGAGGCCGCCGGATAGATCGTGGCGTGGGTGCTGATTTTGTTGGAGTTTACTTGGAAATGTGGGGGATTGGCTGGTCATTTTTCCGCAGGCCGCCGAAGGGACGTCGGCTTCTGGCCTGAACTAGACATTCCGCAATTCGTGGGCATTCCGCCGGAATTCGCCGCAGATGGACTCAGGACGGCGTGTAGGAACGAAAAAGCGATTGAGCGTTGGGGGCCAAGTATCACTTGGCTTCGAAGGCTTCATCAGGTGCGCAATAAGGGTGATTGCTAGGTCCCAAAATGTCTTCCAACCTCCTCGTAGACTTCGCGGCGGAGGCGAAACTTGGAGGGATCGTGGACCATGTCCGACAATCCCAAGGTCACTAGGCCAAACCAAAAAGGGTGGGTAACAGCAACGCTCAGAGAGCCGCCAAATCCTCTGAAAATTCGAACGACTTTGAGGCCCTTTTGCATTCGAATTATCATTCGTCCGCGCAGAGTTTCGTCCCTAATTTCCCACTCTGGGTACTTTTGTTGGAGGAGGGAGACTACTGCGTCAGCGACGTCCTCTCGAATTTTGTACTTCTGCTGTTTGTGCGCCATGCCGTTTGGTCCCCACCCACAAAGTTAGCCCTTTGATACTCAACCGTACTTCTGCGCAAATGCGTCATCGCTCATGGTGAGATAGATAATGCCTTCGACAAGTCCGATCAGCGAAGGGATGAGTGTCCAGCAAAAGACCAAATAAACGACGCCCCAAACCACACGGCCCAAATAGAATTTGTGAATTCCAAGCCCACCTAGAAAGAAAGCGAATAGAGCCGCTGCGAGTTTGCTCTTGCCGCTAGGCGTTATCGGGAGCCCGCTCCCGCTAGCCACTATCTGACGAACACCGCACTTGGGACAAATCTCAGCTTTGGCTCGGATCACTGCTCCACATTCGTGACAGTACTTCTCGTCGCTACCCTTTTGAGTTGGCGTCGCATTGCTCTCCGACATTTCCGCCCCCAGCGAAGCCACAATTGGGAAATTAGCGTTGGCCCCGAGACTAGGCACACAATCCAAGCGGCGTTGCACCAATGAATAAAGACTGTGCACCTCGCGTCGGAGATTGCATGGCAACGTCGTCGTTGCGGCTCGCCAGTCCGAGGGCGATCCAGATTAGACTTCATTGGTCGGAGCACGCGAACGAGCGCGTTGATGGCGACATGCGCTTGATCAAGCGCATCGAGCGTCGCGAATGGGCCAACTGTAACCGCTTGGACAACTTCCTACCAATGTCAGCTTTCGATGCTGCCGGAGAAGCGGCGAGGTTCTTCCTCGGCGCGTGGCGGAACTAGATTCCAGCGATCAGCACCGCGAGCACTTCAGTCCCGTACTTCTTCAGCTTGGCTTCGCCGATGCCGGAGATGCGGCCTAGTGCGGGGAGCGTGTTTGGTTTGGCGCGGACCATTTCCGCAAGCGTTGCGTCGTGGAAGATGACGTAGGGCGGCACGGCATTGGCTTGGGCCGTCCCATTCGGTAAGCCGGAGAATGAGGGGACTTGTGCTTTGCTCCAAAGCAGACATTCCGCAATTCGGGGGCGTCCGGCTTCTTTTCGCCGAACCGGGTCATTGAGGCAGGCCCGTGCCGAACGATCAGATATTGACAAGACAATCCCGCTCATGCGTCAACCGACGACGATGACACTAGAACATGGCCGGGCTCAGCGTTCTGACAGGATTTTGGTGAACGCTCTGTTCAATACGCCAGCAGTCTAGGTGAGCCGTGACCGCCGTCGACTATCGCCACCTTGATGCCGCGCGTGTCATCCAGACCACCGAAAAACTACATGCGCGCATTCAGGCACGCTTTCCAAGCGCTGGCCTTAGTCACGTCTGCGCAGATCTTCTCGGCGTTGCGCGCACACTGTCCGAAGAGGCGGCGCGCCTTTCGCGTCCCTCCCGGGGATGGCGTTTGGCTATCGTGGCGCTGAGCGTAACCGGCGTGCTCACGCTGATTGCGGCGCTACGCTTAGTTCACCCCGAGGGTTTGTTCAGCAACGCAACCGAGTTGGTCCAGGGCCTCGAAGCGGCTGCGAATTTGCTGATCCTGTTTGGTGGCGCGGTATGGTTTCTGTTGACGCTGGAGGAACGCGCCAAACGCCGCCGCGCGTTCGATGCGCTCCATAGCCTGCGCGCGCTAGCACACGTCATCGACATGCATCAGCTGACAAAGGACCCAACCATCATTCTGAACGCGCACGGCACCACCGCCTCGCCAGAGCGGACGATGACCCGCTTTGAACTGACGCGCTATCTGGACTATTGCGCCGAGATGCTAGCGCTTATCGGCAAGATCGCCGCGCTCTTCGCCGATCGCATGCGCGACGGCATGGTCATCGACGCCGTCAACGACATTGAGGATCTCACCAATGGTCTCGGTCGCAAAATCTGGCAAAAAATCTCGATCCTGAGTGCCTTGGATGGCGGCGAAACAGAAGCGCCCTCTCGCAATGTCTGAGAGGGAGCCAGCGTAGCAGCCCCTCGAAGCGCGCCGTGACTGGCGGTTTCGCGCCCAGCGGACGACATAGCGCCGGTTTCAACGAACGGCGGAGATGCCGATGTCGGCCACTCTGAACGCCGCCATCTCTGCGGTTGAGCGAAACTAACAGAGACACAGGCGCGCGTGGTTGTATGTCAATCGCTGGACCGGATGAGAAGATGGACGGACTTGGGTCGGGCGTTCAGCGCAAATTACTCTGTCTGTGCTCTGGCGTCACCGTTTGTCGCGGATGAGGAGCTTTGCCAAGCGATGCGGTTTCGGTCACGGTGACGCTGACGTGAGGTTGTGTTCATCATGGACTGGTTCGGGCCTTAGCCTCGCGCGTGTAAGAAAACAATTCTGATGACTATGCGCGGGCGCCTACGCGTCGCGGCCTCCCTTCGACGCGTGGCTGGCGCGGGAAGCGATCCAGTCCATCAACGCGAAACACAGACCAGAGACAACAAAGGTAAGATGAATGATCGTCAACCAGAGCAATTGCTTCTCGGAATAGTCATCAAGATTCATAAATACCTTGAGCAAGTGGATGCCGGAGATCGCGACGATTGATGTGGCAAGCTTAATCTTGAGGCCTGAGAAATCGAGCGTTCCCATCCAGCTTGGCCGGTCCTTGTGGTGCGCCGCGTCAATCCGGGAAACGAAATTTTCGTAGCCCGAGAAAATCACGATCAACACAAGATTGCCGGCCAGCGAAAGATCGACCAGCGTCAGCACGAGCAAGATGAGGTCGGTCTCGGTCATCCGCGGAATGTTCGGCACTTCCTGAACAAGCTCGGAGAAGAACGTGTAGACAAGGATGCCGAGGCTCGCGACGAGGCCAAGATAGACAGGCGCCATCAGCCATCGGCTGGCAAAAATCACGCGCTCAATAGCGCTCTCAAAAATACTTGTGTCCGCACGTGCGGCGCTGTCCGTGTGCGCTTCAGGCGACATGGGCGAACCTAACGAAACTGAGAGCGAGGCGGCGCATCCGTGAGGACCCACGGCGCCGCCGCCCGCGCGCGCGCCCAACACCGGGTATGTTCGTCAGGACCCGCGACATCATGCTCCCGCTTCAATCTTGCTCCGACGCCACATGGGATCTGATCCAACTGGCGCAACCGCGGCTATGATGATGAAACCTCATCACAGTCATTCACCGCGCCCTTGCCGTACATCTCCGGTTCAGAGACGCGCTTTCCCCCGCGCCCTTCCCGTCATGTGATCGCAAAAGAGCTCGCCAAGTGCATAACTATCATTTGCGAAATTCATCTGCGCCAACCTTGCAAGCGCCGTTGCGCCGACCACCTCATTGAGGCGGGCCGGGCCCCTCTGGCGGCATGTGTCGCGATGTCGGCTCGCATCGCTCCGACGCGGACAATGTTGCCGCCGGAGTGGAAACAAGGAGCATCATGATCACCGCAATCGGCACCATGCATGCAGCGCTTCGCACAAAAAAGCGTCCAGAAGATGATATCCACTTTCGCGTCGAGATGAAGAAGCGCCGCCGCAGGCCGGAAGAAGACGAGGATGACGCTGAAGACGACCGTCCGCGCCGCAGCCGCGCGGAACGAGGCCTCACGGCATGATCGCCGCAGCGCACCCAGCGAGTCTGGCGCGGCGCCACGTCGCGATCGAAGCCGACCTCGATTCTGAGCTAAAGCGCCCTCTGCCGGACTTCATGCGCGTAAAGCGCCTGAAGCAGCTCAAGCTCCGGATCAAGGACAAGCTCGCCACGCATTGCGCCGATGACCCGCCGCACGCGCGGCCTTAACCCTTCGCGCCCCCGGTTTCCCCGGATCGGGGGCGCGACCTTGTTGGAGTAATCCGCACGCCGCTGCTCTTGTGCCCCAATTGCCAATCCAACATGCAAGCGCTCAACCGCGCCGGCGTGGAGTTCGACATGTGCTCAACGTGCCGGGGCGTGTTGCTCGTCCGGGGCGTTGCGGCATCACCGGTGAAGCCATCTGCCGCCTGAAGGAACGGCAAGTGATCAACGACGAGACGTGCGGGACGCGCGAATAAATCCTTCGCCAAGACGCGGAACTTGGCAACAATGTGCCTCGTCTGAAAGGCGAAGCCAGCGGCAGCTTTGGGCCAATTATAGCCGCTTGGACAAATTCATACCAATGTCCGCTTTCGATGCTGCCGGACAAGCGGCTGGTACTTCCTTGGTGCGTGGCGGAACTAGATTCCAGCGATCAGCACCGCGAGCACTTCAGTCCCGTACTTCTTGAGCTTGGCTTCTCCGATGCCGGAGATGCGGCCCAGAGCGGGGAGCGTGTTTGGTTTTGCGCGGACCATTTCCGCAAGCGTTGCGTCGTGGAAGATGACGTAGGGCGGCACGGCATTGGCTTGGGCCGTTTCGCGGCGCCAGGTTTTGAGAGCGTCGAAGAGTTTTGCGTCGGCGCCGTCGAAGCCGGCCTTGGCGGCGCCTTTCGCGCCGCGGCGTTCTTCCTTGCTGCGGCGCGTTGGTTTGGCGGCTTCGCGGATGCGGACGCTGCGCTCTTTGCGGAAGATGGCGCGGACAGCGTCGTCGTCGCCGATCGAAAGGGTTGGGCGTTGGTCGTCGCCTTCGCTCAACACGCCTTCGAACAAGAGATGCTCGATCACGTTGCGCCACATCGGCTCGCCTTGATCGGCGCCGATGCCGAAGGTTGTGCGCGAGGCGTATTGCTCATCGAGGCCGTCGCCCGTGCGGCCGAGGAGATGGTTCACAACGCGCCCGCGGCCGACCCGCTGATCCATGCGCATGACGGCGGAGATGGCTTTGGCGGCGAACTCGGTTGCGTCGATCGATGTTGGTGGATCGGTGCAAATATCGCAGACGCCGCAGGGCTCGGCGTTTTCCTCGCCGAAATAGCGACGCACGCCAGCGCGGCGGCACGTGAGGCCGTCGAGATAGGCAAAGAGTTGGCGCGCCTTTTTGATCTGCACGGCTTTGACTTGTTCGGTGGCGTTGCCTTGGTTCGCGAACATGATGGCGCGCCTGAGATCGCTGGCGCTGTAGATGCAAAAGCCCTCGGCGGTGTCGCCGTCGCGACCGCCGCGGCCGACTTCCTGCCAGTAGGCCTCGATGCTCTTTGGTGAATCGGCGTGGACGACGTAGCGCACGTTGGGTTTGTCGACGCCCATGCCGAAGGCGATGGTGGCGACCATGACGACGTCGTCTTCTTCCTGGAATTTGTGCTGGCGATCGGCGCGCAGGTTTGCGTCGAGGCCGGCATGGTAGGCGAGCGCGGGGATCTTTAGCGCTTGCAGATTGGCGGCGGTTTTCTCGACATTGTCGCGCGTGGCGGCGTAAATGATGCCGGACTTGCCGCGCCGTGCGCTGACGATGTCGTAGATGCGATCTTGCACCTTTGGGGGCCGGCGTTCAGCGGCGAGCACCAGGTTGGGGCGGTCGAAGCTATCGATGAAGGCGCGCGCGTTTTCGAGGCGCAGCTGCGTGCGGATGTCGGCTTGGGTTTTGAGATCAGCGGTGGCGGTGACGGCCATGCGCGGCACGCTCGGGAAGCGATCCGCGAGTTGGCCGAGCGCGCGATAATCGGGGCGAAAATCGTGTCCCCATTGGCTGACGCAGTGGGCTTCGTCGATGGCGATGAGCGCAATGGGGCATTGTTCGAGGAAATCGAGGAAGCCTTGCGCGAAGAGACCTTCGGGCGAGACGTAGAGAAGATCGAGCTGGCCGTCGCGTGCGGCGCTGAGCCATTCGCGGCGTGCGTCTGATTGGATGGTGGAATCCAAGCGCGCGGCGGCGACGCCTGCCGAGCGCAGCGCCGCGACTTGATCTTGCATCAGCGCGATGAGCGGCGAAACGACGAGGCCTACGCCTGGGCGCAGGATCGCGGGGATCTGGTAACAGAAGCTCTTGCCGCCGCCTGTTGGAAGCACGGCCATCACATCGCGGCCTTCGAGGACTTCAGTGATGACGTCGCTTTGCAGTCCGCGAAAGTCGCTGTGGCCGAACACGCGCTGCAGCGTTTCGCGGGCGGCAGTGAGATCGGTCATGGGCGCTAGATGCCTATGATTTCGCCTGCCAACAACTCCTCGTCATTCCGGACGCGCGGAGCGCTATCCGGAACCCATGGGCAGCCAGCGCGTCGTTTGCCCATGGGTTCCGGGTTCAATGCTGCGCATTGCCCCGGAATGACGAGATTATTTCGGTTGTGATTTGTGCAAGCCCAACGCGCCCATGCACATCGCCGCTTGGCCGGCCCAATAGATCATCCAGCCCGCAAAGCTGCGCCAATAGGCGAGCGTTGGATCGGGATCGTGGTGGAACATGTTCCAAGCGACGAAGCCGTCTGAGATGAAGAAGAGCACGGCGCCGGCCATGACGAGGCGGCGCTCCCAGGGGAGCGTGAAGGAAGACATCGTCATGATGGTGAGCACGCCGGTGTAAACGCCGAGGGCGAGGAACATCTCGTTGTCACGCGGGACGAGCGCCGATGTCATCAGCACAGCGGCGATCAGTATCGCGAGCATTGCGATGATGCGGATCGGCTGACGCAGCATGCCGCGATCGCCGATACCGGTGCGCAGAAAGAGCGTGATGTAGAAGAGATGGCCGATGAGGAAGGCGAGCGAGCCGTAGAGGAACGTGTCGGGGCTCCATGCGAGCAGTGCGTCGCCGAGCGCGCCGAAGAGGAGACCCGCCGCCAGCAAGCGTGAACGCGCGAGGAGCGCGATGAGGCCGAGGACGATGATGCTGGAGGCTTTGAAGATCGTGCCGACGACGAAGGGCGGCTCGCCGGTATAGAGCGATGAGCCGAATGCGCCGTAGGCGACGGCGAGAATGGCGGAGACCACGAGCAGCACACGTTGCAGAGCAGTAAGTTTCACGAGTTAGTCTGCCTTCCGCGGCGGCTGCGCATAGCCGAGCTTTTGATTCAACGCGCTCAACAGATCCTGCGCGATGTCGGCGATGACGCTGCCGGGCGGGTAGACGGCGGCGGCGCCCATGTCTTTCAGCGTTTGCACGTCTTCGGGCGGGATGACGCCGCCGACGACGATCATGATGTCGCCGCGGCCGCGTTCGACGAGCGCGGAGCGCAGTTCTGGCGTGAGTGTCAGATGACCGGCGGCGAGCGAGGAGACGCCGACGACGTGCACGCCTTTGGCGATGGCTTGGTCGGCGACTTCTTCGGGTGTTGCGAACAGAGGTCCGATTTCGACTTCGAAGCCGATGTCGCTGAATGCGGAGGCGACAACCTTCTGGCCGCGGTCGTGGCCGTCTTGGCCCATCTTGGCGACAAGGATGCGTGGGCGTTTGCCTTCGGCTTCCTGAAACGCGGCGACGCTTTGGCGTGCGCGTTCGACGGCGACGTCGTTGGCGGCTTCGCGTGCGAAGACGCCGGTGACGAGGCGGATCGGTGGTTGGTGGCGATTGAAGGCGCGTTCGAGCGCTAACGACATTTCGCCGACAGTGGCCTTGGCGCGCGCGGCTTTGACGGCGAGGTCGAGGAGGTTGCCTTTGGCGCGTGCGGCATTCGTTAGTGCATCGAGGGCCGCATCGACTTCGACTTGTTTGCGTTCGGCCTTAAGGCGAGAGAGCTTTTCAAGCTGCATCGCGCGCACTTTGGCGTTGTCGACCTTCAGCACCGGTACGTCTTCTTCTTGCGCCAGTTTGAACTTGTTGATGCCGACGATGGTTTGGTGGCCGGTGTCGATGCGCGCTTGCGTGCGTGCGGCGGCTTCTTCGATGCGGGCCTTAGGCAAGCCTTGGTCGATCGCCTCTGACATGCCGCCGAGTTTTTCGACTTCCTCGATGTGGGCCCAGGCCTTCGCGGCGAGATCAGCCGTGAGGCGTTCGACGTAGTAGGAGCCGCCCCACGGATCGGCGGGGCGCGTTACGCCGCCTTCGCTTTGGAGCAGGATCTGCGTGTTGCGGGCGATGCGGGCGGAGAAATCAGTCGGTAGGGCGAGCGCTTCGTCGAGCGAGTTGGTGTGCAGCGATTGCGTGCCGCCGTATGCGGCAGCCATCGCCTCGACGCAGGTGCGGACGGCGTTGTTGTAAACGTCCTGCGCGGTGAGTGACCAGCCGGAGGTTTGGCAGTGCGTGCGCAGCGCGCGGGACTTCTCGTCCTTCGGATTGAACTGCGCCGTCAGCTTCGACCAAAGCAACCGCGCCGCACGAAGTTTCGCGATCTCCATGAAGGGGTTCATGCCGATGGCCCAGAAGAACGAGAGGCGCGGCGCGAATTTGTCGATGTCGAGCCCGCCTGCGATGCCGGCGCGGATGTATTCGACGCCATCGGCGAGCGTGTAGCCGAACTCGAGGTCAGCCGTCGCGCCGGCTTCCTGCATGTGATAGCCGCTGATCGAGATCGAATTGAACTTCGGCATCTCGGCGGCAGTGTAGGCGAAGATATCGCCAACAATGCGCATCGACGGCTTGGGCGGATAAATGAAGGTGTTCCGCACCATGAATTCTTTGAGGATGTCGTTCTGGATTGTGCCGCTGAGCTTGGCGTGCGGCACGTTCTGCTCTTCGCCGGCGACGATGTAGAGCGCCATGATCGGCAACACCGCGCCGTTCATGGTCATCGACACGCTCATCTGATCGAGCGGGATGCCGCTGAATAGCGTGCGCATGTCGAGGATCGAGTCGATGGCGACGCCCGCCATGCCGACATCGCCGACCACGCGCGGGTGATCGGAATCGTAGCCACGGTGCGTTGCGAGATCGAAGGCGACGGAAAGACCTTTCTGCCCGCCAGCGAGATTGCGGCGATAGAAGGCGTTGGAGTCTTCCGCCGTCGAGAAGCCGGCATATTGGCGGATTGTCCAGGGCTGCTGGACGTACATCGTCGGATATGGGCCACGCCCAAACGGCGCCATGCCGGGGAAGCCATCGACGAAGTCTAGGCCTGCGCGATCTGCGGCAGTGTACGCCGTGCGCACCGCGATGCCTTCCGGCGTCAGCCAGTTTTCGCCGCGCGGTGGCGATGCCTTCGCTGCGCTGACATCGAGGGGCAAGACGGAGAAGTCGGGAAGCGTCATTGCAGAGCCTCATGTTCGTGCGGGACGTCTGTGGCGCCGTAGTATCGAAGCAGAGTTTGGACCCTGTCTTCCCTCGCAAGCACCGGGAAGACTTTAGTCAGCGCAAAGTGCAAGAGCATCACCATGCAGAGTTCGGTGCCAAACAGATTGCGGATGTCGTCGAAATCCCAAACGTGGCCATGAAACAGGATGATCACGCCTGCGGCGATCAAGATAGCAGGGATGGCGCAGTAGCGCCGTATCCTGCGCGCATAGAGCAGTGTGTCATGAAGCCGATCATAAGACTCGCCCCAGCCTAAGCGCGGTTGTTCGGGTTCGCCGCGATCCAGCGTATCGATCCAAGCGCGTACGTCGTCGGTTGAATAACGTGCGATCATGACGGCGCCTGCGATGCAAACGCAGCCAGCTCCGCGGCGTCGCCACGAAATGCGTTGAGGTCCACTGGCCCGCTTACACCACGCCTATGTCCGCGATTGTGGTGTTGCCAGATGATCCAGTCGCGTTGGCGGAAGCTGGGCGGAGCGGCGATGGAGCGGATCCAGAAGCGCTCGCCTTGTAGTTCGGTCAGATGCGCGTCGTGGAATTCGCGCGTGGTGTAGATGATCGGGCGCACGCCGTAGTGCGCTTCGAGGCGATCCATGAAGATATGCGCTTCGGTGATGACATCCGTCATCGTCGGGCCTTCGCGGCATGGGCCCATGTGCTCTAGATCCACAGCGGGCGGCAGCGCGCCTTCGACGCGCGGAACGACCGCGATGAAGTTCGAGGCCTGGCGCGCGCCGGGTTGGCAGAGGGTGAAGAAGTGGTAGGCGCCGCGATGGATCGGCGTTGTGCCCGCTTGCTCCCAATTGAAAGCGAAGCGTGGATCGACGTGATCGGCGCCTTCGGTAGCTTTGATGTAGGCGAAGGCGACGTCGTCAGTCGCGAGCGTGCGCCAGTCGATGGCGCCTTGATGCCAGGAAACATCGACGCCCTGGATGTAGCGCGACGCCCACGGCGTCCACCAACCGCAGGCGGCGGCGAAGATGCCCGCTACAAGCGCGGCGCCTGCGGCGAGGAGGATGACGTGCAGGCGTTTCACGCGCTGACGCCTAAGGCGGCGTGTAGCGTTTCGAGGTCGGTCAGTGCGTTCTGTCCGGCGAAGACGAATTGATCGATGCCTGCGGTTCGTAGCGCGTTTTCGCGATCGCCGGGTTTGCCCGCTAGCAGCACCCAATCGGCGCCAGCGGCCTTGAGGCGTTGCGCGGCGTTCTCGGCGTGCTCTGCGTAGTGCGTGTCGTTGCTGGCGATGATGGCGACGCGGGTTTTGGAGGCGCGGAAGGCGTCGATGAGCGCGTCGGTGCTGGCGTAGGCGTCTTCGGGGCCGACACTGGCGACGCCGCCGCTTGCGAAGAGGTTGCGCGACCATTGTGTGCGCGGGCCAAACTCTGGAAGCGTGCCGAGCGTGGCGAAGAAGACGCGTGGGTTCGCGACTTCGGCTTTTGCGCGGAGGGCTTCGAAAGGTGCTGCCCAGCGGATGGGAGCGAAGTTGCCGGCTGGAAGCCGGCGATCCGTTGGCTCGAAGTCAGGAAGCGCCGCGTCGAGCAACGGGAAGTCGGTGACGCCGGTGATAGTTTCGCGGCGGGTGGCGATGACGGCGCGGCGGCGATCGCGCGCTTCGGCGACTTGTGTTTGCAGCAAGTCGAACGGCGCGGCGTGCGTTTGCAATTGTTGCATGAGCGACCAAGCGCGATCGGCGATTTCGCGCGTGAGCTTTTCTACGAACCAGGCGCCGCCAGCGGGATCGGCGACATGGCCGAGGCGGCACTCCTCGGCGAGCACGTGTTGCGTGTTGCGCGCGACGCGGCGGGCGAAAGCGCTTGGGTGACCGAGCGCGTCCGTCAGTGGGTAGGTGGTGATCTCGTCGGCGCCGCCGACAGCGGCGGCGAACGCGGCGCTGGTGACGCGGAGGATGTTGGTCCACGCGTCGTAGCGGGTCATCATCCGGCGTGAGGTGAAAGCGTGGATGTGCGCGGCGCGATATTCGGGCCCAGCGCCTGAGGCTTCGAGCACGCGCGCCCAGCAGAGACGTAGCGCGCGGAGTTTGGCGGCTTCGATCAGTGCATCCGGGCCAACAGAGACGGCGAAGCCGATGGCGCGGGCGCTGTCTTCAATGCCGAGCGCGCGAGTCTCGAGGCCACGCAGATAGGTGATGCCGCTATGGAGCGCGTAAGCGATCTCTTGCGCTTCGCTGGCGCCGGCTTCGTGGACGATGCGGGCGTCGACGCGGAGATAGCGCGCGCCGGGAAGGTCGCGCGTGGTTTGCGCCGTGAACAGGAAAGCGGCGAGCGCGGCTTCGGTCGGATCGGCGCCGGTGAGCAAATGCGTGCCGAGCGGATCGAGATTGAATGCGGTGCCGGGGACGGCGACGCCTTTGAGCTTGTCGCGCAGCAACATCGCGCTTTGTTCGCTCGCAGCGCCGAGCGAGACCGGAGCGGCTTCGAGGATGACGCCAGCAAGCGCGTGATCGAGATCGGAGGCGCTGTTGATGGCGACGCCATCTTTGCCCTCAGAATCGATGACGAGTTCGATGGCGCCGACGCCGCCTTGGAGGTCGGCGAGGATTTCGGCGTTGGTGCGCTCCACATCTGGATGCGCGAAGCTCTGCCGGACCAACCAGCCGCTCTGTCCACTGCCGCGCACATAAGGCGCGGCGCCCGGCATGCCGGAAATATCGGTCGCGGTGTGGATGTCCGGTTCGCGATAGAGCGGCTCGAGCGGGATGCCGTCAGCGGTTTTGCCGACGAGGCGCGCCCAACTTGCGCCTTTCAGCCCTTGCTCGACCAGGGCGCGCCAGTCCGCTTCGTCGGCGGCTTCGCCCAGCTGCAAGGTGGTCTCAGACATTTCCTTAGTCCCTTGACGCCATGTCAGGCATCGACGCGCTTTTGAACGCAGGCTAACCCTTTAGGCAACCGGAGAAAATCATGGCTCTGCCGCCTCTGTTCGATAAGTTGCGTCTCCCAGCAGTGGGCGCCCCACAATTCATCATCGCCAACCCGGAATTGGTCATCGCCCAGTGCAAGGCGGGGATCGTGGGATCGTTCCCGGCGCTGAACGCGCGGCCGGAGCCGGTGCTCGACGATTGGCTATACCGCATCAAGGACGAACTCGCGGCGTATGACGAAGCGAACCCGAACGCGCCAGCGGCGCCGTATGCGGTCAACCAGATCGTCCACAAGACGAATGCGCGCTTGGATCACGACGTCGCCGCGTGCGTGAAGCACAAAGTGCCGATCGTGATCACCTCGCTCGGTGCGCGCTCGGACGTGAACGATGCGATCCACTCCTACGGCGGCATCGTGCTGCACGACATCATCAACATCACCTTCGCCAAGAAAGCGCTCGAGAAGGGCGCTGACGGCCTGATCGCTGTGTGCGCGGGCGCTGGCGGACACGCGGGCTCGCTCTCGCCGTTTGCGCTAATCAGCGAAATCCGCGAATTCTTCGACGGCCCGCTGCTCGTCTCCGGCGCGATCTCGACTGGACGCGGCATCCTCGCGGCGCAGGCCATGGGCGCGGATCTTGCGTACATGGGCTCGGCCTTCATCGCGACGACGGAAGCGAATGCGCCTGAGGCGTACAAGCAGATGATCGTCGACTCGACGGCGGGCGATATCGTCTACTCGAACCTCTTCACCGGCGTGCTCGGCAATTATCTCAAAGGCTCTATCGTCAACGCCGGCCTCGATCCAGCGAACCTTGCCGAGAGCGATGCCTCGAAGATGAGCTTCGGCGGCGAAGGCTCCAAGGCCAAAGCCTGGAAGGACATCTGGGGCGCGGGCCAGGGCGTTGGCGGCGTGCATGAAGTTGTGCCGACCGCTGATCTCGTGGCGCGGCTGAAGCGCGAGTACGACGACGCAAAGCGCAAGCTCACAGCGGCTTGAGCCGAGCCGCGACGTCGCGCTTCGACAAGCTCAGCGTGACGCCCTTCCGACGTCCGTATGGTAGCGTCAGCCTGAGCTTGTCGAAAGGCGACGCGGGTCGGGAAAGACCGAGGATCGAGCGGTTTGCTATCCACCAAGTTTTTAGCACAACGCGATAGAAATGGCGGATCGCACCGGAATCAATCCGACTGCTCCGGAACGGACTTAGGCTTCTCGCCACAACGAGGAGCACAATGTCCGACACACCAATATCCAAAGCCGCCATTCAATCGCTGACGCTTCGTAGCGCCGCGCTCATCGCCATCGCCGCAGCCGCCAATCGAATGGGCATCGTCTTGCCTGAAGGCGCGGCGCAAGAACTGGCGAATTCGCTGATCGACCTTGTCGTCACGCTCGGCCTGATTGGCGTTGCTGTTGGGCGCACCCGCGCCAGCACCCCCATCGTTTGAGGATCACACACATGCGCCATCCATTGCGCGTGCTCGCTCTTGCGTGCGCGCTGACCCTTGCGCCCGCCTGTTCAGCGCTTCAGCTTGGGCAAACGCGGATCGAAAATCCTGTCGCTGCCGCACAAACCATCGATCAGCGCGCCTATGCGCTGTTGCACAGCTACGCGGCCATTGTTGAAGAGGCGACTGATATCGTCGCTGATCCGACGGCGCCGATCGCCTTCAAGCGCGCGCTTGGTCAAGCGGAGCGCGTCGCTACGCCCGCAGCGGAGACGCTGCAGGTTGCAGTGAGCGCTTACATCCGGGCGCGCGCCGATTTCGACGCTGTCTCCGGCGCTAACCAAACCACCGTCCAACGCGCCGCCACGGCGCTCAGCGTCGCTGCGCGCCGTTTGAACGAGGCTGTTAGCGCCGCGCAGGCGCCGATCGCTGAACTCGAAGGGCTTGTCCGCGCGCATCGCGGCTGAAGGAGAAACGCTTATGCTCAATCTGTTGCTGCAATTGCAGCTCTTGCTCGCGGCGCTTTCGGCGTTTTTGCCGCTCGTGCCGGAAGAGCACCGTGTCCGCGCGGGTGAGATCTTGGATGTCGTCGCCAAGGTGCTCTCCGCGGGCGGCTCTATCGCCAGCAATGTCGACGATCTCGCTGTGAAGCTCGCCGCGATCCGCGCTGAAGTGGAGGCGATGGCCGCCAGCGGGCGCACGGTCAGCGCCGAACAGCTCGATGCCGCCATGGTGCGCGTGCGCGCTGCTTCGGCTTCGTTCCGCGCCGCGCTGGAGATTGCGGAGGCCCCGGCAAGCTAGGGCCGCCCGCATAGGGGAGGCGCCGCCGGTTCTGGTGGCTTCCTCTCGGCTGTCCATGGTCATCGGTTGACCGCGGCGTCTCCCCGCTCTTTTGTGCGCCTATGAGCCAGTACATCCTCGCTATCGACCAAGGCACGACCTCGACGCGCGCCATCGTTTTCGATCTCAGCTTTCAACCGAAAGCCACAGCGCAGATCGAGTTGCAGCAGCACTACCCGCAGCCGGGTTGGGTTGAGCATGATGGGGAGGAGATTTGGGCGGCGACTTTGAAGGTCTGCCGCGATGCGATCGAGAAAGCCGGCGGCGCTGCTAACATTGCCGCTATCGGCATCACCAATCAGCGCGAGACCACCGTCGTATGGGATCGTCAGACCGGCGAACCAGTTCACAAGGCAATCGTCTGGCAGGATCGGCGCACGTCCGATGTCTGCGCGGAGCTGCGCGAAGCGGGCCACGAGAAGAAGGTGCAGGACGCGACCGGCCTGCTGCTCGATCCCTATTTTTCGGGCACCAAGATTGCCTGGATATTGGACCGCGACCCGACGTTGCGTGCGCGGGCTGAGAAAGGCGAGCTCGCGTTTGGGACGATCGAGACGTTTCTCGTGTGGCGGCTCACCAATGGCAAAGCGCACATCTCTGACGTCACCAACGCCTCACGCACGCTGCTCTACGATTTCAATACGCGCGACTGGAGCGATGAGATGTGTGCGCTGCTGCGCGTGCCGAGGTCCATGTTGCCACGAACGGCCGCTTGCGACGCGCATTTCGGTGATGCCGACGCTTCGCACTTCGGGCGTGCGATTCCGATCCACGGCATGGCAGGCGATCAGCAAGCCGCGCTCGTTGGCCATGGCTGCTTCAAGCCAGGGATGGCCAAGTGCACGTTCGGCACCGGCGCGTTCCTGGTGATGAACATGGGCGCGGCGCCGCCGAAGTCGAAGAACCGTTTGCTCGGTACGGTCGGCTACGAAGCGGGGGGCTCATTTGCCTATGCGCTTGAGGGCTCGATTTTCTCGGCAGGCGCGACGATGCAATGGCTGCGCGACGGGTTGAAGCTGATCAAGACGTCGGCGGATTCCGAAGCGATTGCGTCTAGTCTCGCCGACAATGGCGGCGTTTATCTGGTGCCTGCGTTCGCCGGTCTGGGCGCGCCGCAATGGAACGCGGAAGCGCGCGGCACGATCATTGGCCTCACGCGCGACTCGCGGCTTGAACATCTCGTGCGCGCGGGGCTCGAAGCTGTCGCGTATCAAACTGCAGATCTGCTCGACGCGTTGCGCGCCGATGGTGCGCCGAAGATTGAGTCGCTGCTCATCGATGGCGGGCTCACCGCCAACGCTTGGGCGATGCAGTTCCTGGCCGATATTTGTGATGTCGAAGTTGCGCGCCCGCAATTTCAGGAAGTCACCGCGCTTGGCGCCGCGAAGTTGGCGGCGTCCGGCGCCGGGCTGATCAAATCGCTCGATGGCGCGGGCGCTGCGCCAAGGGCGCGGTGGACGCCGCGCATGAGCGCCGCCGAGCGCGAAAAGTTACGCAGCGGCTGGCGCACGGCGGTCGCGGCCGCCTTGGCTGCGACGAAAACGGCTTAATCTCGGCTTTGTTCAGGGTTTAGGTTGCGCGCGCAGGGGCATCAGCCTAAACGCGCCCCTCGCGAGCCCGTAGCTCAGTCGGTAGAGCATCTGACTTTTAATCAGAGGGTCGCGGGTTCGAATCCCGCCGGGCTCACTTTTCCAGATCACGCGCGCTGAAATTGTCTGCCGGTGTTCCGTGCGGGCCGAGTGCGGTTGCGCGCCTGTGGATAGCGCGCTGCCCCTGTCTGGGACCACAGCCTGGACTTCATTTTGGGCGCCGCATACCATCCCTCGCGGGGGGAGCTACATGGCGGACGACTATCCAAACAATGCCGGCACGAACGGATTCGTTTCGTACAATGGCGCCGGCATCAATGGAAACATGGAGACGGTCGGCGACGTCGATTGGTTCGGGTTCAACCAATCTTTCCCGAACCGCTTCGTGCTCACCAACGCGCAATTTCAAAATGTGCGGATTGAGATCATGCGCTTCGATGGCGTCGCCGTTGCAAGCTATTACGGCCCCGCGACCGGCGCCCATCTGGATTTCACAGTCCCGTCAACGCCGTCGTTTCCCGGCGCGCAATATTTCGTCTCGGTCCAAGGGTACACGTCCGCAGGCTTGCCTACGACGGGCGCGTATACGCTAAGCGCCGGGCCAGTAAGCGACGATCATCCCGATACGCACATCGGCGCAACGAGTGGGGTCAATATCGACGGGCCTGCTGCGACAGGCGTGATCAATTTCAACGGCGATTGGGACACCTTTCACATCAACGCGATGACCAGTGAGCAGGTGCGTGTCGATGTGACATCTGCCGAGTTTGCGTACGTGATCATTCGCGCGCTCGGCGAGACCGGAAACATCGTTGCGTCCTACTCAGGGCTCACTAGCGGTAGCGCGAATTTCATTGCTCCGGCGAGCGCGCGCTATGTCACGATTATTGGCTTTGACGCCGTCGGCAATTACACGACCGGCGCATACAGCTTCACCATAAGCTCCATCCCTGATGATCATGGCGACACGCTCGCCACTGCGACGCCGATAACTCTCGGTGAAACTGTCAATGGCGTGTTTGAGCCCGGCGGGGACACCGACTGGTTCGCGATCACGCTCACTGCTGGGCAACCTTTACTCGTGACGCTTCCGGATTCTGTCAGCGAGGTGCGCTTCTATCTCGCAAACGGCAACGAGACGGAGCCAGACATTCTCCCAACGCGGCAGAATGGTCAGCTGACGCAAGGTTTCGTCGCGGATACGGACGGCGTCTACTATGTGCGTGTGGTTGGCGTGAGCGGATCGTACACGCTCAACACTTCGATCAGCCCGTACAACCCGCACGATCCCGTCAACTATCCGACCGTGCCTGCGAACGGGTATCTCACGGGCTATTTGTCTGACCCTACAGATGTGGCTTGGTATCGGGTTGATGTCGCCGCGGGCCAGACTGTTTCCATTCGTGAGGATTCCGCGTTTCAGTTCGTCCACGCCACCTTCTATGACACGCAGGGCAACGAGATTATTCCTGCGGGCGGCGGAGCGGTCCGCTACATCACCGCGACTGAAGCAAGCACCTACTACATCGCTCTGCGGTCGAACGGCGGCAGTTACAGTTTGCAATCGATCGTTGGGGCGGACGACTTTGCGGATGGGCTAAATGTCCACGGTTCAAACGTGGAGCCCATGGGTGTTCTGGTAGCGAACGGGCCTGCCGTTTTGTTCTCACCCAACCACGTTGGGGACGTCGATTACTTCGCGATATCGCTGACCGCAGGCCAATCCATTCAAATCCTGGGCCCGTGGTGGCTCGGCATCGGCTCGAGCGCGGGCGGGATTCTGTTCTACGATTCTGCCGGCAATCCGGTGGAAGCGGATTTCTTCCGGCAAATTTCCGGCAGCATGTCGGGCGACACCCAGTCAGCGGGCATGACCGCAACGACAACGGGCACGTACTACGTTGCGCTCGCCAGCGGTGGCCCAAGCAATATGACATTCCCGGTTCAAGCGGTGACTTTGACGAGCCCGCATCCAATGGATTTGAGCACCGTGCCGGGGCTCACCGACGGACAATTTGTGCCAGACGGTGCGGGCACTGGCTGGTTCGCCGTTCATCTGGAAGCTGGCCAAACCTTCAGAATTGAAGGTGAGGGCGCATTGTACGACGCCTACGGCAACAGGGTTCAGGTTCAGGCCGTCGTAAACGTCACTCAGCAATTCGAGGACTATTTTACGGTTGCCTCGACGGGCACGTATTATTTGAACGTCTACAGCACGCCTGGTGAATCGAACGCGTTCACCGCACATATCTTTTTCGACGACGCGCCGGACTGGTCTCCGTCAACGCCGTTGATTACGCACGAATCGTATCCCGTGCTCGATATCACCGGCGACCAGTTCAACGGTCGCATCGAAGTCTACGACGACCGCGATTTTTTTGCCTTTACGCTCGCTGCAGGCGAGACGGTGCGTTTGCATCTTGAGTTCACGGATCCGCAGAGTTCATCCTCACCGCTAACCATCTATGGTTCGAATGGACAGATGTTTGTCGGCCAGCTGGAAAGCTTGGACGGCTCTGAAATTTTCTTCACCGCACCCAGCGCCGGAACATATTATCTCGAGGTTGAAGGGCTCATTCGGTACATTGGCAATTACACACTCACGCTGACTCCAGCGCTTCCAAGCGAGGTTTACACGGGCGAGCCTAGCATTATGCCGGCGGTGCCGTCGCGGCCCGCTATCGCGCCAAATTCGACGACGGTCACCTGGTACAACGGGGGTGTCTACACGGTGACTGCCGACACCGTGCTCTACGGCGTCAACGTTCGCCATCCTGATATCTGGGCGCCTTTTGGCAGCCCGGTGATTGCCGTCAGCGGCGCGAGCGGATCCACGCTGAACAACGCGGGTACAATCTACGCTTACGGCGACGAGTATCTCCCGTTCGGTGTCCCCGCTGCATACGCTCAGCTGCTCATCAACACAGGTACGATCGTCTCGGAAAACGCGTTCGCACACCGCGGTCCGGGAACCATCAATCAGTTTTCGATCGCGGTATATGTCGGAGGTCGCTTTCCGGCAGAGCTAGCGCTTCAAAACAGTGGCTCGATCATCGCCCTCGCAGTGCAAAGCAATGCGGTTGGTGTGATCGGCGGAATGCAGCCGACGCTTGAGAACAGTGGTCTCATTGCGGCGCACGCGACTTGGAGTCCGAACGATCCTACGCAAACCGGCGGCGCGAGCGGCATTAGCTTGGGTAATGGCGGTACAATCATCAACCAGGTCGGTGGCCGCATAATCGCGCAGGGCGATTCATACGCCAATGGCGTCTCGGTTTCGGACTGGGGACTTACGCTTACAAACTACGGGCTGATTGAAGCGCAGACGACAGGCGTCTACGGCTCCTCGCGCGCTGTGAGTGTGGAGCCTCTCCCCGGAACCAGCACGGCGGGTGGCATCGTCTATAATTATGGCACGCTGCGCGGCGATTATTCGCTCTACGGCAACCTTAATCTCAACAATTACGCGGGCGGCATTGTCGATGGTGACATCACGCTCTTCCATGTCCCGAATGGCATCAACAACGGCAACCATACGATCAACAATCAAGGCACGATCATTGGGCACGTCGATATGGGCGATGGCAATGACGTATTCGCCACTAGCGGCGCGGGACGGCTGATTGGATCAGTGGACCTTAGCTACGGCCGCGATACCTATGTCGGCGGCGATCAATCAGACGCAGTCGTCGGCGGTCATGGAGATGACTCGCTCGCTGGCAATGGCGGGCAGGATCTTCTGCTTGGCAGCTACGGGGATGACACGCTCAGTGGCGGTGCTGGAAATGACGGGCTGTATGGTGAGATCGGCGACGATCTGCTGATAACCGCTGGGGGGGATGTCGCCAGCGGTGGTGCGGGCAATGACCGCTTCCAGACGGGCGATTATTCTTTCGCGTCCATTTCCGGCGACGCGGGATTTGACACTTGGATACTGCCCAGCGGCGCGCGTACGGCCGATCTCGCGCTTGTGGCCGCGAGCGGCAGAGTAAGCACCATTGAAGCGATACAACTCGCTGGCGCTCAAACGCTTGTCATCCATGCCGCTGATGTTGCCGCACTCACTGGAGCAACATCGCTTTATGTGTCGGGCGCGGCGACAAACAACGTGTACTTGGCCGGCGCGTGGATGGCGGGCGCTCAACTGGTCCGTGATGGCGTCACCTATGTCGCTTACACAGCTGGCGGCGCCACCGTGTATGTCCAATCTGGCGTCGCTGCGACCGTAGGTTCGTTGCCGCCGACAGGTGTGGGACTTGACGCCATCGGCGCCGGCGGTCCGGCGCCCTTGCCTGGAAGCGTTGAAGGCGCCGACCTTTCGCCGGTCATCATCACCGACTTCCACCGAATTATCGATCAGTTCGTGGTCGGCCCTGGTGAAGTTTGGCAAAATCTCAACGGCGGAATTGTGTTTTCGGCGGGTGAGCTGTTCGGGCCCACGCTGACGAACTACGGTCAGATACTGAGTTCTGGTTCGCTAAATCCGCACGTCCTAAATGCATGGGGCGCCGGGTCGCTTGGTTCGGCTACCGGCATTTACGGCCTTCTCATAGATGATTTCACAAATTACGGCTCGGTCGTAGCCACCGCGATCTTGGATGGATTGGCCACTGGTTTCGTCGGCACTGTGTCCGACGGCTTCGTCAATGGCTCTACCGGCATAATCCAAGCGTACGCGGTGAATGGGACGGCGATTGCTTATGATGGCTTCGATGGGAGTATTTTTTGGGAAGAGTGGGCGGTCGAAAACCGCGGCGACATCTACGCCTTCTCACTCAACGGATTCGCGATTGGACTTTCCGAGCACAACGGCTCGTCTATCCTCAACGATGGTGTGATCGAGGCCAACGGCGGCAGCGGCGCCATTGCGGTTGATCTCTCCAATGCTGGAGACGGCGTCTGGAATCGCGGCCAGATCATCGCTTACGCGCCGGCGACAAGCACTTACGTCTCGATAGGCATCTTCAGCGATGGCTCTACGCAAATCATCAACGACGGACTGATTGCGGCCGAAATAGCGATCCTCATGCGCAGCCGCTATCAAGAGGACGTCACGGTCACCAATACCGGCACGATAATCGGCGACATAGAACACATTCAGCCAAGTTCGATCGCGCTGGGCGCCGCAACGATCAACAATAGCGGCGACATTTTTGGCAACATCTATTTGTCCGAGGCGCTCGACTCGAACAGCGTCACCAACGCGGGCTACATTGAGGGCGACATCTTTCTCGGCCACGGCGCCGACACATACCAAGGCGGCGGCGAACTTCGCGGCGTGGTCTTTGCCGGCGATGGCGCTGACACTCTGCAGGGCGGCGCCTTCAGCGATATATTCAGCGGCGATGCCGGCAACGATACGATGAACGGCGGTCGCGGTGTCGACGTCGCCATTTATTCGGCCGCTTCAACCGCAGCGAGTTGGCATCGCAATCCGAACGGGTCTTGGACGGTCACCGCGGGTGTGGACGGCGTAGACACGCTGACGAGCATGGAAGTGCTCAGTTTCAGCAACCGAAACGTGGTGCTGGACAATGCGTTTCGGACGTTCGCAGGCGACGGCACGTCGGAATTGCTCTGGCGCAATGTGAATACGGGCGCGGTCTCAATTTGGGAGATGTCGGGTGCGACGCAGGCGAACGCCTATATCGCCGGCGGGGCGCCGAACACCTGGGCCATCTTGGGCACCGGCGATTTCTCTGGCGATGGCCGCGACGACATCATCTGGCGCAACACCACGACGACTGCAGTTGCGGTGTGGGCAAACGGCTCGGGCACAGCTGCTTCGATCATCACCGGCGTTCCGGGCAACTGGCAGTTCCAAGGCATCGGCGATTTCAACTTCGATGGCCGCGATGATTTTGTCTGGCGCAACGCTAACGACGGCGCAGTCGCGGTGTGGTTGATGAACGGCAACACGATTGCCAATCAGGCGATCGTCTCGGCGGCGCCGGCGGCCTGGGCGATTGCCGGCATCGCCGATTTCGACGGTGACGGGCGAGACGATATCTTGCTGCGCAACGCAGACGGCACGGTTGCGCGTTGGACCACTGACGGGGTCACGCAGACGGGCGCAGCAATCATCGGTTCTGCGCCGACCAATTGGCAGATCCAGGGCGTTGGCGATTTCGACGGTGATGGCCGCGCGGATATTCTCTTCCGCAACACAAACGATGGCGGCCTAGCCATGTGGCGGATGGACGGGAATGCGACGCTCGGCGTGCAGATGGTCGGCGGGGCGCCGCTGTCATGGAGTATCGCCAACGTTGGCGACTATAACGGCGATGGGCGCGACGACATCCTCTGGCGCAACACAGATGGCACGGTAGCGCTTTGGACGATGAATGGCTTCATTGTACAAGACCAAGCCATCGTCGCGAACGTCCCCACTGAGTGGGGGTTGATCTAGAAGCGGCGAAACAGCGGAGAGATCGTCTCCGCCGTGCTTTGATCACTCGCCCTGCATGCCTGTCGACGGTGGGACATCCATTGGCGGAAGGGGCGTTGGCGCGGCCGGCGCTGGCGTTATCGCAGCTGGCGCAGGTGTTGGTTCTGGCTCCGGGGCCGGGGCGGGCGCGCGTTCGACCGGCGCAGAGCGGCGCTGAACCGGCGCTGGCGTGGGGGTTGGCGATGCAACCTCAGGCGCGGCTGCGGGCGGAGGTGTTGGAGCGACGTCATAGCCGGCGTCCGCCATTTGCTGATCTTCGGCCACTGGTACGAGCGGGGTCGTTTCTTGGCCAGACAACCACGCATAGCCCAGGCCCGCCGCTCCTAACATGACGGCCAAGATCGCCACGCGAACGACGCCGCCACTGCGGTCATGGTGCATCGGCGGAGCCGCATAAGGATCGGTCGTGGTGGGGTCTTTGGGCATAGTCGTGTCTCCGGGAAGGTGGGTTCGGTAGACCAACTCAGCTTGAGGGGGCGGGTTCCGGTTCCCTAATGGTCACAGGGCTGTGACGACGACGCCACAAGGCGTGGGAAATGGCTTTGCGAGGCGCCGTTGGCTCTGGCCGAAACCGGCTCTGTGAATGAAGGTGCGGTCTCCTCGAGTTTTTGGCGGGGGAATGTTCTCGGGCCTTCGGGCCCTCGAGAATACGCGCAGGGGCGATGAGGGGACGGGGCCGCGTCGGGAGGGGCGCGGCCCCACTTCATTTAGGGCTCTGAAAGCGCTCATTTGATTGCTGACTCGCAATGAGCGGCACAAAATCAACGCTCCCCAAGAAAAATGCCCCCGAGCCCTTGTGTGCGGTGGACTTCCCAGGTTTGGGGCGCCAAAAATGCGCCCAACGATCACGGACGGGGGAATCGAGGCGCGGCGGAAACGTCGGGTTGAGGCCACCGCACCGGGTCGCAAGCGCGCACCGCGCGACGAAGTTACTGCGTTGCGAGCGCAGGGGATCCTTTGAGAGGGGTGAAAATGAAATCGCGCATCACCAAGACGGTCGCGCTTGCGGCTTTGATGGCAGGCGCTTCCGGCGTCGCCAACGCCACTGAAGGCTGGTACGGCCGTGGCGATATCGGCTGGTCGTTCGATGGCGAAGTCGCCGTTGACGCAAGCCCGACCTACAATTTCGGCTCTTCGACACTTGAGCACGATTGGTCAGAGCACCTCGGCCTCGGTTACGCGTTCCAGAACGGTTTCCGTCTGGAAGGTGAAATCGTTCACCGCTTCAACCAAATTGAACCGACGCCCACGATCGACGCTGGCGGCGACGTTCACGCATGGTCGGCGATGGCTAACCTCTTCTATGACTTCAACCGTGGTGGTCAGCTCGAGCCGTACATCGGCGTCGGTGTTGGCGCGGCGCGTTTGAACTATAACCTGAACGATCACTCCGCTCTGGCTTATGCCGAAGGCGAAGACACCGTTCTCGCTTACCAAGGTCTCGTCGGCTTCGCCGTCGGCCTGGGCGAGCAGTGGGACCTCGATGTCGGCTATCGCTACTTCGTAGCGAACGGCGCCGGCCTCGACGCCCGCCGCACGACCGGCAACTCGGCTCTCGTCGTAACGCCGTTCAATCCGGACGCCGACTACGAGCACCAAGCTCTGACCGTTGGTCTGCGTTACCAATTCGCAGCGCCGGCTCCGCCGCCGCCGCCACCACCGCCGCCGCTTCCGCCGCCACCGCCGCCGCCGCCAGTGGCTGCTGCGTGCCCGACGTCGGAATTCGTTGTGTACTTCGAGTGGGATCGCTCGAACCTCAACCAAGCTGCGTTGGAAACCATCGATGCCGCGGTCAACCGCGCGCGTCAGTGCAACGTCGCTGGCACGATCGTCGTCGGTCACACCGACACGTCGGGCTCGCCGACCTACAACCAAGGTCTGTCGGAGCGTCGCGCTTCGGTCGTCCGCGATGCCCTCGTGGCGCGTGGTCTGGCTGCTGGCTCGATCCAAACGCAAGCACGTGGCGAAAGCGATCTCGCCCGCGCAACGCGCGACGGT
>JAPLOL010000109.1 GCA_026400735.1 Alphaproteobacteria bacterium | reverse complement strand
CCTGACGCAGACGTTGCGCCGTCTCGCCGCCGGCCTGGCCGGCGCCGATGATGATGACGCGTCTGATTTCACCCGTACTCACAGCGGCTTAGTGTTTGGAGCCTCTGCGTTCGGCGCGCAAGCCGCCCTTGATGCCGCGCTTCCCGAAGGGCAATTTCGCGTCTTGAGCACGCAAACCGCCCCCGATTCGCGCGCCGTCGCGCTGCCGGACGCCATGGCGACGCTCGCCTTCGGCCGCCGCCTCGGGGCGCAGCTTGGGCCGGGCGATGTGATCTGCCTCACAGGCAATCTCGGCGCCGGAAAAACCACGCTGGCGCGCGGCGCGATCGAGGCTTGGACCGGCTACGCTGACGAAGTCCCCAGCCCCACTTACACCCTGGTTCAAACCTATGATGGCGAACGTGGCGAACTCTGGCATGTCGACCTCTACCGGCTGAAACAGCCGGACGACGCTTGGGAGCTCGGCCTGGAGGACGCGTTCGCGAGCGCCGCCTGTTTGATTGAGTGGCCGGAACGATTGGGCGGGCAGCTGCCCGCCGATCGTCTCGATGTGGAATTGATGCCGGAAGGCGAGGGCCGCACAGCCGCTCTCACCGCTCACGGCGCATGGAGAGCAAAGCTTGGATCGATCTGAAGCGCTCGCGCGCCTATTGGCGGAGACCGGCTTTACCGGCGCAACGCGCACGCCTCTGGCGGCGGACGCCTCCACGCGCCGTTACGAGCGCCTGCAATTGGGCGATCGCAAAGCCATGCTGATGGACGCGCCGCCAAGCGCTGAAAGCAAGCCGTGCCCGCCGAGCGCAACGCCAGCCGAGCGCCGCATGATGGGTTGGAACGCGACCGCGCGTTTGGCTGCTTCGCGAGTCGAAGCGTTCGTCGCTGTCGCGAATTATCTCGAAAGCATCGGCCTCGCGCCGCCGAAGATTTATGGCGCGGATTGCGAAGCCGGCTACGCGATCCTCGAAGATTTGGGCGATGATCTCTTCGCCAACATCATCCCGCAAGGCACCGACGAAATCGCGCTCTACGAAGAGGCGGCGCGCGTTCTCGCACACGTTCACACGTCGCCGCCCGCGCCGCTGCGCCTCGAAGGCGCCGGCAACGCGACATGGCCGCTGCTCGATTACGACGCGCTCGCGCTTGAAGTGAATGCCGACCTTTTCGTCGAATGGCTCCCACGCGCTGCTGACGTGCACATTGATGACGCTGCGCGCGCCCGCTGGGAAAAAATCCGCGACAGCTTGATCGTGAAAGCCCTTGGCTTCCCGCGCGCCTTCACCATTCGCGACTATCACGCCGAGAACCTGCTTTGGCTCCCAAACCGCGATGGCCTGCAGCGCGTGGGCTTGCTGGATTTCCAGGACGCCATCCGCGGCTGGCGCGGCTGGGATTTCTCCATGCTGCTGCATGACGCGCGCCGCGATGTGAGCCCAGCTGCACACGAAGCTGCTGTGCGCGCCTACCTCGAAGCAAGCGGCAGCAGCGAAGCCGAATTCCAGCGCGAACTTGCCGTGCTCGGCGCCATCAACACGATGCGCATTCTCGGCATCTTCTCGCGTCTCACATCGCGCGATAACAAGCCGCGCTACCTTGCGTTCATGCCGCGCATGTGGGGCTACCTCGGCCGCACCTTGGAGCATCCTTCACTCGCCGATGCGCGCGACTTCGTTGAAAGCGTTGCGCGCCCGTATCTGGAGAAGGCCGCTTGATGGAACGTTGCGCTCACGAGTGTTGGCAAGTTGGAGCGCGCGGCCTCCGGCCGCGCATGCGTCGCGGGACCCGCCGCGCGCCAGTCTTCGCATGTCCGCACATCCCCGCGCACGCGCGAGCGCTGCAAAAGAGGCGCCCATGATCCCGCATACAGCCATGGTGCTCGCGGCGGGTCTGGGCACCCGCATGCGGCCGCTCACGAACGATCGCTGCAAGGCGCTCGTCACCGTCGGCGGCAAAACGCTGATCGATCATAACCTCGATCGCCTCGTTGCCGCCGGCGTGAAACGCGCCGTCGTGAACGTCCACGCTTTCGCAGACCTGCTCGAAGCGCATCTGCAGCGCCGCACCGACATCGAGATCGTGATCTCCGATGAACGCGCGCAGCTCATGGAAACCGGTGGTGGCATTCGCCAAGCGCGCCCGTTGCTTGGCGATGCGCCGATCATCGTCTGCAACATCGATAGCGTCTGGGAAGAGTGGAACGGCTCTGCCATCGCGCGTCTCGCTTACAGTTACAATCCCGCGAAGTGCGACACCAAGCTGATGCTCGCCTCCATGGATCAGTGCCTCGGCTTCGACGGCTCAGGCGATTTCTTCATGGACGAAGGCGGCAAGCTCACCTTCCGCGATGACGCGCCAAGCACGCCGTGGGCGTACATGGGCGTCTACATCACCGATCCAAAAATCGTGGATGGCGAACCGCTCGAGCCGTTCTCGATGACGCGCGTGTGGCGCAAGCTCGCGCCGGAAGGTCGTCTGCACGGTGCGCCACTCGGCGGCTTCTGGATGCACGTGGGCGATCCGCAAGCGGTCGAGCAAGCTGAGGCAAGATTGGCGAGGGCGGCGTGAGTTCGCTCTCGCTCGGGCTGCCCGAACCTCTGTTCGGCGGCCCGGCGCCAAGACTTCGCGCGATCCCGGCGTCCGAACCGTTCCTCGATCTTCTGGCCGAAGCGATGATCGCCGCGCTGAAGCGCGATGACGATCCGTTCGCGCTTGCCGACGCGCTTGTGCTGTTGCCGAACCGGCGTTCCGCACGCGGGCTCATCGATGCGTTCGCGCATCGCCTGGGCGGCGCAGCCTTGCTGCCAACCATTCGCCCACTCGGCGATCCGCACGCTGACGACGATCCCGACATCTGGGGCGCCGATCCGATCAGCGCCGACATCCTGCCGCCGATCGACAAGATGCAGCGGCGCATGCAACTTGCCTCGCTCATCCGCCGCCGCTCTGTCGCAGAAAATGGTGTCGACGATCCCGCGCGCGCCATCGCGCTTGCCGACGAACTTGGCAAATTGCTCGATAGCGCCGCCACTGTCGACAAAGTCGATTGGAAGAAGCTGCCGAAGCTCGTTGAAGAAATTGATCTCGCCCGCCACTGGATGAGCTCCGCTGCTTTTCTAGACATCATCGCCACCTATTGGCCAGCGCACTTGAAAGAGCAGGGCGTTAGCGATCCCGCCGAACACGGCGCCGCGCTTCGGCATGCACTCGCCGCGCGTTGGAAATCCGATCCACCGAAGCGTCCGATCATCATCGCCGGCTCCACCGGTTCACAATCGACGACGCGCGAGCTGATGAAAGTCGTTTCGCGGCTGCCAAAAGGCGTCGTTGTCCTGCCGAACATCGATGTCGATCTCGATAACGATAGCTGGCGCCTGATTGGCGATCAGCATCCACAATACGCTCTGAAGCACACACTCGCGGCCCTCGGCGTCGAGCGCCACGAAGTGCCGATGCTCAAGTTCGAAGATGAAAAAGGCCGCGCCCGCCGCGTGCTGATGCGCGAAGCGCTCGCACCAGCCGAGAAAACGGCCGACTGGATCGCGCGTCTCACTGCCATCGGCGGTGAAGCCTTCGTGAAAAACGGCGCCAGCGGTCTCCGTCTGCTCGAAGCCGCCACCGAAGACGAAGAAGCCACCGCCATCGCGCTCATGGTCCGCGAAAAGCTCGAAGAGCCAGGCGGCGCTGCTGCTATCGTGACGCCGGACGCCGGCCTCGCACGCCGCATCGAGGCGAAGCTCACGCGCTGGGGCGTCGAACCTAGTGTCTCGCACGGCTCGCCGCTGCGCGAGACCGACGCCGGCCGCCTCATCGCGCTGCTCTGCGAACTCGCGCACGATCCTGCCGAACCCGTCGCGCTCGCCGCATTGCTGAAGCATCCGCGCGTAGGCATCGCGAGCGACGCTTACGGCTACACCATCCTCGAACACGAAGGCCTACGCGGCGCGCGACGTCATGACTCGCTCGCCGACCTCGCCAATCTCGGTGAGCGCGACCCTGACAAGCAGGTGAAAAACTGGTCGCGCGCTCGGGCGATCGTGGATGCAGTGGCGCAAGCTCTCGCGCCGCTCACCAAGATTATGTCGCAGAAGGACGTGTCGCTCGCCGCCTTCGCTGATGCGCTCAGCCAATCCGCCGAAAACCTCACTAAGTACGACGTCTGGCAAGGCCGCGACGGCGAGGGTGCCTCGCGCTTGCTGCGCGAAGCCAACCAATTCGGCGCCGAACTCGGACTCATCAATGGCTACGCAGCACCGCGCGTGCTGCTGCGCTTGATGGATGATCACCAGATCGCACCCGTGCAATCCTCCGGTGACGCACGCGTGGCCATTTGGGGTCTGCTCGAAGCGCGCCTACAGCGCCGCGATCTCATGATCCTCGCCGGCCTCAACGAAGGCGTCTGGCCCATGCCGCCCGCGCAGGACCCGTTCCTCTCCCGCGCGATGCGCGACAAGCTCGGCCTGCCATCGCAAGACGCCCGCATCGGCCTCGCCGCGCACGACTTCGCGCAACTCGCCAACGCCCCGAACGTTGTGCTCACGCGCTCACTCCGCCGCGAAGGCTCGCCAACGCTCGCGTCTCGCTGGCTGTGGCGCTTGAAAACCCTCGTGCAAGGCGCGAAGGCAGAGATCGAATCCGCAAGCGCCTACGCTGCGCTCGCCAAGAAGCTCGACGAGCCCGCCGAGATCACGCCGGTCAAACCGGTTCAGCCGCGCCCGCCAGCGGGCAGGCGCCTCACGCAAATCAGCGTCACCCAAGTCGAAACTCTGATCCGCGATCCGTATGCGGTTTACGCGCGGCGCCTTCTCAAGCTCGATCACCTCGATCCGATCGGCGCCGAAGCCGGCCCTGCTGAACGCGGCACCGCCGTTCACCGCGCTATTGAACGTTTTGGCGATGGCAGCGACCCCACGAAACTTTCGCGCTTGCTCGACGAAGAATTGCGCTGGCACGGCATCGCGCCCGAACGCCGCGCCGCCGACCGCGAACGTTTGCTGACATCCATTTCCGCGCTGATCGCCTGGTTCGCCGAACGCAGCTCGCGCGGCGCCACGATCTATCGTGAAAAGTACGGTAAGATGCCGGTCGATGGCGTTAACCTGACCGGCATCGCCGATCGCATCGAAATCGGCCCCGATCACGTGGCCATTCTCGACTTCAAAACCGGCAAGCCCCCAAGCGACGATCAAGTGAATAGCGGCCTCAGCCCGCAGCTTTTGCTTGAAACCGCAATGCTCATGTCGGGCTCAATCGGTGATGTGCCGAAAGCTACGCCAACCGAACTCGTCTACTGGCAGTTCGGCGGCTCCAAACCCGCGCCGCAGGAAGTCGATGTCGATGGCGGCATCGTTGCCGGGGCCGAGAAGGCGATGACATCGCTGCGCGGCCTGCTCGCGCGCTACGCCAATGCCGAGCAAGCGTTCTATTCGAAACCGCGCGTGCAATTCCTGAAGCCGTACGATGAATACGATCTGCTCGCGCGCCGCAAGGAATGGGCCGACGAAGTGGGTGACGAATGAGCCCGCGGCTCGACGCCGTCGGCGAAGCTACGCAAGCGCAAGGGCAGGCGGCGCATCCACACGTGTCCGTGTTCGTGACGGCCAACGCCGGCTCCGGCAAAACGAAGGTGCTCGTCGACCGCATCGCGCGCCTTCTGCTCGAGGGCTCGAAGCCATCCGCCTTCCTTTGCATTACCTACACCAAAGCCGCGGCCGCCGAGATGCAGAGACGCTTGTTTGAGCGCCTCGGTAGTTGGTGCGTCGCGGATGACGCGAAGCTCGCCGCAGAACTGCAGGATCTTGGCGCCGCTGGCGCTGATCTTGCGCGCGCACGCGCGCTGTTTGCACAAGCGCTGGAAACGCCCGGCGGTCTCAAGATTCAAACGATCCACGCGTTCTGCGAGCGTCTGCTGGCGCGCTTCCCGCTGGAAGCGCACGTGCCGCCGGGCTTCGACATCGCCGACGAAGCGCGCTCGGCCGCATTGCTTGGCCACGCCCGCGCCCAAGCCGCACTCTCGGACGGCGGTCAACGCGACGCTTTTCGCCGCTTCGCCAAGCGCCTCTACAGCGATCACCTCGAAGGCCTGCTCGATCGCCTCGCCATGCGCCGCGCCGAGTTTCATCGTTTTGCCGAGAAGCACCAAGGCGAGCTCTTCGCCGCGCAAGCTCTCCGCGAACGTCACGGCGTCACGCAAAACGCTGAAGACTATACGCGCGAATTCCTCGCGCGCTGGCGCTGGAGCGATCTACGCGATGCGGCAAACGCCTTGTGCGAGGGAAGCGCCAACGATTGCAAAGCAGGTGAGCGCCTGCGCCTCGTGCTTGATTGCGTTGAACGAAAAGACAGCGATGCGGCAATGCTCGCGTGCTTCGCGTTCGCGCTTACAGACGGCAAGCTGCGCGCGAATTTCGTTACCAAAGGCACTCAGGCAACCCATTCCTGGCTCGAACCCCGTGTCCGCGCCTTCGCGGAAGCCGCTGCCGAGGCGCGCGATACGCTCAACGCCATCGAGCGCGCCGAAGACGCCATCGCCGCACTCGCCCTCGCACTGAAGCTCGACGAAGCCTACGCCGAAGCCAAGACGCGCTCCGGCGTGCTCGATTTTGATGATCTCATCGAATACGCGCAAGGTTTGCTGCAGCATTCCGAAGCTGCGCCCTGGGTGCTCTACAAACTCGACGGCGGCCTCGACCACATCTTGATCGACGAAGGTCAGGACACCAGCCCCGCGCAGTGGGATCTCATCACGCCGCTGCAAAACGAGTTCTTCGCCGGTCTCGGTGCGCGCGAACGCGAGCGCACAGTGTTTTCCGTGGGCGATCCCAAGCAGAGCATCTACGCGTTCCAAGGCGCCGATCCTGAGCGCTTCCTTGCAGAGGCCCAAAACCTCGCGACCCGCGTGCACACGGCGGAAAAGAAGTTCGCGGCGCCGGAGCTGCGCACGTCGTTCCGCTCATCGCCCGAAATCCTCCGCGCCGTTGATGAAACAATGAAGGGCAAGCCTCTCGTTGCTGGTCCCGGTGCGCACGATGAAATCGTCCACCTCGCTGCACGCGCCAATGAGCCCGGCATCGTCGAAGTGTGGCCGGTTACGCCGAAGCCCGTTGTGGCCGAAGCCGAGCCGTGGGACGCACCGATGGATTTGGAGCGCGAAAGCAGCGCTCACGTCGTGCTCGCCAAGCGCATCGCCAAGCACGTGAAGGCGATGATCGAAGCGCGCGAGGCGGTGTGGGACAAAAGCAAGCGCCGGCCAATGCGCGCCGGCGATGTGCTCGCATTGGTGCGTAAGCGCGGCGCGATGTTCCGCGAGTTGATTAAAGCCTTCAAGCGCGAGGGACTCCCTGTTGCGGGCGCCGACCGCATGGTGCTGCGCGATGAACTCGCGGTGCAAGATTGCTTGGCGCTTATGCAAGTTGCGCTCGATCCCGCCGATGATCTGTCGCTGGCCTGCGTGCTTAAAGGGCCTTGGTGCAATCTCACCAGCGACGACGAAGATATCTTTCCACTGGCCTACGAACGGGGCGCTGAACGCCTGATTGATCGCCTGTTCGCGAGCGTCGAGCCCAAATACGCGCACGCCATAGCCTTCGTGCGCGAGCTTACAGCGCGACAGGGCGCCGATCCGTTCGCCTTCCTGAGCTGGGCGCTGGAAACGCAACACGAAGGCAAGACCGGTTGGCTTCGCATCTTTTCACGCCTCGGCCCCGAAACGCGGGATCCGTTGGAAGAACTCCTCCAGCGCGCGCTGAAGCTCCCGCATCATGTCGCGCCGACGCTCCAAAGATTTCTCTTCGATATCGAACTCGATGCGCAGCAGATCAAACGCGAACTTGAAGCCGAAACCGGCGCCATTCGTGTAATGACGGTGCATGGCGCAAAAGGCCTTGAGGCGCCCGTCGTGATCCTGCCAGACTCGACCGGTGATGTGGGCGATGCGCCCGATAACGGTCTGCTGTTTGACGACGACAATGGTCCGTTCGTGTCGTTCAGCTCAAAAGGCGATGATCAGCCAAGCGCTGAAGCCCGCGCCGCACACAAGGAACGTATGCTCGGCGAGCATTGGCGGCTGCTCTACGTCGCCATGACGCGGGCGCGCGACCGGCTCATCGTCTGTGGTCCGCAATGGCGCAGCGGTGAGGCGCCGAACGTAAGCTGGCGCGCTGCCGTACATGAGGCGCTGGACAATCTTGGCGCCGAAAAGGTCGAGACGCCGTTCGGTGAGGGGCTGCGCTTCGGAAGTCCGCACATCGCCGACGCTCAGACCGCAACGCCGCAAGGAGCAATCACGCTGCCTGTTTGGGCGCGAACGCCGGTGCGCGGCGCCGCGCGGATTGAAATAGCCGCGCCATCGCGTTTGCATCGCATCGATCCCGCGCTGTTCTCGCCACGCGGTGATGGACAGAAGCGATTCCGTCGGGGTGTTCTGATTCACGGGTTGCTTGAACGCTTGCCTGAACTCGCGGCGGATAAGCGCGAAGCATCTGCACTCGCCTGGTTGAAACGTCAGGGTGTCGAACATGCGGAAGCAGATGAATTCGCGCGCGAAGCGCTCAGTGTGATCAACGACGCGCGCTTCGCCTCCGTGTTCTCGCCAACAAGCCGCGCCGAAGCGCCGATCATCGGCGAAGTGCGTGGCAAGGCCATCCGAGGCGTCGTCGATCGTTTGGCGGTCGAGAAGGATCGCGTGCTCGTGCTCGACTTCAAAACCGATCGCCCCGCGCCCACCGATGCTGCCGCGGCGCCAGATTCTTACGTTATGCAGCTCGCACTGTACCGCGAGGTTCTACGCAAGATTTTCCCGGGCAAAATCGTTTCGTGCGCGCTGCTTTGGACCGAAAAACCACACCTTATGGAGCTGCCGGACGGCCGTTTGGACGATGTTTTCGCTACGTTCGCCTGAGGTTGAATCCTTAACCGGCGCACCCTACATGCCGTCAACGATTTTCACGGTTCCGAAGGAGCAAATTCCGTGGCCACCAACAAAGTTTCCGACGACAGTTTCGAAGCCGACGTGCTGAAATCCGGCACCCCGGTGCTCGTGGACTTCTGGGCGGAATGGTGCGGCCCGTGCAAGCAAATCGGCCCGGCCCTTGAAGAGATCGCCGCCGAGATGGGCGACCGCGTTCAAGTCGTGAAGCTCAACATCGACGACAATCCGATGACGCCAGGCAAGTACGGCGTGCGCGGCATCCCGACACTCATGGTGTTCAAGGACGGCAAAGTCGCTTCGACGAAAGTCGGCGCCATGCCGAAATCCAAGATCGTCGAGTGGCTGAACGAGAGCGTCTAAGCGTTCTCCGCCGCTAGGTTCATTGCGTCGGCGACGAGCAAGAACGATCCACAAATAAGAACACGCGGCGCGGGCAATCGCGCCGCGTTTTTTATGGCGCTTGTCAGTGAGGGGACGGGCGTGGCGTCGAGGCCAAGTTTGCGCGCCGTCGCTGCAAGTTCAGGCGGCGGAATGTGCGCTTCTGACAGGGGCACCGTAAATACCTTGTCGACCACGCCTACAAACGCACTCAAGAATCCGTTCGCATCCTTGCGCGCACGCATGCCGACAATCGCTACGCGCGTCAGTTGCGGAAATCTCCTTTGTATGACTTCCGCGTTCGGAAGAGGGAGCTTTGGCGGGTTCGTAAACCAGCGCGCGAGCGCCGCCGCGGCGTGTGCGTTGTGTCCGCCGTCGATCATCACTGACCCGCCAACCTGCCGTACGGCCTCAACGACCTTTCCCGTCAGAGGGTAGAGGCGGCCCGTTGCGTAACCGTGGGCAGTTGCCGTTGCGCGCGCGACGCGCCCGAGATCGTTCGGCAGAAGACCGCACGCGCTGAGTGCGGCGACTGCGAGACCTGCATTGTCAAACTGATGCGCGCCCCGCAGGAGGCCTGGCGGCGAAAACTCCATAAGTCGATCGTGCGTCTGAACAACGAGCCGTCCCATCTGTTCGAACGCGTCCCATTCGACGCCGCACCTAAACAGCGGCGCGCCGACGCGCTCCGCTTCGGCCTCAATGACCTCGCGTGCTTCGTCCGGTTGTCGCGCGATGACGGCTTTTGCGCCGTGCTTAAGAATGCCTGCTTTGTGCGCGGCAATCTCTGAAATCGTCGCGCCCAGAGCGTCCTGATGGTCCAGCCCAATCGGCGTGATCACGCTGGCTATAGGGTGCTCGATTACGTTGGTGGAATCGTCACGCCCGCCCATGCCCGTTTCGAGCAGAACAAGATCTGCCGGCTCTTCGCTGAACAACATGAATGCGACAGCGACCTGCGCATCAAATTGCGTGAGCCCTGAATCGATCGCTGCAACGCGTTCTGCTGTTCCTATTAATCGGTCTTCCATCCGGACGGTGCCATCGGCGAAGCCGTAGCGCTCACTAAGAAGGAAGAGGTGCGGCTTGCTAAAGGCGTGAACCCGAAGTCCGGCGGACTGCGCCAACGCGCGCATGAACGCAATCGTCGAGCCTTTACCGTTCGTGCCCGCGACATGGATGACGGGCGGCAACTTGTTTTGCGGGTCGCCAAGCTCATGAAGTGCAGCGCGCAGGCGCGATAGATCGAACGGCTTCCCGTGACCAAACTCGGGGCCGAACAGCTCTTCAAATCTCTTCTGAACCGGATCTTCCACCGGAGACGCGGCGGCTACTCCGCCGCTTTTGCGCTAGGCGGTGCGGCTTGCTTGGACGCCTTGCGCTTGCCCTTCGGCAGCTCTTCAACATTGGCGTCGACGAATTCCATCGTCTCGCCGCTGTCGCCTTGCACAGCAGCGCGCTTGTGCATCAGCACGGAAAGCAAAGTCGCTACCGTCGCCTTCAGCTGGCGGCGATCGACAACCATGTCGACCATGCCTTTGTCCAAAAGATACTCAGAGCGCTGGAAGCCTTCCGGCAGCTTCTGCCGAATGGTCTGCTCGATCACGCGCGGACCAGCAAAGCCGATCAGCGCGCCCGGTTCAGCAATGTGCACATCGCCCAACATCGCATACGACGCAGTCACCCCGCCCGTTGTCGGATCAGCCAGCACAACGAGATAGGGAAGCCCAGCTTCGCGCAGCATCTGAATCGCCAGCGTCGTGCGTGGCATCTGCATCAGCGAGAGAATGCCTTCCTGCATCCGCGCGCCGCCGGATGACGTCACCATCACCATCGCCGCTTTGCGGCGCACGGCAGCTTCAGCTGCAGCGATGAACGCTTCGCCCGCGGCCATGCCGAGCGAGCCGCCCATGAATTCGAAATCTTGCACGAGCACCACGGCGTGCGCGCCGCCGATGCGGCCGTAGCCAGCTTCCATCGTATCTTCGCGGCCAACCTTGGCGCGCGCGCCCTTCAGACGGTCGACGTACTTCTTGTCATCCTTGAACTTCAGCGGATCGGCCGTGACCTTCGGCAGCGAAATTTTCTGCCAAGCTTGATCATCGAAGATGATCTTGAACCGGGCCTCAGGCCCGATGCGCATGTGGAAACCGGAAGGCGTCACCCAATCGGCCGCTTCCAATTCGGCGCGATAGATCAGCTCGCCCGAAAGCGGATCCTTGATCCAAAGATTGTCAGGCGTTTCGCGCGCGTCATCCGGCTTCTTCTTCGACAGGCCGGGCCGCGCGAAATTCGACAGCCAATTCATGCGGGTGTTCCTTCAAGTTCACGCGCTGATCGCACAGCTTCGCTCAATTGAGCGACCTTGCGCAAGACGCGTTCAACCGCCTGGGGCGCTGGCCCGGCGATAATTTCGTCCACAATCGCGGAGCCGACGACGACGGCGTCCGCATTTACTGCAATGGCGCGTGCCGCTTCTGGCTCACGCACGCCGAAACCCACGGCGATGGGGAGGTCCGTGGCGCGCTTCAATCTCTCCACCGCTGCGCGCACCTGGGCCGAAGTCGCGGCGTTGGCGCCTGTGACCCCAGCCACCGAGACATAATACAAGAACCCAGAGGCCCCATCGAGCACCTTGGTTAAACGGTTATCATCCGTAGTAGGGGTCGCCAGACGGATGATCGATAGGCCGTTCGACCTAAACGCGGCGCGAAGCGGCGCATCTTCCTCGGGCGGCAGGTCAACGATGATAGCCCCATCGGCGCCCGAGGCCGCCATCGCCTTCGCGAACGCCTCGTAGCCCATGCTCTCAATTGGATTGGCGTAGCCCATGAGAATGAGCGGGGTGTCGGCGTTGGTCTCACGAAAGCGGCGCGCAAGTTCGAGTGATTGCCTTAGCGAACCGCCAGCCTTCAACGCGCGCAGTGCCGCCTTCTGCACACTCGGCCCATCCGCCATCGGGTCGGTGAAAGGCAAGCCAAGCTCGATCACATCAGCGCCCGCGCCCGGCAGTCCGCGCAGAATCTCGAAACACGTTTCATGATCCGGATCAGACGCCATCACATACGCGACAAGCCCAGCGCGGCCGTCGCGTTTCAGTGCAGCGAAGCGGGAGGCGAGACGCGACACCGTCATTGATCACATCCGCATGCGCGGGAGGTTGGCGTCACCAAAATTGAACCTTCAGCGAAACCAGTCGCAAGAAAGTCGACGCATCGTCCGTTGCTTGATCGGCGTTGAAACTGGTCCGGACGCTCCATCGCCTCCCAGCCTTGTTGCACAATCATCGAGCGATAATGTTGCAGGTGTGACGCCACGGTCGCTTGGTCAGACGATCCGAGCTTGATGCAGGTCGCTGTGCCGCGTGGCCCACTAAGCGGAACAGCGTGGCAAAGGCTGTCACCTCCGATCGGCGTGAGCGGTGGAGCATCGAACGTGGCGCTGCTGAGGTTGCAGCCCCCGCAGCTTGCCAGCGCCAATGCGGCGACCGTCATCGCAGTTGCGGTTGCGGGTACGGAGGCGCTCAGAGGGCTCAACCCGCCTGGCTCTCATTGCAACGCGGCGTACGGTCCAACGCGAACCACAGCACGTTGATGTCCGCGTTTTCGTTGCTCGGCGGATAGTTGCTCGGGAAAATGTTGAGCACGCGGCGGCAATTGTTCTCGTCTGTGCGCACAGCGGTCATGCCGCCCGGCACGTAGCTGCCTTGATGCCAACCCTGCGCGCCAAGCTGCCCGATATATTGCGAGCTGATCTCTTGGCCGATGATCGCCGGCATGGTGACGCAAGCAATTTCGAAGCGCGTCGTGTCGGTGATCGAGGCCGGGTACATGCAATCGTCGGGCACGATTGAGCCATCGACAATTTCAAGGTTCAGCGTGTCCGGCATCAAGCGGTGGTCGTTCTCCGCGTGAGCAGGCGCTGAAAGAGAGAGGGCCAAGCAAAAGCTGGCGAGTGCATGTGTGAGTTTCAAAGGTTCACTCCTGAGTGCAGAGAACAAATCATTCTTCTTCACCCCCATATCGCCGGTTGCCGCAAACCGGTTGTAGTGGCCGCAGGAACGCGATGACGCCAGGAGCATCCTCGACTGCGCTCATGGCTACGTGTTCAACGCAGTTCGGGTTCTGCCAACGCACGAAAATGTAGGTTGGCGCCACAAAGTTGCTGAATATCCAACGGTCTTGAGTCAGCTCGTTGAAATAGGCGAAAGACACAGCGCCGCCAGTTTGGCCCTGCGGAAATTGAACACAAACAAGTTCCGTTTCAGATGAGTTGCCGCGCGCTCGTTCCGGGCAATCGACGATCGCGGTTCCGCTAATCACGGGAATGCGAAGCGACGTTGCGAAAATCTCCGCCGATTGCGCATGCGCCTTCAATGGACATGCGACGGCAATGAGTGCGAGCAGGAGCGCAAAGCGCGTCAAAGCTTCACTCCTAGCGCGTCCGCAACAGTGAACACGTCTTTATCTCCGCGCCCGCAGAGGTTCATGATCAGCAGACCGTCTTTGCCGATCTCGCGCGCCACATCCCCAACACGCGCCAGCGCGTGAGATGGTTCCAACGCCGGCAGGATGCCCTCAAGTTTCGCGCACAATTTGAACGCTTCGAGTGCCTCAGTGTCTGTGGCGCTGAGGTATTGCGCGCGACCGATGTCCGCCAAGTAAGAATGTTCGGGCCCAACGCCCGGATAGTCGAGGCCCGCGCTGATCGAATGGCCCTCAAGGATTTGGCCGTCCTCGTTCTGCAGCAGGTAGGTGCGATTTCCATGCAGAACGCCGGGCCGCCCGCCATTGATCGCGGCGCTATGCTCAAAGCGATCGTCGATGCCGTGGCCCGCCGCTTCAACGCCGATCAGGCGCACGTTCTCGTCAGCGATAAACGGATGAAACAGCCCGATCGCATTCGATCCGCCGCCGATGCACGCCATCACGGCATCTGGCAAGCGGCCTTCGCGCTCCAAGATCTGCTCGCGCGCTTCGCGGCCGATCACGCTTTGAAAATCGCGCACCATTTCCGGATACGGATGAGGGCCTGCGGCGGTTCCGATGCAGTAGAACGTATCCGCGACATTGGTCACCCAATCGCGGAGGGCTTCGTTCATTGCGTCCTTTAGCGTCGCCGCGCCGCTCGTCACCGGCCGCACTTCAGCGCCCAACAGCTTCATCCGAAACACGTTCGGCTTCTGCCGTTCAATATCCGTCGCGCCCATGAACACGACGCATGGCAAGCCTAAGCGTGCACAGATCGTCGCCGTCGCAACACCGTGCTGACCCGCGCCCGTCTCGGCGATGATCCGCGTCTTGCCCATGCGCAGCGCCAGCAGCACTTGGCCAAGGCAATTGTTGATCTTGTGAGCGCCGGTGTGATTGAGCTCGTCGCGCTTGAAGTAAATTTTCGCGCCGCCGTGATGCTCGGTTAGGCGCTCAGCGAAATACAAAGGCGAAGGCCGGCCCACGTAGTGAGTCCAGAAGTCCGCCATCGTCGCGGCGAACGCCGGATCAACCTGCGCAGCGCGATAAGCGCGCTCAAGCTCCAGCACGAGCGGCATCAAAGTCTCAGCGACGAACCGTCCGCCGTATTGGCCAAAGCGGCCCTCGGCGTCCGGTAGGTCCTGCCAGTTGCGGCGCACGTCCATGGGGGAGGATTTAAACTTCCGCAGCCGCCAAGAATTGGGCGATCAGGTGGGGGTCCTTTAAGCCCGGGCTGCTTTCCACACCAGAGGAGACATCCACAAGGTCGGCGCCGGATACCTGAATCGCTTCTTTGACGTTGCTGGGCTTCAAGCCCCCGGCCAGGAACCACGGCCGGTCAATCTGAGCCCCCTTCATGACACCCCAGTCAAAGGGCAGTGCATTGCCCCCTGGAAGCCCGCCCTGAGGCGCCTGGGCGTCGAACAGGAAGTAATCGACGATCGGGTAGTAGGGCGGCAGCGTCGCGAAATCCTCGTGCTTGGCGATGCCTACGGCCTTGATCAGGCCGCGCCTGGCAAATGGCCGGACCTCCGCCGCCCGCTTAGTGCTCTCGCTTCCGTGCAGCTGGATCCAATCGGGCTGGGCGGCGACATTGGCCGCCGCGAGGTGCCCATCGTCGGCATTCACGGTGACCAGCACCGTCTCCACCCGCCCACGCGCCCGCGCCGCCAACGCTGCGAGCTTGTCCATCGACAGGAAGCGCGGGCTCTTTGGGTACGTCACGAAGCCAACAAAGCGCGCGCCGCCTTCAATGGCGGCGTCGAGCGCTTCGACAGTCGTGATCCCGCAAATTTTGGCGTCAGGCATAGGCGGACAGGTAGCGACGAAATCAGCCGCCGTCATCCCGCGGCTGATCTCTCGGTGTGATTGCTAGCGCCTACTTCTTCAGGAGATCGCGGATTTCCGTGAGCAGCTTTACGTCCGCCGGCGTCTCGGCGACTGGCGCAGGCTTCACTTCTTCCTTGCGCTTCATCGCGTTCATGGCGCGGATGATCAGGAACATGACCCACGCGACGATCGCGAATTTCAGCACGGCCGTGAGGAATTTCCCGTAGGCGAACACTGCGCCTTGCTCGCGCGCTGCATCCAATGTTGGTGCGGTGACGGCGTCAGACAGCGGAATGAAGTAGTTCGAGAAGTCGAGACCGCCTGTCACGGCGCCAACGAGCGGCATGATCATGTCGTCGACCAGCGATGAGACGATCGTCCCGAATGCCGCGCCGATGATCACGCCGACCGCGAGGTCGACAACGTTGCCCTTCAGAGCAAATTCCCGAAATTCCTTGAGCATGGACATGCGCTTGTCTCCGCTAAAAGGCCCCAAAGGCTTCCGCGAGCCTTGGCAGGATTTGGCGTGGCTTGCTAGGTCGGAGACGGGAGTAAAGCTCTATGACAGCAGAGCGGCGCGTTTCGACGCCAACGATCATTGCGGCTTCGGCGTTCGTTGCTGCGGCCATCGCCGTACTGGGCTTTACGCTCGAAGGCGGTTGGACCGCCGACGGCGCAGCGGCGGCGGCGCGTCTCACGGCGCGCTTCTCTTTCTTTTGGTTCATCACCGCGTGGTCTGCGTCAGCGCTCGCCAAGCTCTGGCCCGGCGGTTGGCGCACTGTGCTGTTGCGCCGCCGCCGCGCTGTTGGTCTGGGCTTCGCCGCCGCGCACTTCGTCCACCTCGGCGCATTGCTGATCGCGGTGCTGGTGTTCGCGACGCCGCGCAGTCTCACCACGATCTATGGCGGTGGCTTCGGCTACGTGATGGTCGCTCTGATGGCGCTGACCTCAAACGACTGGTCCGTCCGCACGCTCGGCCCGCGCAATTGGAAGCTGCTGCACACGTTCGGCGGCATCGGCATCGCGGGGATATTCTTTGTCTCATATCTCGGCCGGCTTGAAGACAAACCCTGGCTCGCGATCCCCACGCTATCGCTACTCGGCGCTGCGGTATTGCTTAAGTTCGCTGCGTGGATGAAGAGCGCGTTTCGCGCGCGCGCGGCTTAGGCTTCATGCCGCGCAGCGTGCAGTTGCACCACGTTGTTGAGCAGGCGATTGAGCGTCGAAATCACCTGGTCTTCCGTGAACGGCTTTTCGATGATCGGCGCATCGTCAAAACCGGGAGGCAGCGCCTCTCGCCCATATCCGGTGACAAACGCGAACGGAATACGCCGGCCCCTTAGCGCCGATACGATTTCATCAACACGACGTCCCGCTAAATTGCCATCCACCAGTGCAGCATCAATGGCTTCGCTACCGGCCATCTGTTCAGCTCGATCGGCGTTCTGTATCGGGCCGACGATCTCGCACCCTGCGTCTTGCAGATAGTCGGTGAGCACCATGCCGATGAGAGGTTCGTCTTCGACGATCAGAATGCGTTTGCCATCAATGCCAGCTCGCGGTGTCGCGCTCGTGCTGAAGGAGGCCGTCTCGCGCGCCAGCGCACCGATTGGATGACTTAGTTCCGGCAATGGCAGATTGATCTCACAGACAACGCCGCTCTCGGCGTAAGTGACTGGGACCTCGCCGCCATAGGCGCGCAAGCTGTTCTCGATGAGCACTGAGCCAAAGCCTTGCGCGGTCGGCGCGTTCACGCGCGGCCCGCCAACTTCGCGCCATTGCAGCTGCAAATTGCGTCCGTTGTTCGCGACAAGATGCCAGTTCACTGAAACCAAACCGCCGGCGACCGAGAGCGCGCCATGTTTGCGGGCATTTGTGCCGAGCTCGTGCAGCACCAGCGCGAGATGGAGGGCCGGCTGCGCCTCAAGCACGAGCGCTGGTCCTGACTGCGAAATGCGCGAATCTTCCTCGCTACCCAGCAGCAATTGTTCGCGCACCAAATCCGTAATCTCTGCGCCTTGAAATGAGCTGCCGGTGAGCAAGCCATGGGCGCGTGCGAGAGCCCTGATGCGGCCATTGAAGCTCTCAACGAAATCGGCAGGTGTCGCGGCTCGCCGCAGCGTCTGCGTCGCGATCGCTTGCACCGTCGCGAGCGTGTTCTTGATCCGGTGATTGAGTTCATCGATCAGCAGGCGCTGTGTCTCTTCGGCGCGTCGCCGGTCACTGATGTCCCGCGCGACCTTCGAGGCGCCGATGATCCGCCCGGTTGAATCTCGCATCGGCGACACCGTCAGCGAGATGTGGACCTGCCGGCCATCCTTCGCGACACGCACCGTTTCGAAGTGCTCGATCCGCTCGCCGCGTGAGAGCCGCGCGATGATGTCCTTTTCCTCGTGCAGCAATTCCGGCGGGATGATCTTGGAGATGTGCTGGCCGATGATTTCTTCAGGCTCGTAGCCAAAGATGCGCGTCGCCCCGCCGTTCCAGGATGTGATGATGCCTGCCAGCGTTTTTGAGATGATCACATCGTCGGAATTGGCGACGATCGTCGCCAGCCGCGCAGCCATGACGTCGCTCTCGGAAGCCGCGTGGGGCCCAGGCGATAGGTCGTCCGTACTCATTACTTCTTCGTAGTCCCGCCTAATCGGGGAACAAAACGGCTGAGCAACCGTTCGGGTTCCCTCGCGGGCCGCAAACGGAGACTTACGGCTCTTCGCCGCCATTCACCTTGAGCCGCAGCTCCTTGCCAGGCTTGAAGAACGGCACCTTTTTGGCCTCAACTTTGACGGTCGCGCCGGTGCGGGGATTGCGGCCAGTCCGCGCGTCGCGCTTTCGGACCGAGAACGCGCCAAAGCCACGCAGTTCAACCCTACCGCCTTGGGCCAGAGCCACTGCGACTTCATCCAGAACGATATCGACCGCGTGTTCGATTTCGGCCGCCTTAAGCGAGCCCATCTCTTCTTGCAGCCGATTGACCAGCTCTGAGCGCAACATGTGCGATCCCTTGAGTTCCCCGTTGAGGCGATAGAGGACCGGTCAGGGCCTCACGTCAACACCCATCCGTTTGAAAAGGCCAAGAAAAAGGCCCGGCGTCGCCGCCGGGCCTCAATCCAAACCGCTGGTAGCGGTTTATGCTTACTTCTTGTCCTTCAGCGCAGCGCCGAGGATGTCGCCAAGCGAAGCGCCTGAGTCCGACGAACCGAACTGAGCAATCGCTTCCTTTTCGTCCGCCAGTTCCATGGCCTTCACCGACAGCGAGACCTTGCGGCTCGACTTGTCGAAGCCAGTCACCATCGCGTCGAGGCGATCGCCGACCGAGAAACGCTCAGCGCGTTGCTCTTGGCGGTCGCGCGACAGATCCGACTTGCGGATGAAGGTGCGCAGCGCGTTGCCTTCGCCGAACGAGACTTCGATGCCACCTGTCGACACATCGACGACTTCCGCCGTGATGATCTGGCCACGCTTGAAGTCCGCATCGGCCATCGGGTCGCTGTCGACTTGCTTGATGCCAAGCGAAATACGTTCCTTCTCGACGTCGACGTCGAGAACCTTCGCCTTGACCATGTCGCCCTTGTTGAAGCGGGCGAGGGCTTCTTCACCCTGCGCGTCCCAGGCGATGTCCGAGAGGTGGACCATGCCGTCGAGTTCCGGCGTGAGGCCAACGAACAGACCGAATTCGGTGATGTTCTTGATCTCGCCTTCGATGACCGAACCAACGCCGTTTTCTGCGATGAACGCATCCCACGGATTGTTCTGCACTTGCTTGATGCCGAGCGAGATGCGGCGCTTTTCGCCGTCCACATCAAGCACTTGCACA
>JAPLOL010000072.1 GCA_026400735.1 Alphaproteobacteria bacterium | reverse complement strand
ATCTTTGAAGCGTGTGAGGTCGCTGCGACGCGCGACTCCGATGCCGTGCTCAGCTGAGATCGAGCCGCCGAGTGCGGCGGCTGTCTCGTAGACGAGCTGTGTCAGATCGGGACCGGGGAAGGCGGCGGGATCGGCGCCGTGTGGCTGCATCGCGGTGTAGTGGAAGTTGCCGTCGCCCATGTGACCGAAGGCGATGATGCGCACGCCGGGGCAGCGTTTCTCCATCGCCGCATTAGCGCGCGCGAGGAAGGTTGGCGTTGCTGAAACTGGCACGCTGATGTCGTGGCTGACTTGCGCGCCTTCGGGCTTGTGACCGGCCGAAATGCTCTCGCGCAAAGCCCAGAAAACCCGCGCCTGGCTTGCGTTTTCTGCAATTAAAGCCGTTTCCGCTTCGCCTGCATCAATGGCGCTAGCCAGCGCACTTTCGATGGCGTCTCGGAGGCCCGCTGCGTGCGCCGCTTCGAACTCAATCAGCACCGTGATCTCGCCCACGCCGCCCAGGGGATCGCGGACGCTGGGGACGTTCTTCACTGTCACGTCGACAGCTACGCGGTTCATCACCTCGAAGGCCGAGACGGCGCCTGTCGCCGCCTTCATCCGGTGCAGCAGCGCGAGCGCATGGTCCGCCGATGGCACAGCGAGCAGCACGACCTCGCGCGCCGCCGGCTGTGGGTAAAGTTTCAGACAGGCGGCGGTGACGATGCCGAGCGTGCCCTCGGCGCCGATGAAGAGTTGCTTGAGGTCGTAGCCGGTGTTGTCCTTCCTCAAACCCTTGAGGCCGGAGAAGGTGCGACCATCTGGCAGCACCGCTTCGATGCCGAGCACGAGCTCGCGCATCATGCCGTATCGCAGCACGTGCACACCGCCTGCGTTGGTTGAGATGAGTCCGCCGATCGTCGCGCTGTGTTCTGCAGCGAGTGAGAGAGGGAACAGGCGATTCGATTCGGCTGCTGCGCTCTGCACGTTGCTCAAGATCACGCCTGCTTCCGCCGTGAGTGAGTCGTTCGCTGCATCGATCTCGCGGATCTGGTTCATGCGCCGGAGCGAGATCAGCACCTCGCCATTCGGGATCTGTGCACCGACGAGCCCTGTATTGCCGCCCTGCGGCGTAATCTTCGCGCCCGCGGCGACGCAGAGCTTCACAATATCGGCCACCTCAGCTGTTGTGGCCGGATAAGCGGCGAACGGCGTCGCGCCACTATATCTGCCACGCCATTCTACGAGCTGTGGGGCCAGTAAGTCGGGGTCAGAGACGACATTCTTGTCTCCGATACGGGCGGCGATCTGGTTTTTGAGGTCGGACATGTGAGTCCGAACCTATCTCGGCGCGGCGGCTCTAGCGAGGCGGTCGCGAATAGCTTCTGCAAGCCCGCCGCCGGGGATCGGCGCGACCGCAATTGTGTCAGCGCCGGTCGCATCGAGCGCGCGCAGGTGCGCGTAGAGGTTCGCAGCCGCCTCTGTGAGGTCGCCCGAGGCCGAAAGCGTGAGCCCACCAGCGGACGCAGGCGCACCGAACGCGAGATATACCGCGCCAGGCGGCGGTGTGCTCGCATCGAGCACAATGCGCGCGCGCGGCGCGTAGTGGCTCTCCATCATCCCCGGCGCTGCAATCGCGCCGGAGGTGGGCGAGGCGAGCGAGCCGCTGATGACTTCGATGGCCTCGCGGCCGATTGCGCCGGGGCGTAGCAGCGTCGCGTGACCGTCGGCGCCGATAGCGACGATGGTGGACTCAAGGCCGACAGAGGATGGACCACCATCGAGAATGAGGTCGACTGCGCCTTCGAGATCGGCAGCGGCGTGCGCGGCAGTAGTGGCGCTCACGTGCCCCGAACGATTGGCGCTGGGCGCAACAACTGGTCCGCCGAACGCGGCGAGCAGTTCGCGGGCGAGCGGGTGCGAAGGTGAGCGCAGCGCAATGGTTGCAAGGCCCGCGCACGCGAGTTCAGCGACAGGGCTCTCCGCGCGGCGCGGCACGACGATGGTCAGCGGGCCGGGCCAGAACTTCACCACGAGTGCACGCGCGACCGGATGCAGCTCACCGTGCCGCTCCGCATCGGCAAGGCTCAGCACGTGGCTGATCAGCGGATTGAATTGCGGCCGGCCCTTGGCTGCGAAGATGCGGGCGACGGCGTGCGGGTTGGTGGCGTCGGCGCCGACGCCATAGACGGTCTCGGTAGGAAAAACGACCAAACCGCCGGCCCGCAGAACCTCCGCCCCCCGCGCGACGCTCATTGCGATCGCGTTGCGTGTACGCGGATCGTGACGTCGACATTGCGCGAGATCATGTCCGAACCTTCGACGTCCTTGCCGAGGTCAAACTCTTCGCGGTCAATCGCCACCGTGCCGTTCATGACGGCGGTGTCGCCATTGATCGTCAGCGTGAAGGGCAGCCGCACGTTGCGCTCGCGATCTTTGATCGTGAGTTCGCCGCGGGCCTCGTAGCCTTCGCCGCGGCGGCGGAAGTCGGTGGCGCGGAAGGTGGCGGTGGGGTGCGCATCGACGTCAAACCAACCCGGTTCGCGCATGTAAGCGTCATGGGAGGCGACGCCGTCGCTGGCGGAGGCGGTTTGGATCGCGACGGTCACGGCCGAGTTCTCGAGGTCGTTCGGGTCAAAGCGGATGTCGGCGCGCCAGCGGGCAAAGCGCCCATCGATGCGCGAGCTGTTGCCCGAGCCGTCGTCCATGGAGAACGCAAAGCCAATCGAGCTGCGCGCTGCATCGACGCGCCATGCGCTGGCCTGGCCTGTCGCGACGGGCGGCGCAACGGTTGTGGTTGTTGCGGGCGCTTCGGTTGTTGTGGCTGGGGCCTCGACCACTTCAAACGAGGACTGCGTTTGTGGCGATGTCGTAGCGGAGCCGCCGCCCAGCAGAGCGAACAACGCAGCCGCAAGTGCGATCACGACGACCGATAGGCCAATCCCAAGCACAGCAAGGCGCACTGGGTTCTTCGGCGCAGGTTCTGTCTCGAACGGCGCGCGCAGGCCCGGGACCATGTGTGCCAGCACTTCGTCCTTGTCGAACAGGTGGTGCTTCAGGGCGGCGAGTACGTGGAGCGCCGCGAGGCCGAGCGCGGCGTACGCGAGATACGCGTGCGCGGTGAGCGCGGCTTCAGCCGTGTCCTCACGGACGCCGAGATCGGCTTGGTTGAGGCCGAACAGCGCCGGCACTTGGAAGAGGCCGAACCAATGCGTCGCCACGGGAAGCGGCGCTTCGTCGTGGATCGACCAGCCGGTCGAGACATAGAGCCAACCAGAGAGCGGCAGGCCGATCATCAGCGCATAGAAGGCCCAGTGCGTCGCCGTGGCGATGAAGCGCTCCCAGCCCGGCATATGCTCAGGCATGGGCGGCGGCGGATTCGCGAGGCGCCAGCCGAGCCGCACGAGGCTCAGCGCCAGCACCGTAAGGCCGATCGATTTGTGCAGCTGATAGGCGCGGAAGATATTCGCACTAACGTCGCCGTGCTCGGCGCTCTCGTGCATCCAGAGACCCATCGGGATCATGAACAGGATCGCAACCGCGATCGCCCAGTGAAGGACGATCGCGACCGCTGTGTACCGTTGGGCTCTGGCCGCCATCTTAGTTCACCGGTTCGCGTGTGGTGTTACCCGGGACCGGCGCGCTTTCGATCGGGCGCGTGAACTCGGCTTCGATCACCAGTTCGACCTGATCGCTGACGCCGTCATTGCCGGCGCGCGGGATGAGTTCGTTGATGCCGAACTGCGAGCGCTGGAACGTGCCGCGCGCGGAGAAGCCGATCGACGAGACCTGCATGCCCATCGGGTGCGGGCTGTGGCTGCCGTCATAGGTGACATCAAGCGTGATCGGATGCGTCTGGCCGCGCAGCGTGAGATCGCCGGTGACGCGCGCCGTGTTGGCGCCGGTCGATTCAACTGCGGTCGACGTGAAAGTCGCGGTCGGCGACCCTGCGCTGTCGAGCCAGGAGGAGTTCTGGAGTTCGGAGTCAAAGTCGCGATCGCCCGTGTAGGGCGTGTCGAGCGAGGTGACATCAACCGTGGCTTGGATCGTCGATTGCGCCGGGGTCTCGGCATTGAAGTTGAGCGTGCCCGCGACCTTGTTGAAGCGCAGGGTGTAGAAAGCGAGACCGAAGTGCTGGGCGCGGACCGTGACCGTCGAGTGGTTCGGGTCGAGCGTGTATTCGCCGGTCGGTGCGTTCACTTCCACGGCCGGAGCTTCGGTTGTGGCCGGCGTCTCGGCGGGTCGGTTGCACGCGGCCAAGGTCAAGGCGGCTGCGGCGGCGAACATCAGTCTCATGCAGGGTTCTCCCAGGTGGAGCCGCCTATGTAGCGCGGCTGGAGGCAACGGCTACCGGGCACAACGCGAGAACCGAGAAGAATTGAGACGCTCAGCCGCGCACCAGCTCCGCCTCAATGACGATCTGAACCTCGCTGCCCGTAAAGGCGCGCCAATCGTTCACGCCCCACTGGGTGCGGTCTATCGTGCCTTGGGCGGAGAAGCCCAGCACCATGTTGCCGCCACGGAGGATGTCGCGGCCTGAGCCTTCGAACGTCGCGTTGAGCGTGGCCGGATGGGTCTGGCCGTTCAAGGTGAGATCGCCGGTGATGCGCGCGGTGTGTTCGCCGGTGCGTTCGATGGCGGTGGAGGCAAAGGTGATCTGACTGCCGCCAAGTGCGCGGCCGATCGATTGATCGAAACTGCGGTCGCCTTGGGCATTGAGCACGCCGGTGTTGACGCTTGTTGCATCGACGCTGGCGGTGAGCTGTGAGCGGCTTGGGTCAGCGGGGTCGAGCGCGAGTGTTGCGGCTTTCGTGTCGAAGCGCGCCGTGAACCAGGCGAGGCCGCCGTGTTGGATGCGGAAGAGCACGCTCGCGTGGCGCGGATCGAGTTGATACGTGCCGGCGGGAAGGTCGACAGCGACAGGATACGTCGCGGGCGCGGTCGATTGGACGGGCGTGGTCGGTTGTGCGGTCGCGATTGATTGTGCTGACGCGGTCGATGGTGTGGACGCGCAGCTGACAAGCGCCGTGGCGGCAAGAGCGACGAATAGGGCGGACCAACGCATAGCGATCTCCAGTCTCGAACGTCCAATGTAGAGCCGCATGCGGCCACAAGAAGGCTCGCGCCGCTCTCTGTAGCGGCTATTGTGCGCGGCGGAGGACCTTGAATGCCCTACGCCGCGCCCATCGCCGACATACGCTTCGCACTCGAAGCGTGCGCCGACTTCTGGTCGTTGCGGCAGCGCTTTCCGGAGCTCGATGAAGATACGCTTGCAGCGATCTTGGAAGGCGCCGGCGCATTGGCCGGTGAAACTCTAGCGCCGCTCAATCGTAGCGGTGATCAAGCAGGCGTTACGCTGAAAGATGGTGTGGTAACCGCCGCGCCGGGCTTTCAGGAAGCTTACAACGCGTTCAAGGACGGCGGCTGGCAGGGCCTCGCCGCTGATCCCGCCTACGGCGGCCAAGGTTTGCCGCGTTCGCTGGCGCTCGCGGTGATGGAGACGTTCCACAGCGCGAATATGAGTTTCGCGCTGCTGCCGATGCTGACCCTCGGCGCCATCGAAGCGATCGAGCAGCACGGCGCAACCGATCAGAAGGCGCTCTATCTGGAAAAGCTCATCTCCGGCGAATGGTCGGGAACGATGAATCTGACTGAGCCGCAAGCCGGCTCCGATCTCGGCGTGTTGACGACCAAGGCCGTGCCCCAAGCTGATGGCTCCTACGCGATCAGTGGCCAGAAGATTTTCATCACCTGGGGCGAGCACGATCTCGTGCCGAACATCGTCCACCTTGTACTCGCGCGCATCGAAGGCGCGCCTGCCGGTTCGAAGGGTATCTCGCTCTTCATCGTCCCGAAGTTTCGTGACGCCGATGGCACGCGCAACGCGGTGCGGTGCATTGGCGTGGAAGAGAAGATGGGGATCCATGCTTCGCCGACATGCACGCTCGCTTACGAAGGCGCGACCGGCTGGCTGATCGGCGCGGAGAACCGCGGGCTGGCGGCGATGTTCACGATGATGAACGCGGCGCGAATCAATGTTGGTATGGAAGGCGTCGGCGTCGCAGAGGCGGCGTATCAGAAAGCGCTCGCGTACGCGAAAGAGCGCAAGCAAGGCGGCGCGCTAATCATCGAGCACCCGGACGTGCGCCGGATGCTGATGACGATGAAAGCGAAGATCCAAGCAGGCCGCGCGATCTGCTACGCGACGGCGGTCGCGGCGGATGCTGGAGATAAGACGCGAGAAGATTTGCTGACTCCGATCGCGAAGGCCTGGGGCACGGACCTCGGTGTCGAGTGCTCCAGCCTGGGCGTGCAAGTGCACGGCGGCATGGGCTTTGTCGAAGAAGGCGGCGCGGCGCAATTCTATCGCGACGCCCGTATCGCGCCGATCTATGAGGGCACCAACGGCATCCAGGCTCTCGATCTCTATGGCCGCAAGCTGCTCGGCGATCGCGGCGAAGCGATGCAGGCTTTCATCGCGGAAGGGCGCGCGGTTGCGGGTTCGTCTCATCCCAAATTGAATGTCGCCCTCGATACGCTCGCGGAAGCCACCGACTACATGCTCTCCGCCTCGCGCGAGGACGCACAGGCTGGCGCGTATGCGTACTTGCAGTTGGCTGGAGATGTGGTTGGCGGCGTGCTGCTGGTGAAGGGTGGCGCGCGGGACGCGGACGGCGAACAAGCCGCGCTGCTCCGCTTCTACGCGCGCACCGTTCTGGCGCGCGCGCCGTCGCGGCTGGCGGAGGTCAAGCTTGGCGCTGCGGCTCTAAGTTTGATGGAGTTTAGGTAAGTTGGAGCGCGCGGCCTCCGGCCGCGCAAGCGCCGTCGGAGACGGCGCGCTCCGACTTTCAGACAGGCAGCGGTAGAGATCGGCGCCAAAGCTCTCGCCATCATCAACCCCAACGGGCTAACCTCATCCCATGTCGATGGACGGCCTTGAAGATGATGTCGCGCCGGCTCGGGTGAAACCGAAGCTGGAATATCCCTTAGGTGAGCCGCCGGAGGCGGGCGTTGCGCGCGAGATTGCGCCGGGCGTGCATTGGGTGCGCATGCCGCTGCCGTTCGCGCTGCAATGGATCAATCTGTGGCTGCTCGAAGACGGCGATGGCTGGACCATCGTCGACACTGGCATGGGCATGGAGCAGACGCGCGAACATTGGCGCGCCATTTTCGACGCGAAGCTAGGCGGCAAGCCGGTGACGCGCGTGATCTGCACGCACATGCATCCCGACCACATGGGACTCGCCGGCTGGCTCTGCCGCAAGTTCAACGCGACGCTTTGGATGAGCCGCCTCGAATACATCACCGGCCGCATGCTGGTGGCCGACACTGGTCGCGAAGCGCCGGAAGAGGGCGTGCAATTCTATCGCGCCGCCGGTTGGGATGAGGATCTGCTCGATAGCTACAAAGTCCGCTTCGGCGGCTTTGGCAAAGCGGTATCGAAAATGCCGGACGCATACCGGCGCGTCGGCGACGGCGAGACGATCGAGATCAACGGCCGCCCGTGGCGCATCATCACAGGCAACGGCCATTGCCCTGAGCATGTGTGCCTGTGGCAGGAAGAGCTGAAGCTCTTCATCTCCGGCGACCAAGTGTTGCCCCGCATCAGCTCCAACGTTTCAGTGTTTCCCACTGAGCCGGACGGTGATCCGCTCACCGATTGGATCGACAGCTGCAAGAAGCTGCTCGGCGCTGTGCCGAACGACGTTCTGGTGCTGCCGTCGCACAATGAGCCCTTCATCGGCCTGCATGAGCGGCTGCAAAATCTCATCGACGGCCACGAGAAGGCGCTGTCGCGCGTGCTGGATCGGCTCAAGCAAGAACCGCGACGTGCGGTGGATTTGTTCGGCGCGCTCTTTGCCCGCAAGATCGGGCCAGATCTGATGGGCATGGCCACCGGCGAAGCGATCGCGCACACCAATTGCCTCGTCGGACGCGGGCTTGCGAAGCGCGTTGTCGATAGCGAAGGGATCGCTCGTTATGTCGCCATCTGAAGGCCGCAACCCAGAGCATCGCTCGTCGAGCCCGATGATCTTGTTCTGCACCGGCGCGGGACTATGCGCGCTTGCGTACTTTCTTGGAGTCGGCACTGTCATCGGAGCGGCGCTCAGCGGCGGCGATCCTGCGCTCGTTGTTGGTAGCGTCGTCGCGGCGATCGGCTTGGCGCTATCCGTGGTCGTTGGCATCGTGCTGATGCTGATCGGCGGCGTCTGGATGATCGGTCAAGTCATCGCCGACCAAAGCGGCGGCGCTGAAGAAAAGCGCTATCGGGACGTTGAAAGATAGCAACCGTCGTCGCGGGATTGCGCCACCCCAAGCGGACGCCTTATGTCTTCAGCGTCTTATGGAGGGCGCGAGACGATGATCATTTCCACCACCTTTGAAGTTAATGGCCGCACCGTGTCTCAGCATCTTGGCTTGGTGCGGGGCAACGTCGTGCGCTCGCGCTTCATCGGGCGCGATATCGTGGCGGGCCTGCGGATGATCGTCGGTGGCGAGATCCACGAATACACAAAGCTCTTGGCCGAAAGCCGCGAGCAGGCGCTCGATCGCATGATCCAGCACGCCCAGTCATTGAATGCCGACGCGGTTATCGGTGTGCGGTTTGAAACGACGGACGCCGGCCAAGGCCAAGCGACGGAAGTTTTGGCTTACGGGACCGCCGTAAAGCTCTGACGCAAAGGCGCGGCGTGCGCGAGGCGCCAAGCGATCAGCATCACCACGCCCGCCGACACGTCGATCATCAGACCGAACGCCAGCACAAACATCATGTGGTGGATGAGCAGATGCGAGGCCGGCGCTTTGGCGAGTTCGCCCAGGCGCCAGTCAGCTGCGCGTTGCAGGCCCCAATCAAAAAACGCGCCGGCCGCAAGGATACCAACGCCGATCACCAGCCATGACGGAACGTGCGGTAGATCGAGCGGCAAGCCGGCGATCATGTGCGGCGCCGTGTAGGCGACGATCACGAGTCCGAAGAGCGGCGTCATCCAAGCGTGCGCCAGGGCTTTGAAGGTTGTTTCAGCTGGGCGGCCAGCAGCGGCGGCGAGACGCGTGGCTTCACCGATGCTCCAGCGCGTATCGGCGACGAGCCGCCACACAAACAAGGTGCCGATTGCGCCGGGCAGGCCAAAGAAACCGCCAACTGTAAGCGCCGCGAGCGCGGGGCCGATCAAGGTCAGCCAATCGATGCGTACGGATTCGCCGCTGAACAGCACGCGCGCCGCCAGCAAAGCTAAGCCCAGCACCGCAAGTGGCGGAGATAAAATTGAAACGGCCCCAACCGCGAAAGCTGTAACCGCGGCGACGAGGCCGCGATCAGCGTTGAAACGGCTTGCAGCGCCCGTTTGGGGCGCTGCAAGGGTTTGAAGGAGTCGTCCGTCCATGGCTCATGGTTTGAGCCATCGTCGTGAATTGCGCGTAAACGTAAGAATAACCAAGCGTTTACGCTGATGGATCAGACCTTAATGGTCGCGGCTCGGATCGCGGCTACGGCGGCGGCGCTCGTTCGTTTGTTCTTGCTGCTGAGCGGTTTCACCCTGCTGCGCTTGCGCCTGCTCTTGTGCTTGCTGTTGAGCGGTCACTTCAGCGTTGTGCGATTCACGCTGACTGCGCTGCGTTTCCGCCGCTTGTTGCCAAGCCGCATCGTTCGGGTGCGCGAGCGAAGCGAAAATTGCGTCATAGGCTGCTGCCGATGTTGCGCCCGAGCAGAATGCCCGAATCTCGACGCCCGGACGGATCAGCACTGCGCCGTAAACGGTTTTGCTCGGTCCACGCAGTTCAGCGCGTTGCACCGGCCAAAAGCCGCTCGTGTCTACACTTTGTGAAACCAATGTCGGGGGCGTGCCTTCAAAGAAGTCACGGATCGGCGTTGCGTACGTGACCCAAGCCTGCGGCGTGATCGGATCGCGTGTGTTGCGCGCGGCGTCAGCAGAACTGGTTGCGGTGGCGGCGTTATCTGCGCCGAAGAAGAAGCAATCGTTCTGCGCGTTGAACGCCAGCACGGCCGTTTGGCCACCCGCGTTTTGCGGTTGAACGCGCCAGCCAGCCGGTGCGTTGAAAGTCAGCCGCCCGTGCGGGTCGCTGTATGGCTCAGCGGCTGCGACGCCGCCTGCAAGAAGTCCGACGCCAAAAATGGCGGCAAGCGCAAGTGTGCGCATCCGGTAGTCCTCCAAACCTTGCCCTCAACTGCGGAATTTCTCCTTCCTATGCCTACAGTCAAGATGGAACGACGCGTCCTCACGCTAGATTGCACGCCGGAACGGCCTATTGTGTCCAAAACTTGGTGAGGACCCCATGAGCTTGCGCGGAAAAACCTTATTCATTACCGGCGCCAGCCGGGGCATCGGCTTGGCCATCGGCCTACGCGCCGCCCGAGACGGCGCTAACGTTGTGATCGCAGCTAAGACCGCGGAGCCCCACAAGAAGCTGCCGGGCACGATCTATTCGGCGGCCGAGGAGATCGAGAAGGCGGGCGGCCAAGCTTTGCCTGTCGTCGTTGATGTGCGTGAGCCGGACAGCATTCAGGCCGCCGTTGATGCCGCCGTTGCTCGCTTTGGCGGGATCGATATCTGCGTGAACAATGCCAGCGCTATCCAGCTCACTGGCACGCTGCAAACAGACATCCGCCGCTTTGACCTGATGAACCAAGTCAACATGCGAGGCACGTTCCTTACGTCGCGCGCGTGCATCCCGCATCTGAAGCGGGCGTCCAATCCGCACGTGCTGATGTTGTCGCCGCCGCTCGATATGAGCCCGCGTTGGTTCGGGGGCCATGTGGCGTACACGATGGCTAAGTTCGGCATGAGCATGTGCGTGCTCGGCATGGCCGAAGAGTTCAAGGACGACGGCGTCGCGTTCAACGCGCTCTGGCCCCGCACCGGCGTTGCGACAGCCGCGATCGAGTTTGCGCTCGCCGGCCAGGAGGGCATGAGCCATTGCCGCACTGTCGACATCATGGCGGATGCCGCCTACGCGATCTTCAACAAGCCCTCGCGCGCATGCACCGGAAATTTCTTCATCGATGACGTGCTGCTCTACGCCGAAGGCGAGCGCGACTTCGACAAGTATCGCGTCGATCCGACCAAGTCGCTGATGCCGGACTTCTTTGTTCCGGAGAACACGCCCTTGCCGCCTGGCGTCAGCATGGGGCCGAAGGCTTGAGCGAAGCGACCGACCGCTTTCAGCAGGCGCGTGCGGCGATTGAAGCGGACCGCGCTGTCGATATCGCAGAGACCTACCGCACCATCGGGGCGGCGGCGCGCGAAGGTGATCCCGAGGCGTTGTTATTCGAAGCGTATGCGCTCGGTGTCGGTTACGGCTGTGAAGTCAATCTGACGCTGGCGTTCGAGAACATCTACATCGCCGACGAAGCCGGCGCGCCGGATGCGACGCCGCAAGCAGATATGATGAACTTAGGCGGCGATCTCACCACCTGGATTGCACCGCGGCCGATCGAGTACGTACACGAGGCGCCTCGCATCGGTACGTCACGCGGCTTTATCGATCCCGAGCTGTGCGCTTGGCTGATCGACCGCGCGCGGCCGCTGCAGGAAGCGACGCTGGTGTACGATCCGGCCACCGGACGCCCCGTGCAGGACACGAGCCGCACGAATACGGCAGGCACGTTCAAGCTCTCTGATTTGAACATGCCGCTCATCCTGCTGCGGCACCGGATCGCCAGCACGCTGGCCGTGTCGCAAGCGAACTTCGAGCGCACTTCGATCTTCCGCTACGAAGTCGGCCAAGCGTTCACCGATCATGCCGACTACATTAGCACGGACTTCAGCGCCGAGATCCGCGCACGTGGTCAACGTCCGCATACGTTCCTTGTCTATCTCAACGAAGCGTTCGCAGGCGGGCAGACCAACTTTCTCGCCATCAACAAGAAGATCCGCGGCGGCGTGGGTGACGCGCTGTTCTGGCGCAATGTCGATGAGCATGGCGCGCCCGATCCATTGACGCAGCACGCAGGTGATCCGCCAACGTCGGGCGAAAAGTGGCTGCTTTCGCAGTTCATCCGCGACAAAGCGCAGATGCCAGGATGATCTAGCTCTCTCCGCGCAATTGAGCGCTGACCCTGGCGGCGGCGCCGTCGCGGCCAGCTAGCCAGATGCCGAAGAAGTGGCGACGGAAGTTCGGCCACCGAACTTCGCAGCGTTGCGCGCCGTTCAGGTAGAATGTCGCCGTTTCCACGCCAGTGCTCACGCCCGTGAAGCGATCGCCGCGCGAGACTGAGGTGAAGCAGCGCTCCAATTGCGCGCGGAGCGGTGCGAGTTGTTGAGCATTGCCGGCGCCGCGTGAACTCATCTCCCGAATCGAGCGGTTGATCAGCATGCTGGCTTGCGCCGAACGGTCATAGGTAAGCGTCAACGCGAACGGCCGTTCCCACGAGAACCGGCCACCATCCGCGAACAGCTCCGCATTGAACAGCCGCACCGAGAGCACGGTGTAGGCGGCCTCGCCAACCTTCTCCGCGTTCGGCATGGCGCGCCTAACCTCACCTGGGTTGGCCGAGGCGGGGGTGGTGAGCAGGGCGACGGCGGCAATGGCTGCAAGCAAACGGCGCACGAAATGGATCTCCATTGGGTACCAACGCTTCGTACGTCCGAAGGGCGCCATCGGATTGGCGGGAATGCGCTAGCTCGAGGGCGAAGGCGCCTTGGCGAGAAACTTTGTCAACGCTTCCAGCGTGTCGGCATCACTCGGGCGTTTGTCCCAACGAATGCGGGAAAAACGTGGGAACCGCATGGCGACGCCGGATTTGTGCCGGGTCGAGCGCTGGAGGCCTTCGAAGGCAACCTCGACGACGAGGCCCTTAGTTTTTGTGTGCGTAACTTCGCGCACGGGGCCGAAGCGGTTCTCGGTGTTATTGCGCACGAATTTGTCGAGTTCGATCAGTTCTTCGTCGGTGAATCCGAAATAGGCTTTGCCGACCGGCGTCAGCTCTCCGGCTTCCGTCCAGACGCCGAACGTATAGTCCGAATAGAAGGAGCTGCGCTTGCCCGAGCCGCGCTGCGCATACATCAGCACCGCGTCGATCACCATCGGATCGCGCTTCCACTTGAACCAATAGCCCTTGGGTCGCCCCGCAAGATAGGGCGCGTCGCGGCGCTTGATCATGACGCCTTCAACCGCCTCGGCATCAATGCCCGCGCCGCCATGCGAAGGATCGGCGCGCGCGGCGCTAAGGTCGTCCCAAGTGTCGAACTGGATTAGCTCCGAGAGATCGATCGGCGCGAGCGGATGCCCGCTGACGAACGTTTCGAGTTTGGCGCGGCGTTCGATGAACGGCAGCGCGCGCAAATCATCATCGCCCTCCGCAATCAGATCGTAGACGCGGATGAAGGCCGGGAATTCCTGCATCAGCTTGGCGTTGACGCTTTTGCGGTTCAGCCGCTGCTGCAGCGTGTTGAAATCCTGCACTCCGCCGCCGCGCTTGATCAGCAATTCGCCGTCGAGCACCGCATCGAACTGAAAACCCGCAACGAGATCGGGAAATGACCCGGAGATATCCTCGCCCGTCCGCGAATAGAGCCGCGCGATGCGCCTGCCGTTGGCATCCTTGCCGGCGGCCGCCTGCACGCGAATGCCGTCCCACTTCCACTCTGCGATGAAATCCGCCGCATTGAGCGGCGCGAACTCTTCCGGATCGATCGGGTGTGAGAGCATCGGCGGATAGAAGCGCACACTTGTCGAGACGCTGGGCGCCTCACCGCGGCCTTCGAGCCAGGCGAACAAGTCCGTGTAGGGCGGCGCAACCGCGTGCCAGACGTCTTCCACGTCGTCCGCCTCCTTGCCGCCGAGCCGCGCCAGCGCTGTTCGAGCGAGTCGTGCTGACACGCCAATGCGCAGCGCGCCGGTGATGAGCTTCAACAGCGCCCAGCGGCCGTTTTCATCAAGGCGATCAAGCCAGTTCGCGACAACTTCAGGAAGCTTGTCCTTCGGCGTGCTGTGCAAGCCGTCGACCACATCCGTGATCGTTAGCTGCGCGTTGGCCCGCGTCTCATCCGCCGGCCACATCAGCGAAACCGTTTCGGCGAGATCACCGACGAAATCGTAGGAGAGACCGAACAGCACCGGATCAGTGCGCTCGGCGGCCAAGTTTCGTATGAGGCCGGCCTTAGCGTTCTTAAACGTCAGCGCGCCCGTCATCGCAGCGAGCGCCCAACCGCGATCGGGATCAGGCGTCTCGCGAAAGTATTGCTCTAGCAGCGCCAGCTTGCCTAAACGGCGCGGCTCATACGCCAAGCGATCGAGAAGAGCAGCGAAGCGGTTCACGCCGCCGCCCCTGAGGGTTCTTCCTCATCGCCATAGCCGACCAGATGCAGCGCCTTCGCCTTCAGCCCTTGCAGTTCGCACCAGTGCGCCAGCGCATCGGCCTCACCGTGTGTGATCCAGATCTCGCCCGCGCCTGTGTCTTTGATCGTGCGCTGCAGATCGCACCAATCGGCGTGGTCGGAGATCACCAACGGCAATTCTACACCACGCTGGCGCGCGCGTGCGCGTACGCGCATCCACCCTGAAGCAAAGCACGTCACTGGATCGGGAAAGCGGCGCACCCACGCCGTCTGCAGCGCGCTCGGCGTGCCGAGTATGATCGCGCCAGCGTAGAAACTCTTGGGCGCCGTCTCGACCGGCCGCACATCACCGCAATCAACGCCGTGCGCCTGATAGAGCTTTGTCACTTCCAACAACGCGCCGTGCAGGTAGATTGGCTTATCCCAACCCGCGCGCACCAGCTCCGCCATGACGCGCTGCGCTTTGCCCAGCGCATAGGCGCCGACAACATGCGCGCGCTCCGGAAACATCGCGACTGAGGCCAGCAACTTCCGCACCTCGTGCTCGGCCGTCGGGTGGGTGAACACTGGCAGCGCAAAGGTTGCTTCGGTGATGAACACGTCGCACGAGACGACCTCGAATGGCGCGCAGGTTGGGTCCGGCTGGCGCTTATAATCGCCGCTCACCACCACACGCGTGCCGCCGCATTCCGCCGCCGCTTGCGCCGAGCCCAGCACGTGTCCCGCTGAATGTAGCGAAAACTTCACGCCGCCAATGTCGATCGTCTCGCCGTATTTCAGCGCCTGCGTCGAGCCGGCGAAATCTGGCCCGATACGCGCGCGCATGATCGCCAGCGTCCCTGCCGTCGCTAGCACGCTGCCATGGCCAGCGCGTGCGTGATCGGAGTGGCCGTGCGTGATCAGCGCGCGCGGAACAGGGCGTGTTGGGTCCACATAAAGGTCGGCCTTAGGGCAGTAGAGACCTTCGGCGCGCGGATGTAGGATCTGAGCGGGTTGCATCGTCCTCGGAGTAAATAGGGTTTGTTGCGGCGCATTTCCGCAATCGGTCTGCGGAATATCGAAACGCCACTAGCCCAATCTGGTTCGCAGCCCTATGTGGGCGCCTCCTAGTCAAACGAGACCCGAGTCGTCCGTGCAACCCATCATTTCGATTAAAGACGTCAGCAAGACGTATAAGTCTGGCGTCCAAGCGCTGCAGTCGACATCGCTCGACATCATGAAGGGCGAAATCTTCGCGCTTCTGGGGCCAAACGGCGCGGGCAAGACCACGCTCATCAACATGACGTGCGGGATCGTGAATTTGTCCAGCGGCACGATCGTCGCCGACGGCAACGATATCGTCCGCGACTACAAAGAGGCGCGCAAGAAGATCGGCTTGGTTCCGCAAGAGCTGCACACCGATGCCTTCGAGCGCGTCATCGATACGGTGACGTTCAGCCGTGGGCTTTTTGGTTTTGCGCCGAACCCTAGCCACATCGAAAAGGTGCTGCGCGATCTTTCCCTCTGGGAAAAGCGCAACGCCAAGATCATGGAACTCTCAGGCGGCATGAAGCGCCGGGTGATGATCGCCAAGGCGCTTAGCCACGAGCCAAAGATCCTCTTTCTCGATGAGCCGAGCGCCGGCGTTGATGTCGAGCTGCGCCGCGACATGTGGGAGATGGTCCGCAATCTCCGCAAAAGCGGCGTCACCATCATTCTGACCACGCACTACATCGAAGAAGCCGAAGAAATGGCCGACCGTGTTGGCGTCATCAACAAAGGCCAACTCATCCTCGTGGAAGAGAAGGCGACCTTGATGCGCAAGCTCGGTAAGAAGCAATTGCTCCTTGATCTGCCGGCGCCGATCGCTGAAGTGCCCGCCGGACTAAACGGCTTCAATGTCGATCTCTGCAAGGAGGGCCGGCAATTGGTCTATAGCTTCGATGCGCAAGCCGAAGACACCGGCATCCCCGCCTTCCTGAAGCGCCTCTCGGAACTCGGCGTCGACTTCAAAGACCTTCACACCGAGCAATCCTCGCTCGAAGACATCTTCGTTTCCCTGGTGCACAGCAAATGACCCAGTCTGAAGCCCTTTCGCGCGCGACTCCCGCCAGCAGCGGCGCGCTGAATTTCTATGGCATCCAAGCCATCTATCGCTTCGAAATGGCGCGCTGGATTCGCACGCTCGGGCAGAGCTTGTTCTCACCCGTGCTGTCGACGTCGCTCTATTTCATCGTGTTCGGCTCAGCCATTGGCTCGCGCATGGGCTCGATTGGTGATGTGTCCTACGGCGCCTTTATCGTGCCGGGCCTCATCATGCTGTCGATCCTAACGGAAAGCGTCTCCAACGCGTCGTTCGGCATCTACATGCCGCGCTGGGCGGGGACGATTTACGAATTGCTGTCGGCGCCGGTGTCGGCGCTGGAAGCCGTGTGCGGATATGTCGGCGCCGCGGCGACCAAATCTGTGGTGATCGGGCTTGTTATTCTCGTCACCGCCCGTGTGTTCGTGAATTACGAAGTTCAGAACTGGCCGGTGATGTTGCTCTTCTTGCTGCTCACCAGCGTTTCATTCTGTCTCTTCGGTTTCATCCTCGGCGTGCTCGCCGATGGCTTCGAGAAACTGCAGATCGTGCCGATGCTGATCCTTACGCCGCTGACATTCCTCGGCGGCACCTTCTATTCGATCACCATGCTGCCGCAGCCTTGGCAGACGATCGCGCTGTTCAACCCGATTGTTTACCTGATCAGCGGTTTCCGCTGGGCCTTCTTCGGCGCGGAAGCAGCTGACGTGAACATCGGCCTTAGCCTCGCGGCGATCAGCATCTTCCTGGTGGTCTGCTTTTCGACAGTGTGGTGGGTCTTCAAGACAGGCTATCGGCTGAAGAACTGATCTCTGTACCGTTACGTGATGGTGCGCGGCCGCTCATAGAGGAGTAGGGCTTCTCCAACTTTGGGAGAGCCCCCTTGAGCGAAGAGCACATCATCGTCCGCCGCGACGGCGCGGTCCTGGAAATCCAGTTCAACCGCCCCGAAAAGAAGAACGCCATCACCAACGCCATGTATGGCGCCATGGCGGACGCGATCACCGAGGCAGAGAGCAGCGACGACATCCGCGCTGTGCTGTTCAGCTCAGTTGGTGACTTCTTTTCCGCCGGCAACGACATCAAAGACTTCGCCGCGCAATCATCGGGCGCCTTTGAAGGCCCACGACATGTCGGCCGCTTCCTGGAAGTCGCGATCAAAGCCGAAAAGCCAATCATCGCCGCCGTGCAAGGGCACGCCGTTGGCGTCGGCACAACGATGCTGTTCCAATGCGACCTCGTTTATATCGCCGAAGACGCGCGCCTCACGGTGCCGTTCATCGATCTCGGCGTCGTGCCGGAGAATGCGTCGAGCATGACCATGGTCGATCGCCTCGGCCACACACGCGCGTTCGCGCTGTTCGGCTTGGGCGAACCACTGCACGGCAGAGACGCCGCCGCTTGGGGTTTGGCGAACGCCGCGCTGCCATCCGGTGAAGTGTTGCCACGTGCGCGCGCGGCTGCACAGATCATCGCCTCAAAACCCGCGGGTTCGATGCGTCACACGAAGAAGCTCATGCGCGATCGCGAAGCGCTGATGGCGCGTATGCAGGAGGAGGGCGAGATCTTCGCCGAGCGCCTGCGCTCACCCGAAGCCGCCGCCGCGTTCACGGCGTTTCTGACGAAGCGCTAACGCGATATGGACCGCCGGCGTCTCGCCAGCATGCGCGAACTTAGCAGGTTGGAGCGCGCGGCCTCCGGCCGCGCAAGCGCCGTCGGAGACGGCGCGCTCCCAATTTCAACGTCCGATTCGACTTCGGCGATAATCTACCGCCGTCTCTGCGTCGTAGGCTGGTGCTGCGCAATCCACGCCTCAACCGCCGGCATGCGCTCTCGGATGGTCTCAGCCCGCAGACGGATTTGCGCTTGCGCCCCTGCCACGGCATCGCGCGCGCTACCTTCCGGGAAGTTCTGCGCGTAGCGGCCGAGTTCTTCGACCATAGCCGGATCGCCGCTCAACGCTGCGATGTTGGTCGGGTACTCGAGCCGCTGAAGCGGATCCAACATGGCTTCAACTGCCGGCCGGTTCGCGGCCAGGAAATCCCACGCCATGCGCGGATGCGATGACGCAACCACCGAAATCACCTGCGGACGGATTTGGCGCGGGATCTCGTCGCCCAGCGTCATATGCAGCAGGCGCTGTGCAAGCGCATCGTTGTTCACGCTAGCGAGTGAGCGCCACAAGCGGCGTTGTTCGACGAACTCGGTCTCTGCACGCGCCTGTGCAAGCAGCGTTTCGAAGTCGGCCTCGGTGGCGTTTGCCGCATAGACGCCGCGCGCTGCGCTGCGGATCTCGGTGGGCAACGTTGAAGGGTCGCTTTGTGACGCGCGGACGCGCCGGCGCGCTTCCGCGATCACGCCTTCATCGCCCAGACCGCCAAGCGTCGTGATCAGCGTCGCGCGCATGTTGGTCAGATTGGCATCGTCGCCAGGGCGCGGGTCCCAGCCGACGCGTGCGAAATAGGGATCGAGCACGCGCCGCCCATAGGCGCGCACAGCTTCCGCACTGGGACGATCACGTGTGTAGTCGGCGAAGGCGGAGAACGAAGACGCCGTGTCCATGACAATCACCGGATCGGCATCGGCCGGAATGGCGTCCACGAGGTCGAGATAGTTCGCGAACGAAGCATCGCCGCTGCGGCCGAAGGCGTAATAGTCTAGCAACAAGCCCAATTGATCGACGCTCTCCAACTCGCTGAACCGTTGGGTGAGCAGGTTGAAGTTCGTGGTGTCGTATTTCACGCGGAAGAAGCCAGATTGGCCCGCGTTCACAAGATAGGCTCCGCACGCCAGTGTCACCGTGCTGGGGCTGTTTGGCTCGAGCAGCGTGCGCACTGGGTCGCCGCCACTCACGTGCGCCGCGACAACAGGCACGCTCCAGCGCTCATCCGTGCGCGCGGTCTCATCCATCGCAAAGCGGCGCTGCGAGATGCTGACATCGGTGTGTCCGCCGCGACGGCAGGAACCGCCCGTCGCAGTAAGTAATGGAAAGCCCGGCTGCGTGGTGAAACTGCGGGCGAGAGCGAGCACCGGCTGGCCCGAAGCCGCTTGCACGGACGCCCAAAGGTCCTCGGTGCGCGCGTTCCCGTAGCGGTGCGCGTTGATGTAGTTGCGCACGCCGGTGCGGAAGTCTTCTTCGCCTACATACGCTTCGATCATGCGAATGACCGCGAGGCCTTTCTCATAGGTGATCGTATCGAACGCGAGGTTCGCGTCATCGATGGTGTTGATCTCCTGCACGATCGGGTGCGTGCCTTCGCGTGCATCGAGCGACATCGCCGTCGCCGTGCCGTCGGTCAGTTGCGCCATCCACGGGTGCCAATCGGGGTGGACGTGTTCGGTCGCCTTTGCGGCCATCCACGATGCGAAGCCTTCGTTGAGCCAAAGGTCGTCCCACCAATTCATAGTGACGAGATCGCCGAACCATTGGTGCGCGATTTCGTGAGCGACGGTGCCGAACACGTTCTGGCGCTCAGCAACGCTCGAATTCTCGTCGACCAGCAAATATTGGTCGAAATAGAGAATGGCGCCCCAATTCTCCATCGCGCCAAATCCGCCCGCGCCCGGCACGCCGATCATGTCGAGCTTCGGTAGCGGATAGGGCGCACCAAAATAGTCAGCGTAATAGTTCAGCGATTGCTCACCGGCATCGAGTGCGTCCTGCGCGCGGTGGCCTTCGCCGCGACGCATCACAACGCCCAGTTCGATGCCGTTCACATTGCGCGTCACGCGCTCAAAGTCGCCAACGGCGAGAAACAGCAGGTAGCTCGGCATTGATGGCGTATCGGCGAACGTCGTACGCGCGCGGTTGCCGGAAAGGTGCACGGTCCGCGCCACTGGCATGTTGCCAACAGCGAGTTGGTCGGCGCGCGCAGTCACGGTGAGCGAAAACACCGCGCGGCGGTTGGGCTGATCCCACATCGGCGCAAAGCGCCTTGCGTCGCCCGGTTCAAACTGCGTCGCGACGGCGCGCTTGGTTTGGCCGTCGTCCTGATACTCGACGCGGAAGAGGCCATAGGCCTCGTCATAGATCTTGCCGGCATACGCAATGCGGATGGTGTGCCGTCCCGCGGCCAGCGGCCGGCGCGGTGTGAGCGTCAACGTCTGCGCTTCGGCGCTTACCTCGGCGCGCGCCGTCGCGTTGTCGATCGAGGCGCGCTGCACCGTGAGATCGAGCGCGTTCATCGTCACGCTCGTGAGCGGCGCATCGCTTTGAATGGTGATCACCGTCTCACCCGTGAACGTCGATGCGTCGACGTTTGGCGTGACCGAAATTTCGTACCGCAGCGGCGTTGGTCCCGCTTCAAACCAAGCGCGTTCGGCTTGCGCAGCGGCAGGCGCGGTGGCGGCGAGCAGAAGGGAAAGCAGGAACGGACGAAATTTCATGAATGGACCTCGAGGGGTCCCTTTAGCTTGGGCGTCGCCGGCTTGGGCAATGATTTTGCTGCAAATGGCCTACGCGGCAGGGCGAACGGCGGCCCCATTGTGACCAGGTCACAAGGGTCGAGCCACCAGCGACAGGGTAGAGGTGCTGCGTCGCCGGTGGCTCTTTTGGCCGCGCAAGCTGGCTGGGGGTGCTGGAAGCATTTCAGCCTCGCCGCATACGACCAAAGCGACCGTGCTCAAAGTGTTCCCTCGTCAGCAACTCCAGACATGCGGCGAGCTACAAAGCGGTATCGCCGATACCGCCTTTTCCCCCCTCGCGCGCGCATGCGAGAGACTCTCACGCGCGCGCTGCCTTCTCGGCTAGCTATAGGTTGGTGCGGCGCCTTCGATCATCGCGCGACCATTAGGGCTGATCCTGCCGAGGCTTTCCAAAAATCTGGGGTGCGTCATGCCCGAGCCGATATAGGTCCAGCGATTGGCTTGGTGCTGAACCTCAACGAAGAGCGCGCGCTCCACGTCGCCCAGCGACCGGCCCGTCGCCCGTTCGAACGCTTCCAGATCGAACAGGGTCTGTTGCTTCAAGCCATCATCGAGAAAGCCGCCGAGCGCGACATAGCCTTGCACGCCAGCTTCGATCTCCTCGGGTGTCAACTTCTCGGCGATCGCAGCCACCATCATCGCATCGAGTTCGGCGTGCTGCAGCTCTTCCATCCAGTGGTGCAGCAAAAGGCTCTTGAATTGCGGATCGAGCGCCGTGTTTTCCTGGATGCTCTCTTGGAAGTGACGCTGCACCATCCATTCGATGTGCAACGTCAGCAACGCCACAGACAGCGGCGCGTGCGATAGCACATGCGATGCAACCGCTTCCGGCGGACCGATGATGTCGCACTGTACGCCAAAGCCAGCGACGAATTCTTGGCGGAAGCAGCGGAAGAGGTGGATGTGCTTGGCTTCTTCGCCGGCGAATTCGAGAAGCGCGCGCTCGCGGTATTCGTCGCCATGCACGACTGAGCGCGCGTGATCCAACACGAACGGCAGGATGAATTCTTCGACCAGGCCGAAGATGCTGAGATAGGCGTGGCCGCGCACCTGGTTCAGGACCAGCCGCTCGTCGGCGTTGAGGAACGAGAGTTGATCAGTGCGCGCCAGGCCCTCGGGCAGGAACGGCTTGGAAAAGTCGAGCGTCTTGTCGCCGCCGATAAGGTCTTCGACGCGCCAGTTGATGCGTTCGGCGCGGGCGAGCAGTTCTTTGTAGGAATATTGGTAGGTCATTTGCGGTCTCCGTTGATCCGGTGACCGCGAATTAGGGTGAGCCCACCCCTTCGGAGAATGGCAGCCCCGCCTGCCGACTTGACCGAAACGCCGCCGTGCGCCGGAATAGCGCCATGCAAGCGCTGGAAGACGTTCTGCGGCTGACCGGGCTCACGGGCGGGGTCTTCCTCGACGCTGAGTTCAGCGCGCCGTGGTCCGTGGTCGGCAAGGTGTCGCCGGAATTATGCGCGCCTTTCATGGCGCCGCCGGAGCGGCTGGCCGCGTTTCACTATGTGATCGAGGGCGGGCTCGTTGTGACTATGCCGGACGGCGGCGAATGGCGGCTCGGCGCTGGCGATGTCGTGCTGCTCCCACACAACGAAATCCACGTGATGGCGAGCGCGCCGGGTCTTCCGTCCATCAGTCCGCGCGAACTCTTTCCAACTGCCGCGCCGAACGGCGTCTTCCGCATCGTGCATGGCGGCGGCGGGGAGGTGACGCGGATGGTGTGCGGCTTTCTCGGCGGCAACGCCCAGCTGCATCCGTTGCTGACGAACCTCCCGCAAGTCGTGACGTTCAATCTCTCGACGCTGCCCAGCGGCGATTGGATCGCGCGCACCTTTGCATACGCCGCGCAGACGCAAGCGGCCCAGGATACTGGCGCGCCGACCGTGCTGACCAAGGTGTCGGAGCTGATGGTCGTGGAAGCGCTGCGCCACTACTTGTCAGCGTTGCCGCCGGAAAAAACGGGTTGGCTCGCTGGGTTGCGCGATCCCGCGATCGGCCGCGCTATCGCGCTGATGCACGCGCGGGTCAGCGAAGATTGGACCGCCGACGCGTTGGCGCGCGAAGTCAATCTCTCGCGCTCGGCATTCGCTGAGCGCTTCACCGCGCTCGTGGGACAGCCGCCAATGCGCTATCTCACCAATTGGCGCATGCAGACCGCGATGCAGAAGCTGCGCGAGACCAAACTCATGGTAGCGCAGATCGCGTTTGAAGTCGGCTACGAGTCGGAAGCCTCGTTCACCCGCGCCTTTCGTCGCGAAACCGGTATGCCGCCTGCAGCTTGGCGTACGCAGCATGCAGCGGCTGAGGACTAGTGCGTATCCGCGCTCTGATCGGTCATGCCTACGGCGCGACGCCGTAACCGGCGAACCTTTGCGCGACGTCCGCATCGCGCGCGGTTGCGGCGGCGATGTCAGCTTGGCCTTGCGCAGTCTGGCCGAGGCGCAGCCGCGCGACGCCACGCCCATAGAGCGCACCAACTAAATCGTCATCGCCTTTGAAAGCGGCGTCGTAGTCCGCCGCTGCAGCTTGGAAATCGCCCCGGCGAAAGTACACCAAGGCGCGGCTATCGACCATGTAGGGCGCGTTCGATGCAATGCGCAGCGAGTCATTGCAATCCGCCAGTGCTTGATCGAGTTGCTGCCCCCACACCGCACGGACCCAGCAGCGCTCGTTCAAAAGGCTGGCGTCTTGCGGAGCGACCAGTATCGCGGCGTTATAATCTGCGAGGGCGTGGGCGTAATCGTTTTGAACAAAGAAGAGGTCGGCACGGCTGGCAAGTGCGTGCTCCGATCTAGGATTTATTGCGATAGCGGCATCGTAGTCGGCAAAAGCTCGAGTTACGTCCCCCTGGAACCGGTATGCATCACCACGATAGCTTAAAGCTTCGGCATCTTGCGGATTGAGTCGGATCGCTTCGTTGTGATCGGCGATCGCGCGCGCGTAATCACGGTGGTTATAGTAGGCGAGACCGCGATTGTAGAAAGCGTCGCCATAGCTTGGATCGAGGCTGATCGCATGCGTGTAATCGGCGACGGCGCGCGTGAAGTCGTCCTGTGCGTCGTAGGCATTGCCGCGATCAACGTAGTTGTCCTCATCTTGCGGATCGAGTTCGATCGCCCGGCTTAGGTCTGCAATGGCGCGAGCGTAGTCGCGCTGCCGGTTATAGGCGCGGCCGCGATTGCTGATGGCGAGCGTAAATCGCGGATTGATCTCGATCGCTCTGCTGTAGTCGGCAATCGCACCGGCATAGTCTCCAAGATCGCGGCGCGCGACGCCGCGACTGTTGAAAGCCTCGGCGAATTGCGGGCTGAGTTGGATTGCCTGATTATAGTCCGCGATCGCGCGCGTCGGATCGCGCAGCGCACTGTAGGCGAGGCCACGGTTGCGAAACGCGTCCGGATCTTGAGGTGAGAGCCGGACCACTTGATCGTAGTCGGCAATGGCCCGCGTGTAGTCGCCGCGATCGTAATAGCCGATGGCGCGATTGGTGTACGCGAGCGCAAATTGCGGATCGATCCGGATGGCCGCGTCAAACTCAGCCATCGCGCGGTCGTGATCGCCCAGCACGTTGTACGCGGCGCCGCGGCTGTTGAAACCCTGTGCATATTGCGGGTTGATCTCGACGGCTCGGTCGTAGTCAGCGATCGCGCGGCGCGCGTCGCCTTGAGCTTGGTACACAAGGCCACGATTGCGGAAGGCTGTCTCCATACGCGGGCTAAGGCGAATGGCTTCGGTATAGTCGGCGATCGCCTGGTCGAAGTTGCGCTGATCGAAGTGAACTAGGCCGCGATTGTTGAACGCGTCTGCATTCTGGGGATCGAGCCGGATCGCTTCACTATAGTCGGCGAGGGCGTGCACGTAATCGCGTTGATGGTAGTAGGACAGGCCGCGATTGTAGCGGGCGTTCCCATCTTGCGGGGCGATGCGGATCGCCTGGTTGTAGTCCGCCAACGCGCGAGTGAAGTCACCTTGTTCGTCATAGGCGTTGGCGCGGTTGATATACGATTCTGAATCGCGCGGATTGAGCCGGATCGCCTGACTGAAATCGTCGATAGCGCGAGGAAAGTCGCGCTGAGCATAGTAGGTGAGGCCGCGGTCATAAAAAGCGATCGCGAGGTTCGCCAACGTTTGCGTGCCGGAATCGATGATTGCGGTGCAGTTGCTGATTGAGACGGCGGGCTCGTAGGCGTGGCCGCTGTTCGCGCACGCTCTCCATTGCTCGCGCAAATCTTGCGCTGTCGCCGCCGGCGCCGCTGCGCCCATGACCATCGTGACCAATCCGGCTAATGCCAAGTGTCGCATCATCCCCGCCCTCCAAGGCGAAGACAAACACAAGGCAGAGCACGGTTCCAGCCCCAGTTGGCGCGTGACCGATGTCACTGCGACCCCGCCAGCCCGCCGCTACCTTCTCTTCATCGAAGCGGGGCAACGGCCTCGCTACCAAGAGGAGCAAAGACGATGACCAAGTTTTACAGCCTGATGTTGGCGGCGATGTTGTTGGCCCCGGTGGCTTTCGCGACGCTGAACCAAGCCGCGCAGATGGTGTCCTAACCTCAGGCGCCAACGCCCGAGAGAAGTGAGATGACGAAATTCTACGCCCTACTTGCCGCCATTGCGATTTTCGCTCCGGTCGCCTTCGCGACCGTCAACCAAGCCGCCCTGGTCATCGCGTAGCTCCCCGCGATCGACCGCTGATGCGGCCCTGAAGGAAGGCCGCCGAGGATTGCTCCCCCTCGGCGGCCTTCGTCTTTTGAGCGCGCGGCGCTACATGGGTGCGCATGTTGCTCTTCACGCACCCTTCGATGCTTTCCCACGAACCTCCCGGTGGCCACGCCGAACATCCTGGCCGCTTGCAAGCCGTGCTCGATGCATTGGCGGATACGCCCTTCGACCGCCGTGAGGCGCCGTATGCGGAGAAGGGCGCGATCGCGCGCGTTCATCCGCATGCATACATCGAAGCGCTAGAGCCAGCATTCGCGGAAACCGCCAACGCGCGCGTGCGCCTAGATCCCGACACCTACATCTCAGCCGGTTCTCGCGAAGCGATCTATCGCGCCGCCGGCGCGTGCGTTGCTGCCGTGGACGCCGTGATGAACGGCGAAGACGACATGGCTTTCTGCGCCGTGCGCCCGCCCGGCCATCACGCAGAGCCGATTTCGCCGATGGGCTTTTGCGTCTTCAACAACGTCGCCATCGGCGCGCTGCACGCGCTCGAAGCGCACGGGCTCTCGCGCGTTGCTGTCGTCGACTTTGATGTGCACCACGGCAACGGCACGCAAACCGTCGCCGAAGGCGAACCGCGTTTGATGTTTGCGTCCACGCACCAGGCGCCGCTTTATCCAGGCACGGGCGCACGTAATGAAACCGGCATTGACGGTAATGTCGTCAACGCGCCTTTACCGGCTGGCTGCGGCAGCGCGGAATGGCGCACGGCAATGGAGACCCGCGTGCTCCCGGCGCTCGATGCGTTCGCGCCCGAATTGATCCTCGTTTCGGCAGGCTTTGACGCCCACAAGGCCGATCCGCTCGCGCAGATGGAGTTGGAGACCGAAGATTTCGCCTGGGCGGGGCAACGCCTGCGGGAACTCACATTACGCCACTGCAAGGGTAAGCTTGTCTCGACTTTGGAGGGCGGCTACGACTTAGAGGCGCTCGCTGGATCTGCCGCGGCATTTTTGGCGGCGCTTCAGCGCGACTAAGACCCGCTCAAGGGGAGGGGGCGTCAGTTCGCGCGAAGGGTCAGAATGACGACGACCATGGCGCCCAACGAGACGCTAGATCGCCGTTCAGCCGTACGCATTGGCACCATTGTCATTGCTCGGCACGGCAAACCGCACGCCGAGCGCAAAGTGCGCATCGATCATCACGGCTATCGTGAGTGGTGGGCGGGCTATGATCGCGCACGCCTGCATCCTGATGAGAAGCCGCCGGAAAAACTGGTGAAGCTCGCTGAAGCGAGTGACGTGATTTATGCATCGACATTGCCGCGCGCGATCCACACCGCCGAAATGGTGGCCGGTGGGCGCAACATCGTTACCGATCCCGTATTCATCGAAGCGCCGCTGCCGCCGCCGCCTGTGTGGGGCAAACGCAGCCCGCGCGCGTGGGGCGTGTGGGCGCGCATTGCTTGGTGGTTTGGCCGACACGAAGATGGCGAAACGCGCGACCAGGCCGAAGTCCGCGCCGAGGCCGCTGTGGCCACGCTGACCTCACAAGCGCTGCGCGGCCAAAACGTGCTTTTGTGCGCGCACGGCTGGTTCAATCGCATGATGCGGCCGATCCTGCGCGCCCAAGGCTGGCGCGAAGTCGAGGACGGCGGCGATAGCCACTGGAGCTACCGCCGGTACGAGAAAGTGAAGTGAAGCTGAGGTCTGGGCGCTGGTCGCCTATTCCCTAAGCCCCCGCCAACACATACTTTGAGCCACATGACGACGGATCAAAAAGACCCCGCCAGCCTTTCCTTCGAGGACTCCTTGAATGAGCTGGAAAAAATCGTCGCTCACCTAGAGCGCGGTGACGTTCCATTGGCGGACTCGATTCGTATCTATAAGCGCGGCGCAGCCCTGAAAGCTCGGTGTGAGGGCCAGCTGAAGGACGCGCAGCTCGAAGTCGATCAAATCGTGATGGGTCCTGAAGGCCCACGCACCGAGCCCGCAAAGATCGGGCAATAGGGAGAGAGAAACGCCAATGGCCGACGACCCGCAAAGCAATGCGCGCCAGCCGATCATTTCATTCGACGACTTCATGAAAGTCGACATTCGTCTCGGCACCATTGTCGATGTGAAAGTGTTCGAGGAAGCCAAGAAGGCTGCCTACCAACTCTGGATCGATTTCGGTGCGCCGCTCGGCGTTAAACAGTCCAGCGCGCAAGTGACAACGAACTACGACATCGGCGAATTGCTTGGCCGCCGCGTTGCTGCGGTTGTGAACTTTGAGCCGAAGCAAATCGGCAAGTTCATGAGCGAAGTGCTTTGCCTCGGCTTCCCAGATCGCAATGGCAACGTAGTGTTGCTCAACGTTGATCGCCCGGCGCTTGAAGGCGGTCGGATGTATTGAGCAATTTGATTGTTTGAATTGAAAAGGGCGCGGATCACTCCGCGCCCTTTGTGTTTTGCGAGTGTGCTTCGCTTAGTTCGTCGGCTGATCTGCCGGCGGCGTGTTTTCTTCCGACGGCGGCGTGATTTGTTGTGGGCCGCCAGTTGTGTCTGGCGCCGTTGTCGTCGTGCCAGGCGGCAGCAAGTCTGGATCCGTTTCCGGAGCGAGCGGCACTTCTTCGGTTGGCGTTTCCGTCGCCGGCTGCAGCGTGCGCAGTTCGGCGATGCGGCCGCTAGCGCGCGTGGCGTGCTCGCTGTCAGGGAAATCGTTCAAAAACGCTTCGAACGCTTCAATCGTATCTGTGTCGCTGGCAGATTCGAACGACCGCTCTTCAAGGTCGGCCAGCGCTTGTTCTGCTTCGGCCCGGCTGGCGCCTGGATCGCCGCCGATAAAGGCGCGCAGCGCGTCCGCGTCGTTGCGGTCAACGGCGTCCCATGCAGCCGATGTCGCCGATGCGCTGTTCTGCGTGAAGTACCAATAGCCACCGCCGCCCAGGGCTGCGACCAGCACGAACACAATCGCGCCGATCACCAGCATGCCGCCGCCTTTTTTGGGCTCGCTGCTTTGTTGAGGAATGCTGCGTTGTGGGCTGGGTGGCGCAGACCGTTGCTGCGGTGCGCTGCGCTGTTGCGGTTGCGCCTGCTGGCGCGGCTGCGGTTGCGCGCGTTGTTGTTGTTGGCGCCCAGACGTTTGTGCCGGTTGCGGTGCGCCTTCGGCGACGCGGCCTGGTTGGAAAAATCCTGACGGTGGCTTCGGCGCTGGCGGCGGCAGCGGCGCAACGCCAGCCTTCTGTGTCACCAAATTTGCCAGCTCACGCCATGGCGCGAATTCATCCTCGCCGCGCCAGCCGGTGAGGTTCACCGATTTGTCGCCGCGAAACGCGTCGGGGGCTTGGGCGCTCTGCATGAGCGCATGGAAAACGTTGCTTTTGCCACGCGCGAATTTGACCTCTTCGGCCAACTCGCCACTGGCGGTGGAGCGGGGCGACCACAGCGCGATCGTAACCGGCGCGCCTTTCACGGCCGCGCGCAATTCTTCGCCCGGAGGCTTCTCAAGGACGACCTGGATCTGCGCTTGGCGCAGCTTCTCAGCCAGCGCACGCGCCGGCAGGGTGTCTTCCGCGGCGTGGATAATCACCACAGACGGCATGCAAATTCCCCACTCTCAACCACGGGGGGCCCGCAGCGACGGCGCTTAGTCTGCAAAGACCGCACCGGACGCCTTCTGCCCCCCAGGGCACATCTTGCCCTGTTACTTTGTCCCAATCAAGGGAGGCCAAGCAGCAAACGAGTCCTGTCTTACGCACCCCAGTACAACCTCTAGGGGTGCTTGCGCCCGGCGCGGCACCTGTTAGGGGAGGCGCCCATGTCCCAACTTGAAGCGCGTCTGAAGGAAAATGCTGAGCGAGTGCAGATCGCGCTCGACGGCTTGCTGCCCCCTGATCAGGGCGCGGACTCCAGTCTTATCAGCGCCATACGCTATGCGGCGCTGGGCGGCGGCAAGCGCCTGCGTCCTTTCTTCACCATCGAAGCCGGCCGGATCTTCGACGCCGATGAAGGCTCCCTGTTGCGCACCGCCTGCGCCATCGAACTGGTGCATACCTACAGCCTCGTTCACGACGATTTGCCTGCGATGGACGATGACGACCTGCGACGCGGCCGTCCCACTTTGCATCGCCAATATGATGAAGCGACCGCGATCCTCGCTGGCGATGCGCTGCTGACATTCGCATTCGAGCTCTTGGCCGAGCCCGCGACGCATTCCGATCCGCAAATGCGCTGTAAACTCATCACCGCGCTCGCCAAGGCATCTGGCGCGCACGGCATGGTTGCCGGCCAAGCCGCCGACATGGCCGGCGCTGATATCGGCTCGGACCTCATCGCCGTGACGCGCATGAACCGCTTGAAGACCGGCGCGCTTATCAATTTCGCGGTCGATGCAGGCGCCTTGATCGGCGGGGCATCAGAAGCTGAAAAGACCTCGCTCTCGCGCTACGCCCACGATGTCGGCCTCGCATTCCAAATGCGCGACGATCTCTTGGACGCTGAAGGCGTCGTACGCGACACGGGCAAAGCCGTCGGCAAAGATAAAGCGCGCGGCAAGGTGAACTTTGTCACCGTTCTTGGCGCCGACGCCACCCGCGAACGCATCGCCATGCTGGCCAAGCAAGCCAAGCAGCACCTCGCCGTCTTCGGCTCGCGCGCCCGCATCTTGCTCGACACCGTCGATTTCATCGTCGATCGCCGATACTAGGCCCCTTTGGTTCCCATCTTGCTGATTGTGGTATTCCCTAGCGCCGGATTAGATTGGCGCGGGGGGAAGAGGGACCATGCCTTCATACACGTTCACCGGCGGAAGCAGCGGCGGCGGCTTCAACATGGGTTTGTGGAACGCTGGCTTCTTGCTCAGTCTCATCGCCGATGTGAACACGACCGTCGCAGGTAACGCCTCGCACGTCACGTACACCAACAATCTAACCGGGGGCGGCCCGTCTGTTCTGGACGCAACGGGCACGTTTGGAAATTTCGATCAGTTCGGCGATCCCACCTCGGGCACGGTCACGGGCTTTGTTTACACCACCCGGTATTTCGTTTTCGGCGTGCCGGTCAGTATGGCGGCAAGCGGCGTATCGATTAGCGTGCCAACACTTTACGGTTGGGCGATCACGAACAACGCCGCGGCGCTGGAACTCGCGCTATTTGGCGGCAACGATACGATTGTCGGCACTGCATTCGCCGACACGCTGTTCGGCTTTGGCGGTCAGGACAACATCGACGGCGGCGACGGCGATGACCAACTCTCGGGCGGCGATTCCAATGACACGGTGAACGGTGGCGCCGGCAACGATCGCATCGAGCTGGGCGTCGGCAATGACACCTTGAACGGCGGTGACGGCAACGACCTGTTCGTCAACGACGGCGGGCTCTCAAACACTGGTGTTGACGTCATCGACGGCGGCGCAGGCATCGACTCGATCGAACTCGTCCTGATGACCGGCAATGTCAATTTCAACCCTCTCGGCATGAGCACCAACACCGGCGTTACGCTAGCAACCGGTACAACGATCCGAAATGTTGAAACCGTGGCGCTGCAGACAGGAGATGGCAACGACACCGTAACTCTTGTCGACGGCGTTTTCATCGCGCGCTTCTACGGCGGCGGCGGCACCGACACTTTGGTCGCAGACTATTCGAATAGCACCGAGTCCTGGAATCTCACGCCAAGCAGCTCTTCCTTGATCGGCAATTTCAATGGTGCGGCGCTGGACAGCGTCGAGCGTTATTTGATCACAACCGGCTCGGGCGCTGACACTCTACGTGGCGGCAGTGGCAATGACGTGTTGAATGCCGGTGGCGGCGATGATGCTCTCTTTGGAGGCCTCGGCGTAAACACGTTGAACGGCGGCGACGGCAATGACTATTTCGACGCCACCGAGGGAGGAAGCAACACTGTCAACGGCGGAAACGGTTTCGACACTGCCAGCGTGCGCGGCCTCGACAACTCGCCCGTAAACTGGAACGCGCTCGCTAGCGGCTCTTACGGAACGCAGAGCTTTCAGAGCGTTGAATCGTTCATTTTTTCCGTTGGTTCGAACTCCACGGTCAGCATTCTCGGCGCGTTCGCGGCGGGCGGCTGGCTATATTTCGGTCCAACCAGCAACTTGATTATGGATTTGACCGGCTCAACCGGTGCGCTGACGTCCGACTTCTACAACTACACGCAGAACGGCTTCACGATCCAAATTCAGGATCTAACCAGCGTCAACTTCACTGGCGGCTCTGGCAATGATTCATTCTACGGCCGCTCCGGCAACGACATCCTCAACGGTGGTGGCGGCAACGACCTGCTGAACGGTTACACCGGCGCGGACACGATCAACGGTGGCAGCGGTGTGGACGGCGCCATCTATGAGGGCTTCAGTTCGGGAACCGTGTCTTGGCATCGAAATTCCAACGGTACGTGGACAGTTGATGGCCTCGGCTATGGCATCGATACGCTGACAAACGTCGAATATCTTCATCTCGTTGATCGTGATGTCATATTGGATAACGCGTTCCGCACGTTCACTGGCGACGGCACTTCCGACCTGCTCTGGCGCAACGCCAACACCGGCGCGGTTGCGGTGTGGCAGATGTCCGGCGCGACGCAGACGAATGCCTATATCGCTGGCGGCGCCCCCGCTGACTGGACCATCCTGGGCACCGGAGATTTCTTCGGCGATGGCCGTGACGACATTATCTGGCGCAACCCTACAACAACGGCAGTCGCCGTGTGGGCGAATGGTTCAGGAACGGCCGCATCGATCATCACCGGCGTGCCGAACAACTGGCAATTTCAGGGTGTTGGAGATTTCAACTTCGATGGTCGCGACGACTTTGTTTGGCGCAACGACAATGACGGCGCCGTCGCCGTCTGGTTGATGAACGGCAATACGATCGCCAGCCAATCCATCGTCTCAGCCGCGCCCGCGGCATGGAGTATTGCAGGCATCGCTGACTTCGATGGTGATGGTCGCGACGACTTCTTGTTGCGCAACACCGACGGAACGATTGCACGCTGGACGACCGATGGCGTCAGTCAGACTGGCGCAGCCATCGTAGGTTCAGCGCCGAGCCAGTGGCAGATCCAGGGTGTCGGCGATTTAGACGGCGACGGTCGTGCAGACATCCTCTTCCGCGATACATCTGACGGCACCCTGGCCATGTGGCGGATGAACGGCAACACCGCCCTCGGTGTTCAGATCGTCGGCGGCGCGCCGCTGTCCTGGAGCATCGCAAACGTCGGCGACTATAACGGCGATGGCCGCGACGACATTCTCTGGCACAACAACGACGGCACGGTAGCGCTTTGGACCATGAACGGCTTCGTCGTGCAGAACCAAGCCATCGTCGCAAACGTGCCCGTAGAATGGGGACTCATCTAATCGTAAGCGGGGAGGCATGCGTGCCTCGCATTTGCGCGACGCCGTCGGTTTTATCGTCGATCGGCGATACTGAAGAGCAGGAGGCCGCATGACCGCGAGACTTCAACGTTTAGGCGCCTTCGCAAAGCGCCGGCCCTTCTCTGCGTCCGTCCTCACCGTTGTCGTACTGCTGGCGGGCGTGCTGGGCGGCTACAGCCTCTATGTTGGCGCGCCGCCGGTCATTTATCGCGATGGTCTTTTCTATATGACCATGCGCCAGGACGCGCCGTGGCTGCCGCGCGCTGTGCGCATTGCGCTGAATGATCCGAATCCAACGGCTGAAGCCGGCGAGGTCACGTGGCGGCGCCTCGCGCCCGGCTTTGAGATTGGCGACGTGCCGGTGCTGCACAATGGTGAGGAGGTGGATCACCTCTACCTCACGCGCATCGATCCGCGCCTTTATCGCTTCGAACTGCGCATCGACGCCGACAACGATCTCAATGCTTGGATGCGCGACGCGCAGCCGGCCGCTGTGATCAACGCCAGCTACTACAATGCAGCGATGGGCGCGGCGACGCCCGTGCGTATCGACGGCGCATTCGCCGGTCCCACCGAGTACGATTCACAGCATGGCGCATTCGTGTCGTCGGACGCGCTGACGCAGTTCGTTGATCTCGCCAATGGCGGCGATTGGCATGCTGCGATGCGTGACTCGGACACAGCCTTTGTCTCGTATCCAACGCTAGTCTCCGCGAGTGGGGAGAACCGTGCGCCGGAATCCCGCTGGCTTGCCAGTCGCAGTTTCATCGCGCAGGACGCGGATGGGCTCATCATTCTCGGCTCAGCGCCGGAAGGCTATTTCTCGCTGCACCGTCTCGGCGAGTTCCTGCGCACTGCGCCTCTAAGCCTACGTTATGTACTGAACCTCGATGGCGGCCCCGTGGCCTGCCATGGCGTCGCGCAAGGCGACACTGTTCGCCGCATCTACGGCCACATCGAACTTCAAAGCGATGGCGAGCACCAGCCGCTCCGCGTTCTGCCCGCCTCGCGCAAAATTCACGCGCTCATGCCGATCGTGCTCGCAGTGTTTCCGCGTACGGACGTGGACGGGACTGAGGAAGCGGCGTCACCCTGAGCTTGTCGAAGGCGACGCCGCGTCCCGTCAATCGATCAGACGCTGCGTCAGATACATGTACTCGAGCGTCCGCCGCCGCGCTGCTTCGCGCAGGTTCGCATTGGCTTGGTGGCCGCCATCCGTGTTCTCATAATAGAGATACGGAATGCCCAGCTCATCCAAGCGCGCGCCGTATTTGCGTGCGTGGCCTGGATGTACGCGGTCATCCTTCGTTGAGGTGTAGATAAATACCGTCGGGAAATCCGGCCGCGCGCGAAGGTTCTGATAGGGCGAGATCGTCTCCAAGAACGCACGCTGCTCCGGTACACTCGGTGAGCCGTACTCGCCAACCCACGACGCGCCCGCGAGCAGCTGATCGTAGCGCAGCATGTCCAACAACGGCGAACCAATGATCGCGGCGTGTACCATTTCCGGATGCTGGTTCAGCATCACGCCCATCAACAAGCCGCCGTTCGAGCGCCCGGAGATACCCAAGCGCCGCGGCGACGTGATGTTGCGCGTCACCAGATCGCGCTCGACGGCGTAGAAGTCGTCATAGATGCGCTGACGGTTCGTCAGCAGCCCGGCATCATGCCACGCCGGTCCAAACTCACCGCCGCCACGAATGTTCGCGAGCACGTAAGTGCCGCCCTGATCAAGCCAGAGCCGGCCAATGAACGCGTTGTAGCTCGGCACTTGCGAGAGCTGGAAACCGCCATACGCGTAAAGCAGCGTTGGATTCTGCCCGTTCATCTGCATGTCGCGGCGGCGCACCACGAAATAGGGCACGCGCGTGCCATCCGCGCTCGTCGCTTCAAACTGCTCCGTGACATAGGGCGACGCATCAAACTGCGCCGGCAATGACCGCACCGTCCGCGTCCGCGTGCCGTTCAGCGCATAAAGCGTCGATGGCGTCAGGAAGTCCTCATAGGTCGCAAACGCACGCGCGTCGTTGGTCGAAGCGCCCGCAATGTGCACCACGCCCGTCGCCGGCACTTGGATCTGCGCGCCGCTCCAGCGGCCATTCGCAGGGGTAAAGCGCTGCAAACGTCCGCGCACATTGTCGAAGCCCGAAACCAGAATGCTGTCGCGCGTGGCCGAAACTTCCTCGATCGATTGGCGCGCATTCGGCGAGAAAATCACTTCGATGGTCGGTGCTGCGCTCGTCGCAGTCGCCAGCGGAATCGCGAGCAGCGAGCCGTTTGGATACGTCTGCCCGCCAATCGTCCATTCCTGCTCAATCGTCACGATCAGGCGATCGCGGAAGAAATCGCGGATCGAAGATTTGCGCGGCAACGTCAGATGCTGCGGGCCTTGCGGCGTGATCAGCGAGAACACCGTCTCGAAGAACGTCTCGCCCTCGACCGCAATCGCGATGTGATCGTTGGTTTCATCCTCGAACGTTGCCACCGAGATGGAGACGTCCGTGCGTTCGCCGCGCATAATCTCTGTCGCGCTCGAAAGCGGCGTCCCACGGCGCCAAGCCTTCAAAATAAACGGATAGCCGGACTCCGTCAGAGAACCTTCGCCCCAATTCGTCGCCACCAGCAACGTGTCGCGATCGAGCCAGCCGGTGTTCGACTTCGCTTCCGGCACGACAAAGCCGCCATCAACAAAGCGCCGGGTCCGCAAATCGAACTCGCGCTCAGTCGACGCATCCAATCCGCCATTGGAAAGCGAGATCAGGCAGCGCACGCCTTCCGGATCGCAATTGGCGCCCTGATAAACCCAGTTCGCATTCTCCGCCGTTGCCAGCGCATCAATGTCGAGCACCGTCTCCCAACGCGGATTATTCGCCGCGTAACCATCAAGCCGCGCGCGCCGCCAAATCCCGCGCACGTGGTCCGGGTCCTGCCAGAAGTTGTAGAGATAGCCGCCACGCACTTGGCCAAGCGCCAAACGATCGCGACTCTGCGACACTTCCAGCGCCGCTGCTAACCGCGCCGCGTAACGCGGATCGTTCTCCAGCACAGGCAGCGAGCGATCATTCTGCTGATGCACCCACGCCAAAGCGCGCTCGCCCTCAACATCCTCGAGCCACAGATACGGATCGGCGGCGGCCTGCTGCTCTTGCGGTGGGGTCGGCATCGGCTCAGGCCCCGAAACGCACGAGCCTAACATCAACGAAACAGCCAAAGCCTGCGCGATCGAAGCGATCTTCATTGCCACCCTCATGATTTGAAGGTTGCAGACTAGTCATCGAACTTGCCCGCACAAGTCCGGCTTCGGCCTGTTCGTCGCATTCATCGCGCGCTAGCCTGCGATCCCAGGAACTTACATGCTGCAACGCCGCACAATTCTCATCGCGGGTCTCGCCGCGGCCACGCCCGCATACGCGACGCCCGTGCCGCTGCCGCCCTCGCTCGACGATCTCTCAAGCCTGCCGCTGCAAACCTTTGCCAACGAAGCAACGACGCTCGGCCGCAATCTTCGCCCCGGCCCATCCGTCATCAGCTTCTGGGCCTCATGGTGCGCCCCGTGCGTGGAAGAGGCGATGCACCTCTCGACCATTCGCCATCGCTACGACGCAGTGCGCCTCAACATTATCGGTCTCAACGTCGAACTCGTCGCCAACGAAGACGGCGTACGCCGCTTCCTCGATCAAACACGCCCAACCTACACGCAGCTCCGCGCCGATGTCGCCACCTACCAAGCCTTCGGCGGCGAAGCGCAACTCAATCTGCCGCGTCTTTTCATCTTCGACGCCACCGGCCGCCCCACCGCAGCATTCGGCGCCTTCGACGCGCCCACGGTCAACCGCGCCATCTCCAACGTCGTCTCCTAACGGCGCCGTCGACTGGTCGCGCGCAAACGGTTAGGCAAGGCCCAACGGAGCAAACATGCGCGAACTTCACATCAGCAAAGCCAACATCCGCGACACGCAGTTTGCGCTCGTGAAGCAAGCGCCGGTCGGCGAGGGGCAGGCGCGCCTCAAGCTCGATCTTTTTGCGCTGACGTCGAACAACGTCACCTACGCCGCGATGGGCACTGGCATGCTCGGCTATTGGGATTTCTTCCCGGCTTCCGAGGGTTTTGGCAAAGTCCTAGTCTGGGGCTTCGGTACGGTCATCGAATCCAACGCGCCCGACATCGCCGTTGGTTCGCGTTTCTACGGCTATTACCCGCTCGCCGAGACACTCGACGTCACGCCAAAGAAAACGCCGACCGGCTTCATCGACGCCGCGCCGCATCGCGCCGCCAAAGCCGTGCTCTACAACGTCTACACCGACATCACCCTCGATCCCGGCTACGACGCAAATTACGAGCCCGAACAAACACTCTTCCGCCCGCTCTATGGCACCGGCTGGTGGGCGGCTGATTTCATCAAGCAAGGCGACGCGAAAACCGTCGTCCTCTCCAGCGCTTCATCCAAGACCGCGCTCGCCACCGCGCACCAACTACGCAACCTCGGCGGAGCTGAGATTATCGGCCTCACATCGCCAGGCAACGAAGCTTATGTGCGCGAGAGCGGGCTCTATCATCGCGTCGTGCTCTACGACGATGCGGCGTCGCTCAAAGTGCAGGGGCCAGTCACTTACGTCGACTATCTCGGCCGCGCCGAACTCAACGCCACAGTGCATCGCACGCTAGGCGCCGCTCTCACGCGCAGCGTCATCATCGGCGTCACCGATTGGGCTGCGCCGCGTAGCGGCGAACCACTTCCTGGCCCGAAACCTGAATTCTTCTTCGTGCCCACTTACGCCGCCGACCGCCTCAAGCCGAGCCGCAGCTCATGCCCGCCATGGGCCGCGACCTGCACGCGTTCTATCCGGCCTCGCACGCGTTCGTAGACGTCAAGCGCATCACCGGCGCCGATGCGATCCAGGCGGCGTGGACTAAGCTCGCTGCCGGCGATGTGCCGCCACGCGACGGCTTAGTTCTGTCGTTCTGAGGAGGCGAACACATGGCCGTCAAACGCATGGACAATGTCGCGATCGTCGTCGAGGACCTCGGCGCGACGATCGAATTTTTCAAAGAGCTTGGTCTCGAACTCGAAGGCCGCGCCGACATCGAAGGCGACTGGTCTGGGCGCGTGACTGGCCTTGCGGGTCAACACGTCGAGATCGCGATGATGCGCACGCCGGACGGCCACAGCCGGCTCGAACTCTGCCGCTACATCAAGCCGGAGATTGCCGCCGATCACCGCAACGCCCCGGTGAACGCGTTGGGCTATCTGCGTGTGATGTTCGCCGTCGACGATGTCGGCGACACCGTCGAACGCCTCCGCAAACGCGGCGCTGAACTCGTCGGCGAGATCGTCAACTACCAGGACGTATACAAGCTCTGCTACATTCGCGGCCCTGAAGGCATCCTAATCGGCCTCGCCCAAGAGCTAGGCTCAAACGGATAGTCAACGCGCGTTCACCGCGCTTCTGCAGGTCTGCGCCTACCTGACGCACGAAAAGAGGCGGGAAAACCATGTTCCGGCCATGGTCTAGGCGTCGCCAAGCCACCGGAACGGGGCTACCTTTGAGTCAGTTTGCAGGCCGAGGAAACATGGCGCCCAACACTCCCTTGCTGGACACGATCAAGCTGCCAGCCGACCTTCGGGAATTGGACGGGTCCCAGCTCCGCCAAGTTTGCGACGAACTCCGCGCCGAAATGATCAGCGCCGTCTCCGTCACCGGCGGCCACTTGGGCGCTGGCCTCGGCGTCGTCGAACTCACGGTTGCGCTCCACTACGTCTTCAACACGCCGCGTGACAAAGTCATCTGGGACGTCGGCCACCAAGCGTACCCGCACAAAATCCTGACCGGCCGCCGCGACCGCATCCGCACGCTTCGCCAGGGCGGGGGCCTCTCGGGCTTCACCAAGCGCGCCGAGAGCGAATACGATCCGTTCGGCGCAGCCCACGCCTCGACCTCGATCAGCGCCGGGCTCGGCTTTGCTGTCGCGCGCGATAAGCGCGGCGAAGACTCAAGCGTCATCGCTGTGATCGGCGACGGCTCGATGTCGGCGGGTATGGCGTACGAAGCCATGAACAATGCCGCCGAGACCACCAAGCGGCTCATCGTCATTCTCAACGACAACGACATGTCGATCGCGCCGCCCGTCGGCGGCATGTCGACCTATCTCGCGCGTCTCGCTGCGACCAAAACCTATCGCCGCATCCGCAAGATGGGCAAAGGCGTCGCCTCCGCGCTCGGCGAAACCGTGCATGATGTCGGCAAGAAGGTCGAAGAATACGCGCGCACGCTCGTGACAGGCGGCACCTTCTTCGAAGAACTCGGCTTCCATTATCTCGGGCCCTTCGATGGCCACGACATCGACGTGCTCCGCCGCGTGCTCGCCAACGCCAAAGAGATCGACGATCGCCCGGTGCTGATCCACGTCGTCACCAAGAAGGGCAAAGGCTACGCGCCGGCCGAGAACGCCGCCGACAAATATCACGGCGTCAACAAGTTCAACGTCGTCACCGGCGAGCAAACCAAAGGCGCAAGCGCGCCGAGCTACACCAAAGTGTTCGCGCAAGCGCTCGTGCGCCAAGCCGAGAAAGACGAGAAGATCGTCGCCATCACCGCCGCCATGCCGAGCGGCACCGGCCTCGATCTCTTCGGCTCGAAATTCCCGGACCGCACCTACGATGTCGGCATCGCCGAGCAGCACGCGGTGACGTTCTCCGCCGGCCTCGCAGCTGATGGCATGAAGCCGTTCTGCACGATCTATTCAACGTTCCTGCAGCGCGGCTACGACCAAGTCGTCCACGACGTCGCCATTCAAAAGCTGCCAGTGCGTTTCGCCATGGATCGTGCCGGCCTCGTCGGCGCCGATGGCCCAACGCACGCCGGCACGTTCGACGTCGGCTACATGGGCGCGCTGCCGGGCATGATTGTCATGGCCGCCGCTGACGGCAACGATCTCTCGCGCATGGTCGCCACCGCCGCCGCGATCGACGATCGCCCAAGCTGCTTCCGCTATCCGCGCGGCGACGCTGACGGCGTGCTCGGCGCAGATGCAGACGTTCCGCTCGAAATCGGCAAAGGCCGCATCCTTCGCGAAGGCACGTCTGTTGCGCTCCTCAACTTCGGCGCCCGCATGGGCGAGGCCAACAAGGCCGCCGACAAGCTCGCCGCCATGGGCCTCTCAACAACCCTCGCCGACGCGCGCTTCGCCAAGCCGCTCGACGAAGATCTCATCCGCCGCCTCGCGCGCGAGCACGAAGTGCTGCTCACCATCGAAGAGGGTGCGGAGGGCGGCTTCGGCGCTTTCGTGCTGCACTTCATGTCGCGCGACGGCATCTTGGATCGCGGCGTCAAAGTCCGCACGCTGACGCTGCCGGACGTCTTCCAAGACCAGGACAAGCCCGAACTCATGTACGCCGCCGCAGGCCTCGATGCCGACGCCATCGCCAACGCCGCATTGCTGGCGCTGGGCCGTGGCGTGAACGAGCAGCGCGCGTAGGCGCCGCGTGTCGGCTTGAGTTCAGAGCAAATCGAGGCCACCCTTGCCGGCATGAACAGACGGGTCAAAGCCGCTTCCGGTCTCTTCTTCTACCTTATACCTTGGGTCGTCCTAGGACCGTCCCTGCGTCCGCAGTTTCCGAACTTGTGGCTGGTGTTCGTACTGGGGCTGCTGTTCTTCCTCGGCATGGGCGTGCTGGCATTACGCGGAAAGTTTGACGATCCGACCTCGCCCTACGTGCGGGCGATCAAGATCGTCGCCACTGGCGCGCTCGCGGTGGGCACGATCTTTTTGGCTTACACCTGGGTCACTGGCTGACGCAGATCAAAGCACCTGCGCTGCGCTTCTATAGATTATGTCATCCGAAACCGCGTGCGCACGGAACTAGTGCGCCCGCGCGCCGTTGGCTCGCATACCGCCTCAGGGAGAGAGCCACATGAAAAACCCAACCCGCGCCGCCTTGTTCATCCTCTTGGGGCTCAGCGCCCCAATCATGAGCGGCTGCGCGCTCGCCGCCGGCGCTGCGGTCGGCGCCGCCGCCGTCGACTACTTCTTTGACGACAACAACGAGTGCAACGGCCCGAACGACGAAGGCTTGCTCGATAGCGACTGCAGCCAAAATCGCTGGACCGGACAAGGCTAGGCGATAGGGCGCGCGTGAATTTCCCTATTGCCTAGCGCCCAGCGCCATTGCCTAATCTGCTCGCTTAGCGACGGAGGATTCTCATGGCCAAGGGTCAGATGAAGTCGAACAAAGAAAAGCGTAAACCGAAGAAGGAAAAGGACGACAAGAAGGGCGCGAAGAAATAGCGCGCCGCTTTCGTCCGAAAGCTCGACGCCGCCGTCCGCTCATGCGCGACGGCGGCGTTTTCGTTTCAGCCTGCTGCGCTCGCTGCAAACCACCACCGCGCCAGCACCAACACAATGCTCACTCCGATCAGCGGCCCGAAAAACTGCAGCGTGTGGCGGGTCAGCCGTTCCGGCAGAAACGTGTCTTGTCCGGCAACAGCGCCGTGTCTTGTGGCCATTGCCGACATTGGGCACTTCATACCGTTGCCTACGAACACCGCGACTTCGATCGCGACGAGCTGGCCAGGTATCCAAAACCACGCCCCCGACGCGCCGGTAACGCCCGCATAAAAGATCGCGAACACCGACGCCGCCATCACGACATAGACAATCGTGTGCACCCCGCGAATGAGCGCCAGCACGCGTGAGGGTCTAAGCATGCCAGCCCGTCAAACGGCCCTGCCAATAGACCAGCTCTTTGCCCTCGATCTCCCAAGCGACCTCGCCGGCGAACGGAATGAAGCGTCCCTCGCAGCGGCGATAATCGGAATAGCGCCATGTCCAGCGCGTCGGCAGAAACGGCTCGACCAGCGAACGCGGTCTGTCGAGCGCATAGCCGCCCGCGATCGTGCCGTCACCGCCGAGCGTGAAGAACACTTCCGCCGCCGCCGCGCCAATGCCTGCGCTGACGCTAAGCGTGCGCGCGTCGATCTCACGCCACCGCAGCGCCGTGTTGAGCCGAATGGTGTCGGGCGCCCAGGCAAGCTCGGCTAGGTAGCGCATCAGTTCGCTGCGCGTCAGCGCGTCCGACGGCGTAGCGCGCGCGAGCGGCGCGATGCCCAAGGCGTTGACGGAAAGCTTCCCGCGCCCCTCGATCAGCGCATCCTGCACTGCGATCACGCCGAACGGACCCATCCGCGCGCGCCAATCGAAACCGCATGCGCGTGTCGCGATCGTTTGGCGCGCCGTGAACCGCGTCCAGTTTTTCGCATTGATGCTAAGTTTCATCCGGCCAGCTTGCGTGAGCGAGGCGCCTTGCGAACTCGCTTCAGCGCCCAGAACACGCGCGAGCCTCCGCACCGCCTCCGGCAGGCGCGCCTCGTCATCGGCCACAGCGGGCGCGACTAAATCTGTCATGTGCGAAAATCTTTCAGACCCACCAACGCCAGCGCGGCGAAAAGGGGGCCGGGAACTTTGTCTTTCCCCGAATGTTCCCCATATAGCGAATGTTGCGAGCCCGGCGGGCGAAGCCGCGCGGGGGCCGAATGGAAGAGCACTTTCAGCGCGACATACATCGTCTCGAGCACAATCCCGCAGTCACCCGCATTCTCGACGTCGTCTGCGCCATCACCGGCATGCGTTTCGCCGCCGTCGCGCGCGTTACCGAAGAGCGCTGGATCGCCTTGAGCGTGAAGGATCTCATCGCCTTCGGCGTCACGCCCGGCAGCGAACTCGAAGTCCGCACTACCATCTGCAAAGAAGTCCGCGACCACCAGCGCACCATTCTCATCGAACACGTCGCCGAGGATCCCGAGTGGCGCGATCACCCCACGCCCAAGCTCTATGGGCTGCAAAGCTCCATCTCCACGCCCATCATCCGCGCCAACGGCGAATTCTTCGGCACGCTTTGCGCCCTCGATCCGGAGCCGCGCAAAGTCGACACCGAAGAAGTGCGCAACATGTTCGAGCTGTTCGCCGAACTCATCGCCCACCAGCTCGACACGGACGACGAGCTCACCAGCGCGCGCGGCGATCTCCTGGCCGCCAACGAAGCTGCGGTTCTGCGTGATCAATTCATCGCCGTGCTCGGCCACGACCTGCGCAATCCGCTGAACGCCGTTGACGCCGGCGCCCGCATGCCGGAACGCGAAGCGCTTACCGATAGCCAACGCGGCGTCGTGCGTCTCATGCGCGCCAGCACGCTGAGGATGACCGGCCTTGTCAGCAACGTCCTCGATTTTGCGCGCGGGCGCCTCCGGGCCGGCATCGTGCTCGACAAGCAGCGCACCAATCTCGGCCCCGCGCTCGCGCAAGTGGTCAGTGAGTTGCAGGCCGTATGGCCCGAACAGATCATCAACACCGACATCACCGACGCCGTGCCAGTCTATTGCGACGTCAATCGCATCGCGCAACTTGCGTCCAATCTCTTGGCCAACGCGATCACCCACGGCACGCCAGGCACGCCGATCGAGATCGCGCTGCGCACCTCGGCCGAGGGCGCCGAACTCACAGTCTGCAACGTCGCCGCGCCGATTTCAGCCGAGGCCGAGCAGAACCTGTTCAAGCCCTTCGTCCGCGGCGACAGCACGCAACCGGGCCTAGGCTTGGGGCTCTACATCGCCCACGAAATCGCCCGCGCGCACGGCGGCGCGCTGGGTGTTGCAAGCAGCGGCGGGCAGGTGCGGTTTAAGCTGACATTGCCAGCGGCGGAGTAGGCGCGCGGCGCGCGCAACATAATCAATGGGCGTCTTGGGCGGGGGCTTTCAGGTTCCAGCAGTCGGCCTAGACTGGCGCCGACACCTGACACCAAAGGCCGCCGCCCATGACAACCCGCATCGACGAAATCGCACCGCAAGTTTTCCGCATTGCCACCGATGTCGCGTTTCCGGGTGGCGAGGGCGGCTTTTCCTTCAACCAATATCTCATCGCCGCCGACGAGCCTGTGCTCTGGCACACCGGCCCGCGCGCCATGTTCGAACTCACGCGCAGCGCCATCGCCAAAGTCGTCGCGCCCGAGCGCCTGCGCTGGATCGGCTTCTCGCACTACGAGGCCGACGAGTGCGGCGCGCTCAACGAGTTTCTCGCCATCGCCCCCAACGCGCAGCCTTTGTGCGGACGCATCGGCGCCATGGTCTCTATCGGCGACGTCGCCAACAGACCGCCGCGCGCCTTGGCCGACGGCGAGACGCTCGATGTCGGCGGCGCGCGCCTCACTTGGTATGACACCCCGCATCTGCCGCACGGCTGGGATTGCGGCCTCATCTTCGACGAGACACGCAAGCTCCTCTTCTGCGGCGATCTCTTCACCCAAGGCGGCAGCGCCCACGCGCCCATCGTAGAGACCGACATCCTCGGCCCCTCCGAAGCCTTCCGCCAACCGATGGATTATTTCGCGCATGCCCCAAACACACGCGCGCAACTCGATCGCCTAGCCGCGCTCAATCCGGAAACGCTCGCCTGCATGCACGGCAGCGCATGGCGCGGTGATGGCGCGGGGTTGTTGCGGGAGTTGGCGGAGAGGGTGGGGTAGTTGGCCGGCGCTTGAGAGGTCGCTTTGATGCCCTCATTGTGCCAGTGATGGTGGGCATTAGCCGACGTCTTTGCCAGTTTTGATGATCAGTTGTTCAGCGAGGAACAACAGCAGAGGGACCTCTTTTTGGAGCATCTCCTCCTGCCCACTGAACGGGATGAAGCGTGAGACTTCGCCTTCCTTGTTGTGCACGAGAGCGTTCCGAATAGTGTAGATGCGGCTCGCGATGTTGGGGACGATAGAGTCGTTAGCAGTGTCGACGCGCATTTTGTTTGAGAAAAGATCTACCTCGCACGTGAAATGTTGGCCGTTCTCAGACTCGTACGAAGTAAGCCAATCGCGTAATTCCTGGACGCTGAAGTAGCTGGATAAAACCAGCCGAAGCGTGGCCAGCTCATCGACCTTGTTGTCGAACTGTCGAACGGCCTTTGTCAGCTCCCGCAACTTCTTCGGCTTAGTGTGCAAGAAATCTGGTGCGACTAGAACATCTCTAAGTTTTCCGTGAAGGGCGGTTTCCGACGCAGAGGTGTAGAAATACTCAAGTATTTTATACAGCGCCGAATAGCCCAGTACCAAGCTGTCGCTTGATAGTGCGAGACTATAGTAGCTGACGAGCTCGGAATTGTAGGTACGCAAAGGAAATTGCACCGCCTCTGCGGCCTTGCGACCGAGCCAGTAGTAGGTCCGCTCCCAGGATTTGGTGAAAGAGATTGAGATGCCGCGACCATATCCGACGTGAAAAGCGGCTGCTTCGGCAAGTTCGTGCATTTTGGTTGGAGCGCGACCCAGCGCAGATTGAGGGTCAGTTCGAAGTTGTATCGTCGAGAACCGGAAAAAATCGCCAAGTCCTCGAGAGGAACTCGGGTTCATAACGCGGTTTAGTCCAACGGGCAGAGCGACGCGGCGAAATTCCCGTGACAAGGTGTCGACATCCGTGAGCATCAGACAAAACGTTGTGGAGGGACGGCCGACCTCGATCGTGGTGGTCTTCGCTTGGTTTTCGAGCACGACGGGATCTTCCCTCATGCGCCGTGGTCGTACCCCTTCGAATTGGATGACGTGCTCGTAGTAACCGGGAGCAGACACCTGAGTTTCGGTACCGCGCCGAAGGAGCGATCGTACCGCAAAGTATTGCTCGACTTCGGTTTTCGGTAAAAGAAAGCGGCTGCCTCGGAAGCTTCCAGCGAAATTGCCATCGTCATCCTCGATAATCTCTTCAATTGAGAGAGCGCGAAGCGCGTTCTTGAGGTCTTCCGTGGTGCTCACGATGGTCTGCCTTCCGTTGCGACGCATACTGTAGACGAGATGGCTGAGCGCAGCTTCGCGCAGGAACCGTAACTTCGCGCGCAGCGACGCTCTGCGTGTGA
>JAPLOL010000048.1 GCA_026400735.1 Alphaproteobacteria bacterium | reverse complement strand
TCGCGCTGCGACATTCCAAATCTGCCATATCGCGGCCTCGCAGAACCAATGCTACGCGGGACGCTTGAGCGCTGAATCGCCCCCACCATCGATCTTTTCCACGCCCGCCGCGCGCGTGACGATGGTGATGTCGGCGTTGTTCGGGACGACCGGCGTCATCCTCGTGTTCCTCCCGCGCTGGCTCGAACTTGAGCGCCATCTCAGCGGGACCGAGATCGGCATTATCATCTCGCTGGCGCAGTTCGCGCGTCTCATCACCGGGCCTCTCATTGCCTATCGTGCCGACCGCGCGAGCGATCGCGCCGCGCCGTTGAAGATCATCGCGCTTGCCGCCGTGTTTGCATACGCGGCGTTCTTCTTCGTGGCGCAGGGTTTTTGGCAGCTGCTTATCTTTGGGTTCGTCGCGCTCACGCTCACCCAATCGATGACGCCTCTGATCGAAGCCGCAACATTGCGTGCCTCGGCGCAAGGCAAGATCAGTTACGGCATCGCGCGCGGCATCGGCTCGATCGCTTTCATCGCTGCCAACGTCCTCGGCGGCATCGTCATCTCGCGCTTCGGCATTATGGCGGTCGTCATCTGGGTGCTCTGCGGACTCTCGCTGACGACCGCGACAAGCTGGCTCGGCCTGCATCGCGATCCGCCTCCGCCGCGGACAACCACCTCACGAAGCGGCGGCGCCAGCGCGTTGCTGCGCAATCGCAGCTTCCTTATCCTCATCGTCGCGTGCGGCCTCATCCAAGCCGCGCACGGTTTCTACTATTCCTTTTCGACCATCGTTTGGCGCGGGCAGGGCATCTCGAATGAGATGATCGGCATCCTCTGGGCGTTCGGCGTTGGCGTCGAAGTCATCTTCCTCTGGAGCCTACCGTTCATCGAACGGCGCAGCACGCCTGAGGGCCTCATTTTGATCGGGGCCGGCGCAGCGGTGGCGCGTTGGTTTGTCATGGGCTTTGCGCCGTTGGGTTGGGTGCTCTGGCCGCTGCAGGCCATGCACGCCATGAGTTTTGCCGCAGCGCATGTCGGCGCCATGCGCTTGTTGCATCGCGACGCGCCCGAACAGTCGGCGGCAATGGCCCAAACGCTGTACGCCGTCATGTCCGGCGGGCTGCTTATGGGCGCGTCGACGCTTATCTCTGGTCACCTTTATGACCTCGGCGGCGCCATCGGGTATTGGGCGATGGCGGCAATGGCTGGCGCCGGGGGTCTGCTTGCGCTTCTCTTAATTCCGCCAAAGCCGCGCGTTTCCGCAGCAACACCTCAGTAAGAATTCGCCTCACGCGGGAACCATCGCCCCGAAAGCGCCCTCTGCTTCTTTGCCTAATATTTTCTGTTAGCCGTTATCGGTTGACGGGCAGAAAGCCTGAAAGGGACTTGGATTGGCCGAAGCGGCCGCTTTTGACTTCCGTGAGGATGAGCGCGCGTCAGTATTGGCGCTGCGCGGCGACTGGACGGTGGACACCATCTCCGGTCTCGAGCGCGGCTTGGCGGAAGTTTCCGAGAAGTTAAAGCAAGGCGCTGTTGTCGATGTCTCGAGCCTTGGACGCTTCGATGTCGCCGGCGCCTATCTGATCGATCGCACATTCCGCGAGAGTGCGGCGGGCGACAAAGTTCGCATTGCCATTCGCGGCGAGCATACCAACGCGATGCGCCTCTTGCAGGCCGCGCGCAAATCATACGCCGGTCCAGCGCCGCCGCCGCGGCATCTGCATGGCCTCAAAGGCTTCTTCGATCTTACCGGTCGCGCGATGGTGTCGATCGCCGACGAAATCGTCGAGACTGTTGGCTTCTTCGGCGAAGTGATCGTCACCATCGGCAAGCAGATTGCCAATCCGCGCCTGATCCGGCCCGTCTCCATCGTCAACGTGATGGAGAAATCTGGGCTTAACGCGCTGCCGATCGTGATGTTGCTCTCGTTTTTCATCGGGATGGTCGTCGCTTATCTCGGCGCGCGCATCCTTGGTGATTTCGGCGCGACGGTTTTCGTCGTCGAGCTCGTCGCCATTTCGATGCTGCGCGAATTCGGCGTTGTCATAGCCGCTGTCATTCTTGCGGGCCGCACCAATTCCGCCTTCACCGCTGAAATCGGCGCCATGAAGATGCGCCAAGAAATCGATGCGATGCGGGTCATCGGCATCAAGCCGATGGACGCGCTCGTCGTCCCGCGCGTTGTCGCTATGCTGGTCATGACGCCAATCCTGACCTTTGCGGCCATGATGGCGGGCATGTTCGGCGGTTTGCTTGTGTGCTGGGGCGCGCTCGATATCAGCCCAGCCATGTTCTTCGGTCGTTTTCAGGAAGTCGTCCCGGCTCAACATTTCTGGGTTGGCCTGGTGAAAGCGCCCGCGTTTGCGATCGTGCTTTCCGTGATCGCTTGTAAGCAGGGCTTGAGCGTAGGCGGCGACGTCGGCTCACTCGGTTCACGAGTTACCACCTCGGTTGTGCAGGGTATCTTTATGGTGATCCTGCTCGACGCCATCTTCGCCCTCTGGTTCCTGGAGATGAACTGGTGAGCGAAGAGATCGCCATTCGCGTGCGCGGCCTGGTTACGCGCTTCGGAACACAGACCGTTCATGACGGCCTCGATCTCGACGTGCGTCGTGGCGAGATCCTTGGCGTGGTTGGGCCATCGGGCACAGGCAAGTCTGTGCTGCTTCGCGAAGTCACGGGGCTTGATGAACCGACCGCGGGCGAGATCACGTTCCCGTACTTTGAGGAGCAAGGCATCAAGCCGCGTCTGGGCGTCATGTTTCAGGATGGCGCGCTCTTTTCCAATTTGACTGTGCTTGAAAACGTTGAAGCGCCGTTGCGTGAGCACACGCATCTGTCGACGGAGCTCCGCAGAGAGATTGCTGGGCTGAAGCTCTCGATGGCTGGCCTTGGGCCGGATGCACACCACAAGAAGCCGTCGCAAATCTCCGGCGGGATGCGCAAGCGTGCTTCTGTTGCGCGTGCCATCGCGCTTGATCCGGAATTGCTGTTCCTCGATGAGCCGACGGCGGGTCTTGATCCGATCAGTGCCGAAAACTTCGATCGGATGACTGAAGAGCTGGCGCGATCGCTCGGGCTCACGGTGTTTCTCGTCACGCACGATTTGGATACGTTGCATGCGATCTGCGATCGTGTGGCGGTGCTGTACAAAGGCAAGGTCGCCGCAGTCGGCACGATCCCCGAAATCACCGCCAACGCCGAAGGTTGGGTGAAGGAATATTTCTCAGGTCCGCGCGGCCGTGCTGCTAAAGCCGGCGCTGCGGGAGGGTAGAGCCATGGAAACGAAAGCCAACTACGTCCTCATCGGGGCCGCGACCATTGTAGGTGCGCTGTTCATCTTGCTGTTCGCGACATGGATCACCACTGGTGATTTGCGGCGCGGCTTCAATGAATACGATGTGGTCTTCGATGATCCGGTGCGCGGCCTCACCGAGGGTGGAGAAGTGCGTTTCAACGGCATCAAGATCGGCGAAGTGGAATCGCTGCGGATCGATCCCGATAACACCAACCGCGTTATCGCGCGTATTCGCGTGCAGTCCGACGTGCCGGTGAAAAATGACACTGAGGGCCAGCTTGAGCCGGTAGGTCTGACGGGCGTTACGCTCATCCAGTTGTCGTCCGGCAGTGTTGACGCGGAACTGCTGCGTCCGGCTTTCGGCGCGCCGCCGCCACGTATTCAGGGGCGGGGTAGTCAGATCGACGTGATCGTTGCGCGCGGCGAAGAAGTGGCGTTGCGCGCTTCTGAAGCTATGGCGGCGGTGCGTGATTTGCTGACCGATGAGAATATCGCGCGCGTGACGCGGACGTTGCAAAACCTCGAAAGCGTGTCGCAGCAATTGGCTGCGCGTGACTCGGTTATCACTCAGTCGGGCGAGGCGGCGCAGGAGATTGCGCAGCTTGCGCGTCAGATGCAGGGCGATCTGGCGGATCTCGATCAGGTGCTCGACAATGTGAACCAAGCTGCGGGTGTGGCCTCCGGTGAGACACTGCCTGAGCTTTCGCTTGCTGCTGAAGAAATTCGTCGCGCTGCATCCTCGATCAGCCGCGTTGCGAACAATCTTGAAGAAAACCCATCCGTCCTCACGCCGCGCGCGCCGCGGCCGACCGTGGAGCTTGAACCATGATCCGCGCCGCTTCGCTTTTGCTTGCTGCTTCGATGCTCGGTGGTTGTGTCTCGCTGTTGCCCAAGCCGCCGCCGCCGCCGCGCACTTATGTGCTGGAAGCGCGGAGCATTGAGCCGCTGCAGGGCGCCCCCGTTGATGCGGTGATCGCGGTTGCTCAGCCCACGGGTGAGCGGGCGATCCTGGGGTTCGATCTGATTTGGCGGACCGGCGACACGATCGCCTATGTCGATCAATCGCAATGGTCGAACCGGGCGGCGGATGCGCTGCAGCAGATTTTGGCGGAGACGATTATCAGCCAAGGGCGTTTCCGGGCTTCGACGCGATCGGGTGAAGCGCGGTCGGATTATGAGATCCGCTGGGAAGTCTTGGATTTCGAAGTGCGCGAAGAAGATATGACGGCGCACTTTCGTGCGGATGTTCGTCTTGTTGCGCCAGGGCGGCGGATTATTGCGTCGCGGATTATTGATACGTCGGCGCCGGTGGGTGCGCGGTCTTCTTCGGTGGCGGCTGAAGCGCTTGCGCGCGCCGCCCGTGAAGGCAGCGCGCGCATTGGGGAGTTTGCGGCAGATGCAGCGCTGGCGGCTCAAGAGAACGCCGCCAGCACTGATAGTCACTGATTTACGCGAGAGCGGCGTCGATCAGCAGGTAGGCGCGGACGAGGTCCGAACCTTCTTCCTTGTTCTCGCTCTTGGCGAGATCCGGACGTGAGCGGAACGTGATCGCCGTGTCGTGGGCGTCGGCGTTGCGCTTCATGTGGCGGACGATGCGGGTGACCGCACCAGGGGCCGCGTCGATCACTGCACGGCGACGGGCAGAGGCGCCGTCACGTGAGCAGCGAGCGATGCGTTCGAGATCGCCAGCGGCGAGCACGTCGTCGAGACCGACACCGGCGTTGGTGACAAGATCAACCGCAGCCTTCTTGGTTTGACCGTCCGTATCCACGACCGGTTCGTCGCGGCCGAAATCGGCCAGTTCGAACGCGCTTTCGTTGGCGGCTTGCATTGGCGCTTCTTCACGCTGTTGCGGCATGAAGTTGCCCCACGAACCGAAGCCCTTGAAGGCGCGCTTCGGTTCACGCTCGACCACAACTTCGCTGCGGGCTTGCGTGCGGGTTTCGACGCGAGGACGTGAGCCGCGCGACACAGCGGCGTTGGCCGCGGCGTGCAGGGTCGCCATCTCTTCTTCTTGTTCGAACGCGACCGGCTCAGGCGTGCGCTCGACCGGCTTTTGCGCAGCCTTCTTTACCGTTGCCGTCGAAGCGATGGCGCTGAGGCGCTTCTCGATCGTGGTGACCGCAGCTTGGCTTTCGCTCGCAGTGCTGCGGGCGGTTGTCGCCATGTCGTTGAGACGCGCCATCGTGATGTTAGCCGCTTCCTGCATGGACTGAGCTTCGGCGCGGATCAGCTGGGCTGCGCGCTTGGCTTCGTTGACAGCGTTGCGCGTCGTTTCGCGAACGGCGCTGGCCGTTTCGTTGGCGGCGAGCACAGCTTCGGCTGTCGACTTCTTGGCCGTCTCGGTGAGGCGGGTGGCTTCGGCGAGACCGCTGAGCATTTCCGTCATCGAGCCGTTCAGAGACGAGGCGGCGGCGTTGGCGTGATCAGCGGCGCGGTGGAACTGCGTGGTGTGCTCACCCAGCATGTTGGCCGAAGCGGCGAACGAGCCAAGGTGGGTTTCCAGCGCATGTTCAGCGGCGGTGACTTCCGTCTTCACCAGCTTTGAAGCTTCGCGCATCAAGCGGACTTGGCGGCCGATCGAGTTGGCGATCACGTCCGTCTGGTCTTTGATGTCGCTCTTCACTTCGACGAGCGCTTCACGCTCGCGAACCAAAGTATCGGCCATCGCTTGCGTGTTGGCGCGCGAGGCGGCTACTGCGTCACCGAAGAGGGCGGCATTGCGTTGCGCGGCGGCTTCCAGTTCCGCCAGGCGATCCAATGCAGCCGACACAGCGTCGTTCAGCTGGTCGATCTCGTTCTTCACGGTGTTGGTGAGGCGTTGTGCTTGAGCTTCGCCATTTTCGATCGGCAGCTGAGCTTCGCGTGCAATGCGCGTCAGTTCGACGGCGAGCTTGCGTGCTTTCAGCGCTTCGCCGGCAGCCGAGGCGGCAACCCAGAAGAGCAGAGCCGGGCCGAACGCGGCGGCGATCAAACCAGCTTGCATCGCTGGGTCCATCGCCATCACGGCTTCAACGCCGAAATAGAAAAGCGGGCCGGCGATCGCGCCGACCATCCAGACGAACGCCATGACGCCGCCCATGAAGGCAGCCCATGAGAAGCCCGTCTTTACTTTGATCTCGCGCGTCAGATCTACCGTCGCCGGCTCATCGCGCGACGTGGTGAAGTCTTCTTCACGATTGAAGTCGTCATTGAAATCGTCCGCGACGTCGTCGTTTGAAGTTTCGGCCTCGCCGAAAACTTCGAACGGATCGCGTTCGTCGTCCTCTTGTCCGTAGTACATCGTAAACTCCCGCGCACCCGTGGGATCACGGGCGTTAACCCGCTGGCTGCAACGGGCATGCCAGCGAGGCGAGTGGGTTTCTCTTGTGGGGCTTGCTCCAAATCGGAGCAAAGACGGCGCCAAAGTGCGCGAAACGCGAAGCTTAAGGTTAAGCATGCGCGTTCGCGCCGGGACACGTTGTGTGACGGCGTTTTGATGTGAATGCGCATACGAGGGCGCGCTCAGCTCGTGTCGCAAAGCTTCGTGCGTGCAGTGAGCGCCGCGCACGTAATGTCGATTGGTAAACGTATGTCGACGGGGTCATAGCCGTAGCGACGTGGCGCCATGAGCGCGTATTGCGACACGACGTTGGGGGAGCGCTTGAGCGCGCGCTGCGCGATGGCGAGGCGGCGAATGTGCGGCGCGGGATCGTTAAGCACGCGCCGCAATGCCTCAAAGCGGCGCGCGATGCGAAATGGCGCCGCGCGCTGGTGACGTGGTGCGCGCGGCGCAGGCTCGATGGGGCGAGGGTTGGGACCCCAAAGATCGCGGATGCGCGGGGCGTTGCGTTTCCGGAGGAAGCGCGGATCTCGTGGGATCGCCAGCGCGAAGGGCGCGGACCAGGTTTCGGGGTGCGCGATATCCAGCGTGCGCGGGTGGCGCGGTGCGTGTTGGCGCGGCGGGTTAACGATGGCGAGGCCGGGGCGAAGGCGAATGTGGATGAGGCGCGGGCCACGCTCAGCTGACACGGTAAGGCGCGTGGCGAGCTCTGCGAACAGCAATTTGCGCACGAGGCTCTCAAGCATGAAGAGCTGACGCAGGATGGTGAGGCGCGTGTTGCGGCTTGAGAGCGAGAGGAGCGCGATCGCCGCCGGCGCGCCGATGGCCGCGATGACGCGCGCAAAGGTGGCGCGGAGGCGGTCCCAGAGTGCGGCATTGGTTGGAGGGTGAGCGGCGGGGTTCATGTGCGCCGCGAGTATGCGGGCGTGGCGGCGCTGTAGGATTGATTGGGACGTATGCGGAGGATTTTGTCCTTGGATCGTCGGCGGAGTTTGCGTCGCCGGAGGCGACGCGCTCCAACTTGTGAAGGGTTGCGCGGGAGACGCGCTCCAACTTGGACTATGCGCGCTTGAGTGCGCCGGAGGCCAGGATGGGGATGGCGTAAGCAATCATGAGAGCGGTGTTGGAGACTGCGTTGGGCCAGAAGCCCGTGGCGACGGAGATGGCGCTATCGATGACGTACCAGACGAGCAGCGAGAGGGTGATTGAGCGCCACGCGGGTGCGCCGATGGTTTTGGCGGCGTCCATCAGTGCGAACATGGTGAGCGACCAGCCGATGGTGAGCGCGCCTTGGAGGCCCAGGCCGAAGCGCACGGCGTTTTGATCGAATGCGTTGGCGCTCGCTGGATCGGTGGCGAATAGTGTGAAGAGTTGGCGCACGAGGCCATCGATTGCGGGGATGGCGGCTGTCGATAATAGTGCGCCGAACGCCAATACGCCCCAGCACCAGACCACGAGCCAGTTAGACCAAAGTCGCGACATTGAATGTGTCCTCCTTGGGCAAGTGTCGGGTCTAGGCGGTAGGTGGCGCAATTACCTCGTAGGTAATGGACAGGCCGCGCGGACCGCGACAAGCATATCGCATGACAGTCCATCATGCCGCAGCGTTTGGCGCGACGTTGCAGCGTTATCGCAATGCGCGCCGGATCAGCCAGCTCGATCTCGCAAATGCGTGCGAGGTGTCTTCGCGGCACTTGTCGTTCTTGGAATCGGGGCGGGCACAGCCGAGCCGCGAGATGGTGATGCGCTTGGGCGAAGGGCTGTTGCTGCCGCTCACGGCGCGCAATGCGATGTTGCAGGCGGCGGGTTTTGCGCCTGCGTTTCCAGCGTCAGCGTTGGAGTCCACGGCAGTTGAACCCTTTCGCGCAATTTTGAATGAGATGATGGCCAAGCATGCGCCCAATCCGGCGATGCTGGTGGATCGGCATTGGACGGTCCTGGAGGCCAATCAGTCAGCGCAGATGTTGCTTGCGCCACTTCAGAACGGCAGCGACGAAATGAATGTGGTGCGATTGCTGACCGGCGGAGATCACGTCGCGCAGGTGATCGCCAATTTGCCGGAGGTGTTGAGCGAGTTGATGTCGCGGTTGCAATTGGAGGCGCTGGAGGCGGGGGACGATCCGGAATTCGCGGCGCTGCTCGGCGCGTTGGAGCTGGCGTGCGCAAAGCATGCGCAATCGGAGGTGCGTGCGCGCCAGCCGATTTTACCGCTGGTGATCAACACCGCTGACGGGGCGTTGCGGTTTCTTTCGGCGATCGCGCATTTCGGCACGAGCGAAGATGCGACTATCCGCGACTTGCGTTTGGAATTGTTGTTCCCCGCTGACGATCGGACGCGCGCGGCTGTTGGCAGCTTGGTTTGAGGCGATTGCCGAGCGCTATTCTTTCTGCCGCCTTGGGCGCTGTTTGGCGGATACGGACTTGATGATGAGTTGGTGCTTGCTATCCGCAGCTAGCGGCGTCTTGGCGCGTTTGAGGGCGGTGGCGATGAGGGCCTCGACGTCTGGATGATCGAGCGTGTCGGCAGTTTCGAGGCGGATGTTGCGGACGAGGTTGCCGGAGCCGCGGAGCAAACGCTTTGGGTCGGGCAGTTTTGCGCCTTGAAGGAAACAGAGGCTGACGCCTTTGGCCTGCGCAGCGAGTGAGAAGATGGCGTCGCCGGCTTTGTCGCTCGGTCCGTAGCCGATGACGAAGAAATTGTAGTTGTCGTAGACCATCTCGGTCGCTTCCGGGATGCGCTTGCGCATCTTTGCGCGCGCGGCGCGGATGCGTTTGGCCATGTCGGGTGTAAACTTGGCGATGAAGCTTGCAAGTTGCTTCTCTGGTGTGGGCGGCTTCATGGGCGCCTCGTTCAATCTAACGCGCTAATCATAACGGCGTAGCCGTCGGGGTCGCGGAGGGCGAATTCGCGCGTGCCGGTGGCGGGGTTTATGTTGGGCTCTTCTTCTAGAGCGGGGACTAGGGCGCGGGCGCGGGTGAGTGCGGCGTCGAAATCGTCGACGCGGAAGAAGAGGATGAGGCCGTTGCCGGGTGTGGCGGTGAGCGGGCTGGTGAGTGTTGGGTGATCGTGTTCACCCCACGAATGGAGGCAGAGTAGGATTTCGCCGTCAGTGTCGGTGATCTGGCCGAAATAGTCGTGGTGCGGCGCGGTGTGTGGTTGGCCGAAGAGGGACTGATACCAGGTGCAGCTCTTGGCGACGTCGGCGACGCCGATAATGGTCCAGATGCGCTTCATGGATCGAACTCCATCGCCGGATTGCGCGTTTGCGCGCGCTGACGCAAGAGGGGCATTGGCGGAGTGAGCATGCATCCGGTTGAGATTTTCGAGCTTGTCGTTGGAATGTTTCTGGCGGTGCTGGTGCTGCATTGGTTGGCGCTGAAGCTTTCGTGGCCGCCGGCGGTGGCGATGTTGGCGGGCGGTGGCGCGCTGGCGTT
>JAPLOL010000135.1 GCA_026400735.1 Alphaproteobacteria bacterium | reverse complement strand
ATCCGGGTGCGGCGCGCCTTGTTGACCGCCGTACGGCGGGCAATCACGCGGGTCGCTTTCTTTGCGGACTTCGTATTCGCCATGGTCTCAGTATTTCCAGATCTTAGTTTCGGACGCGAAGCGCGGGGCTATAGCCTCGCTCAAGGCAGAGGTCAAACCCTCAGCGGTTCTTAAATTCGGGGGGCCGCTTTGCAATGAAGGCCGCCATCCCCTCTTTCTGATCTTCGGTGGCAAAAAGGCTGTAAAACAGCCGCCGTTCGAGCCTCAAACCCTCGTTCAGCGGCGTCTCAAATGCCGCATTAACCGCCTCCTTGTTGGCGATGGTCGAGATCGCGCCGAACGAGGCGATCTTCTTGGCGGCAGCCATCGTCTCTTCCATCAGCTTGTCGGCGGCGACAACGCGCGCGACCAGACCGCCGCGCTCAGCCTCGATCGCGTCCATCATCCGACCGGTCAAGCACAGATCCATGGCCTTCGCCTTGCCGACCGCGTGCGTGAGCCGTTGCGAGCCACCCCAAGCCGGCATGACGCCGAGCGTGATCTCAGGCTGGCCGAATTTCGCCGTGTCAGCGGCGATGATGAAATCGCACATCATGGCGAGTTCGCAGCCGCCGCCGAGCGCATAGCCCGCAACCGCTGCAATCAAAGGCTTTCGTGTGCGCGGCACGCGTTCGAGGTTCGAGAACGGATCGCGCGCGTAAAAATCCGCGAACTGGCCTTCGGCCATTTGCTTGATGTCCGCGCCAGCGGCGAAGGCCTTTTCCGAGCCGGTGATGACGATGCAGCCAATGCTCGCATCCGCTTCGAACGCATCGAGCGCCGTGCCGAGTTCAGCGATCAGCGCATCGTTCAGCGCGTTGAGCGCCTTCGGGCGATTGAGACGAATGACGCCAACGCCGCCATCGGTTTCGACGAGAATATTTTCGTAATTCATGCCGCTTGCTTGCGCCGCGGCCTCGCGAAAATCAATCCGCGTTCATCGACGCGGGAGCCACGATTAGCCGCACGGTGAGATAGGTTTCGCTGCTCTGTGCCTCAATGTGTAGGACGAGGCGCTCACGGCCACGCAGGAACGTCAGGTCTTCATCGCGCCGCGCCGGCTCGTACGCCCAGCCGAGTGCCGAGAGATTGTCCATGTAGAAGCTGCGCACTCTGTCGGGCGACGCGGAGCCATGGGCCGAAGCGATGACCAATCCAGAATCTTCGCTCGCGGCGAATGAGGCGAATTGGTTGGCGCTCTCAATAAGCCCCGCGGCGACGGGGAGATCGGGGATCGCCGAAAAATACGTCGTCTCTGCGTAGGCAGGAGCGATGCAAACGAATGCCGCGGCAAAGGCGAAACGACTCATTGGCGGACTATACACCCCTTGGAGCGCGTCGCCTCTGACGCGGCATTGCGCGGCCGGAGGCCGCACGCTCCAACCTCGAGAATATCAGCGCTGACACTTCGGGCACCAGAACGTGGATCGCCCGCTGTGCACCGCGCGCTTAATTGTGCCGCCGCAATCTACTTTCGGGCACGTCTCGCCTTCGCGGTCATAGACGCGGAACCGATGTTGGAAGCCGCCTTGTGCGCCATCGACGCCAGCGTAGTCGTTCAGCGTTGAGCCACCCGCTTCGATCGCTTCTTCAAGCACGGCGCGGATAGCGTGGAAGAGCTTGTCCAAACGCTGAGCGGAAATGCTGCCCGCTGGTTTCGCCGGCGCGATGCCGGAGCGATGCAGCGCTTCGACTACGTAGATATTGCCCAGCCCTGCGACGACCCGCTGATCCAGCAGCGCTGCTTTGATCGGCGCCTTCTTCTTCGCCAACGCGCTCTTCAAATACGGCTCGTGGAAGTGGTTGCCGAGCGGCTCCGGCCCCATCGCTTTGAAGAACGGATGCGTCTCAAGCTCAGCCTCTGGGATGAGGTCCATGTAGCCGAAGCGACGCGGATCGTTGAACTCTAGCTTCGCGCCATCCTCCATGTCGATCACGACATGGGTGTGCGTGGGATCGGTCGGCTCGGCGTAGTAAAAATCACCAGGCTGCTTCTTCGCGCCGAGGATCGACCAACGCCCCGTCATCCCGAGGTGCGTGATCCAGACGTTTCCATCATCCAAATGCGCGAGCAAATATTTCGCGCGCCGCTCCAACGCATCGACGCGCCGCCCACTCAATCGCGCCGCAAATCGCGCCGGAAACGGAAACCGCAAATCGGCGCGCTTCGTCCGCGCGCGCTTGATGCGGCGACCGACCAAAGCAGGCGCCAGCCCGCGCCGCACGGTTTCAACCTCCGGCAGCTCAGGCATGCGGCGAAATGTCGGAAAGCAAAGGCAAAAGCATCGCCGCCCGATATAGCCCCGCCTGCCCCCCGCCGCTATGGTCCAGCCATGACGACATCGAACTCTGGCGATACGGCATCCTTCGGGTTCCAAGACGTGCCGAAGGCCGAAAAGGCCGGTATGGTGCGGCAGGTGTTTTCGTCGGTCGCGTCGAAATACGACCTGATGAACGACGCCATGACGGGCGGCATGCACCGGCTCTGGAAAGATGCGGTGGCCTCTAAGCTCAATCCGCAACCGGGCGAACTCATCCTCGACGTTGCAGGCGGAACCGGTGACATCGCGCGTCGCTTGAAGAAGCTCGGCGACGGCGCAGCGCAACGGCGCGGACTTGAGCCGCCGGAAATCCACGTCATCGACATCAACACCGAGATGCTCGAAGCCGGTCGCGCGCGCGGCGAGGCTGGCCTCAACTGGCACGAGGGCGACGCCGAAAATTTACCCGTCGATGACCATGTCGCCGACGCCTACATCATCAGCTTCGGCATCCGGAACTGCACCGACATTCCGGCCGTACTGCGCGAAGCCAAGCGCGTGCTGAAGCCCGGCGGGCGGTTCTTCTGTTTGGAGTTCTCACGCCTCGCGATTGGCGGGCTTGAGCCGGTTTATGATTTCTACTCTTTTAACGCGATCCCGGCGCTGGGGAAATTACTGGCGAATGACCCGGATTCTTACCGATATCTGGTCGAATCCATCCGCCGGTTTCCGGATCAGGAAACATTTGCAGCTATGATCCGTGAGGCGGGTTTCGCACGCGTGGCCTATCGCAACATGGCTGGCGGCGTCTGCGCGCTGCATTGGGGTTGGTCGGTTTAGTGTTCTGGTTCTCGCTAATCCTGGCGTTTCTGCTCGGCTTGCTGATTGGTCTCAGCGCCGTGGGAATCGGCGTTGCGGGTTGGACTGCGTTAGTCTTCATCCTGGTGACGCTGATCATCGTCGGTGTGTTCACCGGCGTGGTCGGCCACATTCGGCGACTTCTGCGTGTAGCGCTGACGCTGGTGCGCTACGACGTTCTGCTCCCGGCCGAATATTACGACAGCTATTCGACTCCGCTGCAGGCCGCGCACACGGCGCTCTCGATCTTCGCGAAACGACGCCGCGGCAAGAGTGTCGGCGAACGGCTTGCGAAAGCGCTTGAACGTCTCGGCCCCGCTTATGTGAAGGTCGGCCAATTCCTGGCGACGCGCCCAGACATGATTGGCGTGCAGACCGCGCAAGAACTTGGCCGCCTTAAAGATCGTCTGCCGCCTTTCTCGCGGACCGAAGCGCTCGACACGATCAACAAAGAGCTCGGTGGCACTGAAGGCCTATTCACCGGCATCTCCGAAGCGATGGCGGCCGCCTCGATCGCGCAAGTTCATCAGGCGATCGTGCCGCGCCACGGCGTCGTCGCGATCAAGATCCTGCGCCCGCGCATCGAAAAAAAGCTCGCGAAGGAAATGGCTGCGCTGCGCTTCCTGGCGCAATGCATCGAGTTCTTCTCCAAGCGCTCGCGTCGACTTGAACCGGTTCAATTCATCGACACTGTCGCCGCCGCGACCGAACGCGAACTCGATCTGCGTTTAGAGGCCGGCGCCGCGGCAGAGTTCCGTGAAGTGGCGGAGAAGGACGGCTACCTCACCGTTCCTAACATTGATTGGTCGCGTTCAGCTAAGCGCGTGATGACGCTCGATTGGATTGACGGCACGCCGCTCACCGACGCCAAAGCGCTCGACAAAGCAGGCGCCAATCGCAGCGAACTTGCGATCGCGGTAACGCGCGGATTCTTGGCGGCCGCGCTCGATCACGGTTTCTTCCATGCCGATATGCACGAGGGAAACCTCATGTATGGCAAGGACGGCAAGCTTTGGATCGTCGACTTCGGCATCATGGGCCGCATCGGTCACAAGGAGCGCCGCTACCTCGCTGAAATTCTCTACGGCTTTCACCGCCGCGACTATCGGCGCGTCGCCGAGGTTCACCAGGAAGCCGGTTACGTGCCGGAGAAGTTCACCATCGAAGAGTTCGCGCAGGCGTTGCGCGCCATCGGTGAGCCGATCTTCGGCAAAACGGCCGACGGCATTTCGATGGCCCGGCTGCTTCTCCAGCTGTTCGACGTCTCCCATATGTTCGGCATGCATCTCAGGCCCGAACTGGTGTTGCTGCAAAAAACGATGGTGCAGGTCGAGGGTGTCGCACGCGGCCTTGATCCGCAGCACGACATGTGGACGGCGTCGCGTCCGATCGTGGAGCGCTGGGTGCAACGCGAACTCGGCGCAGAGGCCGTCACCAAACGCGGCATCGATGAAGCTGCGATGGGCTTCCAATCGCTGCGCCGACTTCCCCACACGCTGACGGCTTTGGAAGCCGCGGCGCGCAAGGTTGCTATCGAGGCGCCCCGCGAGGAGCGCAAATGGTATCAAATGCCGGCGTTCTGGATCGGCCTCATCGGCGGCGCACTCATAGTCATGGTCTTTGGACCGCAAGAGAGCGGCCACCCTCCTCGTCAAGCACCGCCAACCAGCGCGATTGAAACCCCAGCCCAACCTGATGCGATTCCACATCCGACGGTCGACATAGACGCCGACCTGGTGGGACCGGCGCCAGAGGCGCCGGCAGGGACAACGCCATGAGCAAGCGCGTTCTGCTGATCATCGGTGGCGGCATCGCCGCCTATAAGAGCCTCGACCTCATCCGCCGCCTCCGCGAGCAAGGCGTCGCAGTGCGCGTGGTGATGACTGAAGCAGCGCAGAAGTTTGTGACGCCACTTGCCGCGGGCGCGATCGCAGGCGAGCGCGTATTCACCGATTTGTTCGATCAAGCGCAAGAGTTTGACATCGGCCACATCCGGCTGGCGCGGGAATGCGATCTCATCATTGTCGCGCCCGCTACAGCTGACTTCATGGCGAAGGTCGCGCACGGGCTCGCGAACGATCTCGCGTCCGCGGTCCTCTTGGCGACGGATAAGCCGGTGCTGATGGCGCCTGCGATGAATCCTCACATGTGGTCGAACGCGGCGACGCAGCGAAACCTAGCGACGCTGCACACGCAAGGCTTGCGCTTTGTCGGTCCGAACGAAGGCGAGATGGCCGAGAGCGGCGAACGCGGGATTGGCCGCATGGCCGAGCCGACTGAAATTCGGGATGCCGCGTTGGCGCTGCTGAGCGATGGTCCGCTCCAGGGCAAACGTGCGCTCGTTACCGCTGGCCCGACGATCGAGGCCATCGATCCAGTGCGGTTCCTCTCCAACCGCTCGAGCGGCAAGCAGGGCTATGCGATCGCCGCTGCGTTGGCTGAACTCGGCGCCGAAGTGACGCTCGTCTCTGGCCCGACCAACCTCCCCGCGCCGGCTGGCGTGAAACGCGTCAATGTCGAAAGCGCGCGCGAAATGTTGGCGGCGAGCGAGGCGACCCTGCCGCTCGATGTAGCTGTCATGGTCGCAGCAGTCGCCGATTGGCGCCCGACCAAAGAGGCTAAAGGTAAGATCAAGAAAGATGCGACGGGCGTGCCGGCGATCGCGCTCCAGGAAAACCCGGACATTCTCGCCACGCTCTCAAAGCTCGGCAAGAAGCGGCCGAAGCTCGTCGTCGGCTTTGCGGCTGAGACCGATCACGTCGAAGAGCACGCGCGCGCGAAAATTGCCAAGAAAGGCTGCGACTGGATCGTCGCCAATGATGTCTCCGGCGATGTGATGGGCGGCGCAGAAAACACCGTGATCCTGATCACCAAGGAAAAGACCGAAACCTGGCCGCGCATGGCAAAAGAAGCCGTCGCACGCAAACTCGCAGCGGAGATCGCCGAGCGACTGGCTGACAAACCGGCACGCAAGAAATAGCATTTCGCGATGGGCAAACCTCGCGGCGATAAAACTTGGCGCGAAGAGCCAATTCTTGCAGGTATGGCGTTCTTCGTCGTGCTCTTCCTCACCTTATTCGTGGGCGTCACCATTTTTACAGGCGCCGCCGGCATCGATCCGAGAGCCGCCGCTCTCGACGCCTTAGCGCCTTCAGCGCTCGTTGCCGCCGCGGCCGCCGGATACACCCCATCCCGTCGCTTTTTCGCACGACTGATTTTTTGGAGCGGCGGCTGATCGTCATAGCGTAGCCGCTTTCTCACACGTAGGTTCGTGACGTGCGGCTGTTGCGAATTTTGTTTCTGGCGGGAATTGTTGGCGTTGCGGCGCTGACGGCAAGCGCGTTTCTGGCGCGCTGGACGCAGCCGTTCGAAATTCTCAGTCATTTCCGGCTCTACTTCGCGGTCGCCGGCGCGGTGCTCGGATTGGCGCTGCTGAGTGCGCAACAATGGCGCGGAGCAACGTTGGCGGCCGCCGTGTTCGCCGCGAATGCGCTCGCCATCGGAACATCCGTCACCTTTGCCGAGCAAACCTCGAATGAAGGCGGGCAAACAACACGCGTTATTTGGTCAAACCTCTTGCGCCGTCACCAGTCACTCGATGCGATTGCCGCGTTAGCGCGTTCTGAAGGTGCGGACATCGTCACGCTCACCGAACTGCCGCCGGGCGGCATCGACGCTGTCCGTGGCGCGTTCCCTGACTTTCAGTGCTTCATTGCCGACAACGATACATCCTCACCAACAGCGACACTTATCGCTTCGCGCGCGCCCTGCTCTGGTGGCGCTGCGCCCTCAAGTGTTCGACCGTATGCGGCGCAATACGCGGACATTGGCATCTTCCGGATCGCCGCGGTGCATGGCCGTCCGCCGTGGAATAACGAACGCACCGCAGATCGAGATAACGTCAATATGGCGGGAGCCGATGCGGTCGCAACGCACCCGCATGGCGTGCTGGTTGGCGACTTCAACGCGACGCCGTGGTCACCGATGATGGTCGACCTCCACCGCCTTGGCCTCCACCGCGCATCATGCGGCGGGCCAATCACACGCACATGGCGCTCGACCGGGTTTCCCTACTATGCGCTGCCCATCGACCACGTGCTTTCGACGTCATCTGTAATCGTCAGCGCGTGCCGCGTTGGGCCCGCCATCGGTTCGGACCACTTTCCGCTAATATTCGAAATCTCGCAGCGCTAGAGACGGTCCTCTTCCGAGTCGCTGGGCTGTGGACAAAACAGCCTGCTGCTGATGGATATTTCGAGCCCGCCGCGCGATTCCGCCGCAGAATGATCCGCGCTGACGCTGCGCCAACTTACCCAACGGGGCTTGAGCCTTCCGCCACGGACGCTATGTAAGGCTCTTAAATCCTCACCCCTTCCGAGTCTGACGCCGAACGTCGTTCGCGCGCCCAGGAGCCCGACTGCATGAGCTTCCAAAACCACAACGACCGCCGCGAAACCGCCGACGCCGCCAAAAAGGCGATGCTTGAGAAGTTCAAGAACAAGGCCACGCCCGCCCCGATCGATCCGGTCGAAGCCGCCGCACGCGTGAAGGCTGCGGAAGAAAAAGAACAAAAGCGAGTTGAGGCTGAGAAGGCACGGCGCGAGCGCGTCGAGCTGGATCGCATGGAACGTAAAATTGCTGCGGAAGCCGCCGCGAAGGCAGAGCGCGAACGCAAGATGCGTGAAGCGAAGGCAGAGCGCGAGCGCGTCGCGCGCGAAGCTGCGGCAGAGGCAAAGCGCAAGCGCAAGGAAGCTGAAGCCGCAGAGATGAAGCGCTACGAGGATGAAGCTCGCCGCGATCTGGCCGCCGCCGCTATGCGCAAGCGCCGCTAAACTGAATACGCAACTCGAACCGCCTCAGCGGCGCGAGTTGCGTCATCCAGCTTCTACATTAATCCCAGCGCACACAATTGCCGCGGCGATTGTGTTCGACACAACGCCGCTCTGGCGTCGTCGCAGCGCCAACAGCTGCACCGGCCACGCCGCCCACCACCGCGCCGCCAACATCACCAGACACAACCGCCCCAGCGCCGGCTCCAATGAGCGCGCCTGATGCAGCGCGTTGTTCCATCGTGTTGCCGCATGCGGAAAGCGTCAGCACGCTCAGCGCCATTGCAGCGCTCAATCCAATTGCTCGAAAGTTCATTGTCAGCCTCCTGGCGTTACCCCCATCGGGCAACGCGACACTTGGGCTGAGGTTCACGAGATTGTTCGATGAGTACTGCGCGACCAAACAGCTGTGATTTGCGGCTTCCGCAGAATCGCAGCAGGCGAGAATTATGAGCAAAGTCACCATCCAAGTCGCTGTGTTGCCGCATTTCGAAGGCCTGCAGCTGCCGGCTTATGAAACGGCGCTGTCGGCCGGGATGGATCTCCGCGCGGCGGTTCCTGAAAACGAACCGATGACCGTCGCGCCTAGCCAGCGTGTGTTGGCGCCGACGGGACTCACGATCGCACTGCCCGCAGGGTACGAAGCGCAGGTGCGTCCGCGTTCAGGCCTGGCGCTGAAGCATGGCATTACGTGCCTCAACACGCCCGGCACGATCGACGCGGACTATCGCGGCGAAGTGAAGGTCATTTTAATCAATCTCGGCCAGGAGCCGTTCACGATCAAACGCGGCGAGCGCATCGCGCAGATGGTGATCGCGCCGGTGACGCAGGGCGATTGGGACGTGGTTCAAACGTTGGATGAGACGGCGCGCGGCGCCGGCGGCTTCGGATCCACCGGCCGCGGCTAACGGCGCGAGCGCAGCCCGATAAAGCTCGAATGGCGCTTGCGGCGTGGCGCTTTTTCTTCAACGTCTTCATCGACAGGTTCATTCTCATTGGCTTGCGCTGCGCGCTCGATCGCCTTCCGGTCATCGCGCGCCAGATGTACTTCGCCACCGCAATCAGCGCGCGCAGCTTCGATAGCGCGTCGAAACCCGACCGGGTTCGCCATCGGGGGAAACGCAATCACTGCATCGCCCGTGCCGGTAACAACCACACGACCATACCCGAACATCCGCGCGATGATCGATTGATCGAGTGAGACGCCCTCAACACTCTCCACCGAGAGTTCTTGGGTATGCCGATTGAGCCAGCCGCGCTTCAAGATCACGCGCCGGTTGGTGACGGCAAAGTCTGTCGTTTTCATCTTTATCGCAGCGCCAATGAAGATGAATATGCCTACGACGACGATCCCGAGCACTATCAGCGCGGCCCATGCGCCGAACCAGAATATCCCTGGCCATTTGCCACGCTGGATGATGGTCTCGCCGTCGGCCAAGCTTTCGTCGATATAGCGCATGAATTTTGCCTCTGCTCATGCAACGCAGGCGAGCCACGCTCGTTCCGGAGTGGAACTTAGGCGAAGGTTTGCCTAAGTTGGCGTCGTGAGTTTCACCGACAACGAGCGCCAGCGCTATGCGCGCCACATTCTGCTGAAAGAGATCGGCGGGCCCGGACAGCAACGCCTGAAAGCTGCCAGTGTCGCCATCGTTGGCGCCGGCGGGCTTGGCGCTCCGGCTGCGTTGTACTTGGCAGCGGCGGGCGTTGGACGTCTCCGGCTGATCGATGACGACACCGTGTCGCTCGACAATCTCCAGCGGCAGATCATCTTTCGCGATGCCGATGTCGGGGTCTCAAAAGTTGAGCGCGCGCAAGCGGCGCTGGCAGCACTCAACGACAACGTGGCGGTAGAGATCGAAGGCAAGCGGCTAACAGACGCGAATGCAGAATACTTGCTGCAAGGCGCCGATTTCGTGCTCGACGGCACGGATGATTTCGAAACGCGCTTCGCGGTGAACGCGGCAGTGCGATCTCTCGGCGTGCCGCTCGTATCGGGCGCTGTCGGCAGGTGGGACGGGCAAATCGCGACCTTCGCGCGCGGTGGGCCTTGCTATCGCTGCTTCGTTCCTGACGCGCCGGCTGATGCTGAAACATGCGCACGTGTCGGCGTTGTTGGAGCACTGACGGGCGTGATCGGTTCAATCATGGCGTTGGAAGCGATCAAGCTCATCACACAAGCGGGCGAGCCTCTGATTGGACGCGTGATGTTGTTCGATGGGTTGAACGGTGAGGCGCGCACGGTCGCGCTGAAGCGCGATCCCGCCTGCCCCGTGTGCGCTCATGAGTGAGCGCTGGGGAGCGTTTCTGGTTGAAGCCGCGCGGCGCGATTTGGAGACGCGTGCGCGCTTGGCGGCGAGCGGCGAGCTCTTCAACGGCTACCATCCCGCAATGGAAGCCGTGCACGACGAGAACGCCGCGCTGCTGATGCGCGTGTTCGACGATATCGGTTGGCCCGGCCGTCGCGAGTTCGGCGATGATGGCGCGGGGGCTGCGTTCCTGATCTTGCAACACGCCATCGGCCATCCCGATCTGCAACGCAGAGGCTTGGCGCTTATCCTGGAAGCGATCCCTGAAGGCCAAGCCAATCCGCTAGACGCAGCTTATCTCTCCGACCGCATCGCCATCTTTGAAGGCAGCGCACAAACCTTCGGCACGCAATTCGATTGGGATGCGAACGGTCAGCTTTCACCCGCACCGGTGCGCGATCCCGAATCGTTGGACGATCGCCGCGCTAGCGTCGGACTACCGCCAATGGCCGAGACCATCGCACACATGCGCGCCAACGCGGCAGCAGAAGGCGACACGGCGCCAGCGGACCTAGCGGAACGGCGCGCCGCACACGATTCATGGGCGCGCAAAGTGGGTTGGCGCGCTTGACGGCGGGCCCGCGCCGCGCACTGTGGCGCGCGACGGAGGGGTGGACATGTTGCGGTGGATTATCGGGGGCGTGCTCGCCCTCGTCGGTTTGGTCGCGATTTTGGGAGCGGGCGCCTATTTCACGCTGAAGCGGCCTGACGTCCCTTATGAGACGCTCGCAGCACAGTATGAAAGCGCGGCGTCGCGTTACGAAGATCTCCCCGGCGGCGTGCGCGTTCATTATCGCGACGAAGGCCAACCGGACGGACCGGTGCTTGTCTTAATCCACGGCTTCTCCGCCTCAGTGCATACATGGGAGCCATGGGTGCAGCGGCTTAGCGAAGAATATCGGATCATTTCGCTCGACCTGCCTGGTCACGGTTTGACGCGTGCGCCAGCCGGCTATCAAGCGTCGATCGAAGCCTATCGCGATCTCGTGCACCAGTTTCTCGAAACACGCGGCGTCACGAACTTCTCGCTCGCAGGCTCATCGATGGGTGGGAATGTCGCGTGGGAATACGCGCTTGCCTATCCCGAGCAGGTCAACGCGCTGATCCTCGTCGATGCGTCAGGCTGGGAAGATACACGCGCCGAAGCCGCGGAAGATCCGCCTGTCTTCAAGCTGCTGCGCAATCCGATACTTGGACCGTTGCTGCGGGACTTGGACAGCACGCGATTGACGCGCGGAGGTCTTGAGGCAGCATTTGTGAACACAGCGCTGGTCGATGACGCGATGGTCACGCGTTACGTGCAGCTCTCGCGTGCGCCTGGGCACCGTGACATTCTGCTGCAGATGACGCTCGGCTTCCGCGACCGCCACTACGCCACAGCGGAACGGCTCTCGGCATTGCACATGCCGGTGCTGATCTTGACCGGAGATACCGATCGGCTCGTTCCTCCGGCGCATGCTCAGCAATTCCATGACGCCATTCCCGGATCACAATTGGTGACATTCGAAGCCACTGGTCACGTTCCGCAAGAAGAGCGCCCAGATGAATCGGCAACGGCGGCGAGTGAATTTCTGCATCAAGTGATTGAAGGCTCGGCGCTCGCGCCGTTGCCGGAAGTAGATTGCGATGTCGATGCGCGCTGCTGAGCTTCACGGGATCGTCAAACGCCGGATTTAGGACAACAAACATGCTGATCGCCAGACGTGGATTGCTTGTGGCCGGCGCGAGTGCGGCGATGGCGCGGCCCGCGTGGGCGCAATTGTTGTCGCAAGGGGCGTTCACTCATGGGGTGGCGTCCGGCGATCCGCTGGTCGACGGCATGATTATCTGGACGCGTTTTGTCGGTGGCGACGGGCGCATTGCCTGGGAGGTCGCGGAAGACGATGCGTTCAGCGTGGTGGCTGCGCGCGGCGAAGCGCAGGCAAGCGTTGCCAATGATTTCTGCGTGAAGGCTGATGTGCGCGGGCTTCAAGCGGGTCGTGTCTACTTCTATCGCTTCCTAGCTGGCTCCGGTCCCTCCCTTACCGGCCGCACACTTACCGCCCCAGCCAATGCGCAGTCGCTGAGCGTGGGTTTCGTATCGTGCGCCAACTACGGCTTCGGCTATTTCCACGCGTATGGCCATTTGGCAGAGCGCGACGACATCGATCTCGTGCTTCACGTGGGCGATTACATCTACGAATACGGCGCCGATGAGTATCCGCGCACGGCGCTGACCATTCCCGGTCGCGCCTTCGATCCCGATCACGAAATCGTTGCGCTCGATGACTACTATCGGCGCTATCAGCAATATCACACCGATCCGAACTTGCTCGCATTGCGCGCCGCGAAGCCAATTTCGGCCGTGTGGGACGATCACGAGATCGCCAACGATTCCAGCAGCACTGGCGCGCAAAACCATCAACGCAGCGAGGGCGCATACACTGATCGCGTAGCGGCGGCGACGAAAGCGTATTTCGATTGGATGCCAATCCGGCGACCAGATGGAAGCGGGCCACGCGTCTATCGCACACTCGAATGGGGCGATCTGGCGCGCATCGTTCTGCTTGATACCCGTCTCATCGCCCGTGTGCGCCAGTTGAGCTATCAGCGCGCGCTGGGCCTGCATCTCTTGTCCGATGGCGCAGGCGCACAGGCCGCCGTTGATGAATTTCGGCGCACCCAATGGCTTGATCCGTCGCGAACGCTTCTTGGCGCAGAACAAGAAGCGTGGCTGGCGGAGACTCTGTCATCCTCGAAGCAACGCGGACAAACCTGGCAAGTGCTGGCGCAGCAGATCGTTGTCGGCCAGCAGCTTGTCGGCGCTGGGGCGGCAGCGATGGTATCGCCGGAGGCGCACGCAAACGTGCGGCGCTACGTGACTGTAGGCGAGCGGCTCGGGCGCATGGGCATGCCGTGGAATTTGGATTCGTGGGACGGCTATCCCGCGGCGCGCGAGCGCTTCCTGCAAGCATGCACTGCGAACGCCGCCAATGCAGTCGTGCTCGGCGGCGACAGCCACAACACGTGGATCAACAATCTGGCTACGCCGAGTGACGCGTCACGCATAGCGGCCATCGAATTCGCAGGCGCCAGCGTCACCTCACCCGGTTTGGAGCAAGCTATGTCGGCTGCCGCGCCCGGCGCGCGTGAAGCGATGATGCGCAGCGCCAATCCGCAGCTCGCCTGGTGCGATGTCACCAATCGCGGCTACGGCGCGCTGAAATTCACGCGCGGCGCCTGCGAGGCCGAATGGGTCGCCTTCGCCAACGTACGCGATGCCGAAGCGAGCGCACCAAGCATCACGCGCTTCAACGCGACACCAAGCGGGCAAAGCGGCCCGAGCGCCTGGACCGTTTAAGCCAGACGCGCATTTGCCCAGCGCACGAACGACGGTCGCATTCGCTTCGGCGCGATGCGCGCCGCAAGATTTAAGGGGCCAAGCGCGAGCCAACGCGAAAATCCGAAGTCGCGTATGCCTTGATGCAGACGCGCCAACGTCGCGCGCAACTCTCGTTGACGGCGCTGCAAAGCAGCGCGCCCCTTCGGCGAGAGCGTGTCGATGCTCGAGACGCCCAAGACGTCGTGCGCGATCAGCGGCGGGCTGACACCATAGGTGTTGAGGTCCCAGTCCCACACCTGCCGCAGATCGTGATCGACCGGCACGCTGCGAGGACGTTCGGCAAGAAATTTCCGCGCGCCCGATGCACTGATCAGATAGGCGCCTGTGGTTGTCGGCACGCGTGAGTAGCGTACGAGATGGCGACCCGCGCCGAGCGCAGCGATCGGGCGCGTGACGAGCTTTGTGGGATATGACAGTCGAACAATATCCCAGTGCTCGGGCAGCACGGCGATCAACTTCTCCAGCGCCGAGCCCAAGTCCGCCGGCAGACCGACATCGTCCTCCAGCACGAGCAACGGCGCAGACCGCTGACCGCGCACGATCTGCTTCATGATAGCGAGATGACTGGCGTAGCAGCCGATCTCGCCGGGCGAGAGAGCAACGCCCGTCGGGAAATAGCGCGACAGATCGAAAGGTAACGCATCACCGCGCAAAGCCGCGAAGCGCTCAAAGCTAACACCCGCACGATCCAGCTCGCAGCGCATATGCGCCATGCGCGCCGTGTCGCGATCGAGATTGATAACAACGATTCCATGCGTCATCGCCGCGTTTGATGACGCGCAGCGCGTGTAAACGTGATCCCCCGTTCATGGGGTTTTGCAGATACCCCTCATCGCGCTTGATTTGTGATGCGGCGTTCGTCACCGTCCGCGCATGAGCGATTGGTGGCGTGGCGCTGTTGTCTATCAGATTTATCCTCGATCGTTCCGCGATTCGAACGGCGACGGCGTTGGCGATCTGAAAGGCGTAATCGAGAAGCTCGATCACGTTGCGTCGCTTGGATGCGATGCGATTTGGATTTCGCCGTTCTTTACCTCACCGATGAAGGACTACGGCTATGACGTCGCCGATTATCGCGGCGTCGATCCGTTGTTCGGATCCGAAGCGGATGGCGATGCGCTGATCACGAAGGCACATGCGCTGGGCTTGAAGGTAATCATCGATCAGGTGTGGTCGCATTCCTCGGACATGAATGCGTGGTTCGGCGAGAGCCGCGCCAGTCGAGATAATCCGAAAGCCGATTGGTATGTGTGGGCCGATGCGAAGGCTGACGGCTCGCCGCCGAACAATTGGCAGGCGATGTTCGGCGGTTGCGCGTGGACGTGGGACGCGCGGCGGCGGCAATACTACCTGCACAATTTCCTACCCGAGCAGCCGGATCTCAACGTGCGCAATCCGGTGGTGCAAGATGCGTTGCTCGACGTCGCGCGCTTCTGGCTTGAGCGCGGCGTTGATGGTTTCCGCCTCGATGTCGTGAACTTCTTCGTTCACGACGCGCAATTGCGGGACAATCCGCCGATCACGACATTGAAGCGCGCGCCGCCACGGCCGCATCAATTTCAGCGTCACCTCTACGATCGTACGCAACCCGAGACACTGGATTTCCTTGCCCGCCTGCGCGCCCTGCTCGACCAGTATGGCGCAATGGCTGTTGGCGAGATTGAAGACGAAGAGCCACTCAAGGTGCAGCGCGACTACACGGATGGGCCTGAACGGTTACAAACGGCGTACTCATTCTTCCTGCTTCGCCAACGTGCGATGACACCCGCCGTGATCAAGGATGCGATGGCGCAATGGGACGGCGCGCGCGGCTGGCCATCATGGTCTCTTTCCAACCACGACGTGATCCGTTTTCCGACGCGGCTCGCGGACGGCGATCCCCAGCGCACAAAGCTGATGATGGCCCTGTTGCTCTCGTTGCGCGGCACAGCGTTCATCTATCAGGGCGATGAACTCGGTCTGCCGCACGCCGACGTTTCGTTCGATCGCTTGCGTGATCCTGAGGCAATCGCATTTTGGCCATCAGGCATCGGCCGCGACGGTGCGCGCACGCCAATGCCATGGTCGCGCGATACGAACATGGCGGGCTTCACGAGCGCTGCCGATGCCTGGCTGCCGCTCGATGCGCGTCACTGTGCGCTCGCAGTTGATGCACAAGGCGAAGGCTCGATGCTGGCGTTCACGCGCGAAGCGATCGCGGTCAGGCGCCAAAGCGCGGCGTTGCGCGAAGGCGCCTTCGTGGCGCTCGATGCGCCCGAGCCCGTGCTCGCGTTCGAACGGCGCGCCGGAGACGAGCGCATCGCGTGCCTGTTCAACTTGGGCCCAGAGCCAGTGAAGCGGCCGCTGGCAGGCGCCGGCACGGTGATGCTGGCGATCGGAGATGCTGCTTTGGTTACCGGCGCGGCGTCATTGGGCGGCTTTGCTGGGCTCCTTGTCGCGTTGTAGGCGCCGGTTAGGCGACTTGCCCTTGGCAACCGCGCAAAACGCGCCTTAACATGACGCTCGTGACAGGCGCCTCGTCCACCAAGCGTTCGCTCGGACAGCGGCTTGCAGCGTATTTTGCGCTGCTGGCGATCGCTGTTCAGTGCTTCATTGTCCAACCACACGTCGATCCGATCGCTCTTGCAGCGCCGCGTGCTGCAGCGATTGCAGCGTCGGATGTGGTGTTCGCAAGCATCGCGACCGCCTCAATCGACAAGGCCAACCACGCCGCGACCGGCTGCGTCATTTGTCAGACCGCGCTCTCAGGCGGACACGGCATCGCGCCGTCCGTGCCAGGCGCTGACACTGAACAAGCCAGTCTGTTCATCTCGGCGCCGCTCCCTGAGCAGGCGCATCTATCAGCCACGCCCTCGCACGCGTGGCAAAGCCGCGGACCACCGCAACTCATCTGAACCGATTTCGTAAGCGCGCTGCACAAGCGCGTTAGCAGTGTTGCCGCGCGCAACGCTGCTGACATCGATCAGATGGAGCAGTTTTATGCATTCCAAGCCATTTGCGGCTGCCGCTCTCATTGCGAGCGCCGCCTTATTGAGTACCCCCGCGTACGCCCAGAACAGTGACGACGTCGCTGCGCTGCGGCGCGACATGGAAACCCTTCGCCAAGACTATCAAAGCCGCATCAGCGAACTGGAGGCGCGGCTCGCCGCCGCGGAATCTGAAGCCGCAGCAGCGCACGCCGCAGCGGACGCCGCGCAAGCTTCGAACTCTTCGATGACAGGCACAGATCCGATTCAGGTCGCCGAACAGGGGCCCGCGGACGTACCGCTTTCCTCCCCGGCCAACTCCAATCCGAATATCTACAACCCGGGGATCTCGGTTGCGCTCAACGGGTTTTACACCGCTGCGAACAACGAAACCGGGGAGGAAACCATCGCCGGCTTCGCTTTGGGAGGAGAGACGGGGCGACCGACGCGCGGCTTCTCAGCGGGCGAAACGGAAGTCTCACTCGCAGCCAACATTGATCCGTTTCTCGCCGGCTTCATGAGCTTCTCTCTCTCCAACGACGGCGGCGCGGACCTGGAAGAGGCGTACATCCGCACCACCGCGTTGCCCGGTGGTCTGACGATAAAGGCTGGCCGCTTTCTTTCAGGTATCGGCTATCTCAACGAACGGCATGCGCACGATTGGAGTTTCTCCGACGCGCCACTGCCCTACCGCGCCTTCCTCGGCAATCAACTCGGCGATGTCGGCGTACAAGCGCGTTGGATTGCGCCCACCAATCAATACCTCGAATTCGGCGCTGAGGCGCTGCAAGGCGAGGGCTTCCCGGCAGCGGGCAGCGATAACAACGGCGCTGGCACGTACACGCTGTTTGCGCGCACAGGCTCCGACATCAACCAATCGAGCTCGTACCTCGCGTCGATCTCGTACTTGCACAGCTCGGCGCAAGATCGCGACACCGGCGGTGATCTCTTCACCGGCGATACCGATCTCGGCATTGCTTCGCTCGTCTATAAATGGGCGCCGGGCGGCAATCCGTTGGTGCGCAACCTGACGCTCGTAGGCGAGTATTTCTACGGCGTCGATGACGGCGAATTCAACGGCACGCCATTCCAGCAATCGCACGACGGCTGGTACGCGCAGGGCCTCTATCAATTCATGCCGCAATGGAGTGTGGGGCTGCGCTATTCGGCGCTGCATTCGGAAAGCGTGAACGGCGCATTGACCGGCAGTGTGCTCGACGATGGCGGCCACGACCCGTTCGATATCACTGCACTGCTCGAGTACGACACGAGCGAGTTCGGCCGGTTCCGCGTGCAGTACGCGCGCGACGAATCGAGCACCGAGCCGAACGACGTTCTCACCCTCCAATACACAGTCATCTACGGGCCGCACGGCGCGCACCGTTATTGAGGAATTTTGCCATGAAACAAATTCTCTTTGCCGCGGCGCTCGGACTCGCCGCCATCGCCGCTACGCCAGCAAGCGCAAACCTCAACGTGTTCGCATGCGAACCCGAATGGGGCGCGCTCGCGACAGAAATCGGCGGCGAGCATGTCGATGTTTATAACGCCACCGTCGGCGGCCAGGATCCGCACCAAGTGCAGGCGCGGCCCAGCCTCATCTCGCGTGCGCGCACTGCAAACGTCGCGGTGTGCACGGGTGCTGAGTTGGAAGTCGCTTGGCTTCCGCTCATCGCCCAACAATCAGGCAACCGGCGTATCGTTGCAGGCCAACCCGGGCTCTTCGAGGCGACGAGCGCGGTGCGTTTGCTCGAACGACCGGCGACGGTCGATCGCAGCCAGGGTGATATTCACGCTGGCGGCAATCCGCACATCCAAACCGATCCGCGCAACATGATCCCCGTGTCGCGCGCAATGGCGCAACGTTTCGCACAACTCGATCCGGCCAACGCGACGACGTATCAAACGCGTCAGGCGGATTTCGAGCGGCGTTGGAACGCCGCGCTCACACGCTGGCAACAACGCGCGGCTCCGTTGCGCGGCATCAGTATCGCCGTGCAGCACCATTCATGGCCATACATGCTGAACTGGCTTGGAATGACGGAAGTCGTGGCGCTTGAACCGCGTCCTGGCGTGCCGGCATCGGCGGGATACCTCGCGCAAGTACTGCAAACCTTGAACACGCGCCCGGTCCGTTTCGTGATCCGCGCTGCTTATGAAGACTCCCGCTCCGGTGACTTCATCAATCAGCGCGCGCACGTGCCGGCCGTGACGCTGCCGTTCACTGTCGGTGGCACGCCCGGCGCAACGAACCTCTTCACGCTCTACGACGACACCATTACCCGCTTGCTCGCAGGACTTGGCCAATGAACCTCTCAAGTCTTGAGTTCGGCATCCTTCTCCCCGCCTTCATGGCGGGGATGTTGGTGCTCGCCACGCACGTGCCGCTCGGCCAACAAGTGCTCAATCGCGGGATCGTGTTTATCGATCTCGCGATTGCGCAGGTCGCTGGGCTCGGCGTCACCGCAGCCAGCGCTTTCGGATTAGAAGCCGAAGGTTGGCACGTTCAGATAGCTGCAGTTAGCGCAGCGCTCCTCGGAGCGCTGTTACTGACGCTAACGGAAAAGATCTGGCCTGAGGTGCAAGAAGCTCTGATCGGCGTGCTGTTCGTTGTAGCGGCGTGCGTTGAACTTCTACTGCTCGCAAACAACCCACACGGCGGCGAGCACTTAAAAGATTTGCTCGTCGGCCAAATTCTTTGGGTGCAGCCGCAGCAACTCATCCCGGTGGCGATCCTCTATGCGCTGGCGCTCGCCGTCTGGTTCGCGGCGCGCAATCGCATCGGACAGATCGGTTTCTACGTTCTGTTCGCACTTGTGGTGACGCAATCGGTGCAACTTGTCGGCGTCTATCTTGTGTTCGCGAGCCTCATCATTCCGGCGCTCGCGGCCAAGCGTTACCCGCCAGGCGCGCGGCTCATAGTTGGCTATATCGTCGGGACTTTGGGTTATGTCGGCGGACTCGTCGCATCATCTCTCTTCGACCTACCGACAGGCGCAGTGATCGTCGTTGCGCTGCTCGCAGTGTTTGTTCCGGTTGCGCTCTTTGGGCCGGGCTCGAAGGAGCCGGCGGTTAAACACGCCACTTGATTGCACCCCGGAACGGGCGATGATTGTCGCGACTTCGGGAGCGAACGAGATGGCGGATAGCGCGGCGCAAACACAGGCCCAGGCTTGGGACTTCGGGCGCGGTCTGCGTGGATACAAATGGCCAGCGTCAGCAGCGCGCGCGAACCTGCTGCTGACGCACGGCTTTGCCGAATATGCAGAGCGCTATGTTGAGCACTATCACCGGCTGATCCCGCACCTGAATGGGTTGGGTTTCGATGTGTATGGCTTCGATCTACAGGGGCACGGCCGCTCGCCGGGCGCGCGCGGCATCGCCGATCTCAAGAAATCGATCGCCGACCACCAGGCAGCGCGGCGTGCGTTAAGCGCCGATGGAAAGCCGCTGTTCCTGTTCGGACACTCGCTCGGCGGATTGATCACTGCAGCGAGCGTTGCGGAAGACGGCAAAGGCGTTGCCGGCGTGATCTTGAGCGCGCCTGCCCTGCTCATCGAAGCCCCGCCGCATCTGCGCGCGATCGCAAACATCTTCGCGGTGTTGTCACCGGGCCTACGGCTGCTTCCAGCGAGCGACGCCAGCGCGATCTCGCGCATCGATGCGGAGGTTCAGGCTTACAAAACCGATCCGATGATCAGCGCCTTGAGCATTCCAGCAAAAGTCGGCGCTACCGCGATCGCGGCAGCGGAGAAGGCATGGACGCGCTATCCGCAATGGACCACGCCGGTGTTGGTGCTCCACGGCGAAAAGGACACGCTAACCGACCCGAACGGCAGCAAGCGTTTCTTCGAATTGATTGCCGCAAAGGATAAGCGCCTAGAACTCTATCCCGAGGGCCGGCACGAATTGCTCAATGACCTTGATCGCGACGCGGCCTGGGGCGCCATCGCGGATTGGCTGCCAATGCGCGTCGCGACGTGATTGAGCTATTCGGACGTTGGGGTACCGAACATAAGGCCAAACGTAGCAACGGCGGGATCGGCGTCGCGCATGGCGGCATCGTTTGAATTAAACTCGCCATCGCCCGAGGCGCTGGTGTTGGAATTGTTGCGCGGTTCAAAGCGCATGCGCGTGCTGCAGCCTGGCGTCATCGTGAACGTGCCGACCTTCCAGTCTGAAACCCAGCCGCCATAGTCCCAGTCAAAGCCGTAGAGCTTGAACGGCATGACGTTGATGCGCTAGATATCGCCGATCGGCGTGCCAATCGTGTAGCCCTGCGAGCCGCGCCATTGGGTGCCGGTGTTGCTCACCATCACGGACGCGAGCGCGGTGTGATCGCCGTTCCACGTGACTTCAAGACGGCGCGCGGGATCGTTCGCAAACACAAGCGTCGCTTCGTAGCTCTCACCTTCTGGACCGGGCAAAGTTTGGGTGGTGACGTTCTCCGCGCCAAAGCGTTCCGCCAGCGCCGCTGGCGTCAGCCCACTGAATGCTTCGCAAGACAACGTGGACTCGCTCGCATTCTCCGCAGCGAGTGGAGCGGCCGGTGGCGAAGTGGTTTGCCCACATGCGGCCAGCGCCAACGCGGCAACGGCGATGAGAAGCGGCGCCTTCATTCGGATCGTCCTGTTTTGTTGCGCGCGACGGGTCAGAGCATCGCCGGAATGACACGGTCCGGCGGTTTGTGGCCGTCAGCAAACGTCTTGATGTTGATGATGACCTTCTCGCCCATATCAATCCGGCCTTCGATCGTGCCCGAACCCATGTGCGGCAGGAGTACGACGTTTGTCAGCTTCTTCAGCTTCGGATTGATCGCCGGCTCGTTCTCGAACACATCAAGACCAGCGCCTGCGAGCTCACCCTTTTCCAGCATTCGCGCGAGCGAGCCTTCATCGATCACTTCGCCACGCGCGGTGTTCACGATGTAAGCGTGCGGCTTCAACAGCGCGAGGCGACGCGACGAGAGCAAGTGATACGTCGCCGGCGTGTGCGGGCAATTCACAGACACGATGTCCATCCGCGACAGCATCTGATCGAGGCTATCCCAGTACGTTGCATCGAGTTCGGCTTCGATATGCGCGGCGACCTTGCGACGGTTGTGATAGTGGATCTGCAGCCCGAACGCCTTGGCGCGGCGTGCGACGGCCTGGCCGATGCGACCCATGCCGATAATGCCGAGGCGCTTGCCGGTAATGCGGCGGCCCATCATCCATGTCGGTGACCAGCCGGTGAACTTGTCCTGCTCGATGATCTTCACGCCTTCGACGATGCGGCGCGGCACGGCGAGGATCAGCGCCATGGTCATGTCGGCAGTGTCTTCGGTCAGAACCCCTGGCGTATTGGTGACGGTGATGCCGCGCTGAACGGCGGTGGCGACATCGATGTTGTCCACGCCGGCGCCGAATTGCGCGATCAGCCGCAGCTGCTCGCCGGCGCGCGAAAGGATGCGGCTGTCGATGCGGTCGGTGACCGTCGGCACCAGAACGTCGGCGCGCTGAACCGCGGCGACGAGCTCTTCGGCGGTGAAGGGCTTATCCTCATGGTTCAACTCAGCGTCGAACAATTCCTTGAGCCGCGTCTCAACCGGATCGGGGAGACGGCGCGTTACGACGACTTTGAGCTGCTTCGACGACATTCAGCTTCCATAAACCACGATACGTCCGGCTCCAAGCGAGGCACCTAAAGGGACTGTTTAACGTAATTCTTAAGCCCACTTTCACGGCGCCTCAGCATGATCCAGCCTTCCCTCCCGGCAAAGTGGAGGGGTGAATAAGAGTTGGGTATATGCGCAAGCCTGCGAAGACTTTGGGAAGATGCGCCGCGCTCCTTGCGGCAGCCGCCCTGTTTTCATTGAATTCCGCCACGGCCGAGGCGCCGGCGCGGTTCATGAGCTTGCGTGTCGATGGTGTTGAAGGACGCCAAGGCCCCGGCGCTGATCAGCGCATCGCCTGGCTCTATCAGCGCGTTGACCTCCCGGTCCAAGTCTTGGCGCAGCGGGATGGCTGGAGCCACGTGCGCGATCCCGATGGCGACGAAGTTTGGGTCCGCACCGAAGAACTGAACGAACGCCGCACCGTCTATGTGCGCGAAGAAACGACGCTCCGCAGGACTGCGCGCTCAGGCGGGCATATCGTGGCTTATCTGATGCCCGGCGTTATCGGCGCAGTCACTGCGTGCGATGGTGCTTGGAGGCGAGTTGCGATCGGCGGGCGCATCGGTTGGGTGCAGAATTCGTCGCTCTGGGGCGGTGAATGCGCCGGTCTGGATGCTGCCGTTCGGCCCTGACGGGAAAGCGCTGGAACTCGCATTCGATAACGCTTCCCCTTAACGCCACTCGGTTTGGGCGGAGGGGTCCGTGCGTCAATTCATTTTCATCGCTGTTTCAGCGTTCGCGCTTTGCGCGTGCGAGACTATGCCATCGGCCTTTGCGCAAAGCGCGCCGATGGGCGCGAGCACAACCGCTGCCGCGACCACCACAACGAACACCGCGCCAACGGTGTTTACGCCGCCGCCGGAGCAGCAGCTCCTGGAGCTGGAGCGTCAGCTCTCGGCAGCCGCGCAGGATGCGGGGCTCGGTGGCGCGCTGGCGCCTGTCATGGCCGAGAACGGTATGGTCATCCGTCCGGGCGTCATGCTGACGGGCACGGAAGAGATCACCCGCGGCCTCGCGCCGCCAGCCGGCGCTGGCCCGATGTATTGGCAGCCCGACCGCGTAGAAGTGTCCAGGTCAGGCGACATGGGCATGACCAGCGGCCGCTACGTCCAAGTCATCACCGGCGCTGAAGCTCACCAGGGCCGCTACGTCGTGGTTTGGCGTCGTGACGGATCGGGCGACTGGAAAGTCCTGACCGAAACCCGGATCCCGGACCCGCCACGTTCTGCAGCCGTCCGCCGCCGCTAACCAGCCCTCCCTTGCCTTGCCCCTGCCTCGCCCGGCCTGTAAGCCGGGCGAGAAATCTCGTTTCTTGCAGGGACAAAGCATGGCCGAGCGCCCTTCCTCGTATTCTTACGAAGACCTGATCGCGTCCGGCGAGGGCCGCTTGCATGGCCCGGGAAACGCGCAGCTGCCGCTGCCGCCGATGCTCATGTTCGATCGCATCACCAACGTCACCAACGAAGGCGGCGACCATGGCAAGGGTGTGATGATCGCCGAATTCGACATCACGCCAGACCGCTGGTTTTTCGAGTGCCACTTCCGCAATGACCCCGTCATGCCGGGGTGTCTCGGCCTCGACGCCATGTGGCAGCTCAGCGGCTTCTTCATGGCCTGGGCTGGCTCACCTGGACGCGGACGCGCGCTCGGCGTCGGAGAAGTCGCGTTTCGCGGACAGATCCTGCCCACGACTAAGCTCGTGACCTACGAAATCCACCCCAAGCGCGTCATCCAGCGTAAGTTGCACATGATCGTCGCTGATGGGGTCACCAAAGCCGATGGCGTCACCATCTATACGGCGACGGACCTCAAGGTCGGGCTGTTCTCGCCGGAACAACTCGAAGCACAGATGAAGCCGTAAGGAGCAAACCCATGCGTCGTGTCGTCGTCACCGGAATGGGGATCGTCTCCTCGATCGGCAACAATACGCAGGAAGTGCTCGCCAGCCTCCGCGAAGCCAAGAGCGGCATCAGCGCGGCGCCGGAATATGCCGAGAAGGGTTTTCGCTCGCTCGTGCACGGCCAGCCGACGGTGAAGCCGGAAGAAGTCGTCGATAAGCGCAACATGCGTTTCATGGGCGAAGGCTCCGGCTGGAATTTCATCGCTATGGAGCAGGCGATTCAGGACGCGGGCCTGACACCGGAAGAAGTCTCCAATCCGCGCACCGGAATCATCATGGGCTCAGGCGGCCCGTCCGCGCGCGCGATCGTCGCGGCCGCAGACACCGCCCGTGAAAAAGGCGCTAAGCGCGTTGGGCCCTTCGCTGTGCCGAAAGCCATGAGCTCGACCGCGAGCGCGACGCTCGCGACGCCGTTCGAGATCAAAGGCGTGAACTATTCGATCAGCTCAGCCTGCGCGACCAGCGCCCACTGCATCGGCGACGCTTACGAGCAAATCCAAAACGGCAAGCAAGACATCATGTTCGCCGGCGGCAGCGAAGAGCTGGATTGGACGCTTTCGGTTCTGTTCGACGCCATGGGCGCGATGAGCAGCAAATACAACGAAACGCCCGACAAAGCCTCGCGTGCGTACGACAAGAACCGTGACGGTTTCGTCATCGCGGGCGGCGCAGGCGTCCTGGTGCTCGAAGAATATCAACGCGCCAAAAAGCGCGGCGCGAAGATATACGCCGAAGTCGCAGGCTACGGCGCGACGAGCGATGGCCACGACATGGTGGCCCCGTCAGGTGAAGGCGCCGCACGCTGCATGAAAATGGCGATGCGCTACCTCGATCGGCCAGTGGATTACCTCAACACCCACGGCACCTCGACGCCAGTTGGTGATCTGAAGGAAATGGAAGCCGTGCGCGCGGTGTTTGGCAACAAGCCGCCGCTCATTTCCAGCACCAAGTCACTCACCGGCCACTCGCTCGGCGCCGCCGGCGTGCAAGAGGCGATCTACTCGATCCTCATGCTCAACAACGGCTTTGCGTGCGAGAGCGCACACATCGAAGAGCTGGACCCGGCATTCGAAGACCTGCCGATCCTGCGCGAGCGCGTTGATCGCCAGCTTGATTGTGTGTTGTCGAATTCGTTCGGCTTTGGCGGCACCAACGCGACGCTGGCCTTCACACGCGTCGCCGCTTAACTCGCGAAGACAAAAGCAGTTGGCGCAGCGACCGGCGCCTTCACACTGACAGCTTCGCGGATCAGTGCGCTAAGCTCATCGTTGGCGGCAAGGCGGCTCGCAATCTCAGGTGAGAACCAAGCCCGCTTGCGCTCCTCGCGCTCGGGCCAATCCCACGCCATTTCTTCTACGTGCAGCGCAAATGCGGTGACCTGTAGAAACGTGCGGCTTTTCTTCGTGCGTTTCCAGTATTCGAAAACGCCGATTGAGTATGGCTCGATGCGCCCGCGCACACCCGCCTCTTCAAACGCCTCGCGCGCCGCGCATTCAGCGCCAAGCGAGTCCGCGACTGGCCAGCCTTTTGGGATCGTCCACCGCCCCGTGCCGCGCGTTGTGATGAGCAACACTTCGGGACGTCCGTTTGTCCAACGGATCGGGATGGCTCCGACTTGTGAAGTGACGCCGCTCATCGCTGCGAAAAACTCACCCGGGTTAATGTCTGTGAACGGCATTGCGCCGAACAACGCACAAGCCTCACCCCGGTTTCAGCTCAACAAGAGACGAAATTGGCGCAAAGCTGTGGCGTCAGCAGCCGAGCTAGCACAATGAGCTTAAGGCTTAGCGAAGCGCACAAACGAAGAGCGCCGACCCGAAGGCCGGCGCTCAAAAGCGATCCCGATGAGACGAGGGGTTAGTTCGTCGCGGTTTCGCCTGTTCCGTCGGCAGCGAAGCTCGCTTGCGCTACTTCCACTGCGTTGGAGAGCGACCCTGTGGCGAGCGAAAGCCCGAGTGTTGCGCCACTCACCAGGAACGCCACAAACAGCAGCGCCCAGATCCAACCGCCCTCGCGGCGTGGCGGCGCGACCTCGATGCTTTCGAGTGCGTCGTGGTCGATGCGAGCTTCGTAGATCTTGGCCATGGGACCCTTCCCGAATTGTTCGTGCTCAGAACGCGGGTGGCCCTTGAGGGTTCCGATTTGGCTGCAAAGAGGCTATTGGCTCCCCTCAAACAGGAGTTCTGACCATGACCGACGAGTGGGTGTTTCCGAAGGGTGAGCTGATGCGCGGCAAGCGCGGGCTCGTCATGGGCGTGGCCAACGACAAGTCGATCGCTTGGGGTATCGCGCAGCAGCTCGCAGCGCAGGGCGCCGAGATCGCGTTCACGTATCAGGGCGAAGCGCTCGAGAAGCGTATCAAGCCGCTAGCCGAGAGCCTAGGCTCAAAGATCGTGCTCGAGTGCGACGCGACCAACGATGCGCATATGGATGCGGTGTTCGATCGGCTTGGCAAAGAATGGGGTCAGCTCGACTTCCTCGTCCACTCGATCGCCTTCTCAGACAAGAACGAGCTCAAAGGCTCTTTCGTCGAGAACACGACGCGCGAAA
>JAPLOL010000030.1 GCA_026400735.1 Alphaproteobacteria bacterium | reverse complement strand
GATCTGGTTGTTGATCACGCCCTTGCCTTCGAGGATCGCCTTCTTCTGCGCGTTGAACGCAGTGGCGTCGTCCTTGAAGTACTGGATGATCGTGCCCGGCTCCGGTCCCTCGAACAGGATCTTGGCCTTGCCTTCGTAAATCTTCTTGCGACGCGACATAGAGGTGCTCCCTCCTTGAGGGGCGGCGTCCGGCGCTAAATGGCTCAAAGCGCTCGCGGAATCGCCGCAACACAAGTGAACAAGAACTTAGGGCGCCGGAACGGGGGTAACAATCGGACACTACCGTAGAACAGGCGCCCGTCTGCGGTTGATTGGGGCCAGCGGCATGCCTATTCAATGGACGGGAAGAGGAGACCAGAAGGCCCATGAGCCAGTTTGACGACCGCAAGCGCGGCCAAGAGACAAAATTCCAATTGGAACAAGAGCTTGAATTCAAGGCGCAGGCGCGCCGGGCGAAGCTTTTGGGCCTGTGGGCGGCTGGCCTGATGGGCCTCGAAGGCGACGCGGCAGCCGATTACGCCAAGTCCGTCGTGGTGGCTGACCTAGAGGAAGCTGGGATCGAGGACCTGTTCCGGAAGGTTCGCGGCGATCTCGACCAGCACGCGGTCCAGCTCTCGGATCACCAGATCCGGGCGAAGATGGATGAGTGCCTGGCCGAGGCGCGCGCTTCGGTGCTGGCCGGCAACTGAGCGAGCGCGACAACTTTAGGCCGACGTTGCTGAAGAGGCGGCGTCGGCCTTTTGCTGTGCGCGGCGTCGCCCTTCGACAGGCTCAGGGTGACGACAACTCGCGCTAGCGAAGCACGCCGCGCTTTTGCATCGCCCATGCGTACCAGATGAAGAACACGCAGGCGGCGGCGATGACGACTTGCATGATCCACATGTTCTCGCCGCCCATGTCGGGCGGGGTGGAGAGCAAGTAGCTGTAGACGAGGCTTGCCAGAAAACCCGCGAAAGACAGGGCGAAAACGGCGAACGCCCATTTGCTGCGGAGCAGCAGCAGAACTGTGCCGAGCACGGCGCCCAAGGTGCCGATGGCCCAGATCGCGAGCGCCCACCACGGCATTGCTGCGTAGTAGGCGATGGCGGCGTCGCTCATGTTGAGCTCGCGCAGATAGGCTTCACCGCGAAACTGCGTGCTCAGGAAGTCGAACGCGCCGAAGCCGTTCCACAAGAGCCCGACAATGCCGACCATCCACAGATGCCACGGCGTCTTGGTAGCTTCGCTCATGAGAGCCTCCCTAGCGGGACGTTACGCTTACGGGTTCATTTCACCGAGCACGTAATTGACGATGCGGTCGGCATCTTTGAACACGGCGTTCAGATCGGCCGCGCCCTCGCGCTTGTGCAGATGGGCGAGCATGGCGTGCTCGAGGCCGAACTTGCGGACCTCGACCATGACCTCTTCGTCCCACTCGTCGTCGGTGATGAAATCATTGTCGCTGGCCATGAACGCCTCCTCGTTGGTCCGGTTCGCAGGGATTCGGCGGCGCGAGCAACCGTGACGGCAAAGAAGGCTAACTGCTTTTAACTCCGCCGGTGAACGTTTCGCATACGACGGCCCTGGATACTCCCAGGCTGGGTCGTGGGAAGTTTCGATGAAGCGTGGTTTGGGTTTCGCCGTCGCGGCGGCGTTGTGCGCGTGTGCGCCAGCGCCTGTGCAGATGCCGGCGGCGCAGGCGGCGGAGGTGCTCAGCCTTTTTGCTGCGGGCGCGGGGCCGGCAAACATTTGCTCCAGCGACGGGCGCGCGCTGCTGCGCGGCGCCGTGCGGGCCTATTCGCGCGAGATGGCACAGGCTGGCGTGACGTGGCCGGTGATCCCGCAAGCGAGCGAGGAGACGGAGAATGTCACCAGCGTCGATATCTCGGTGATGATCGCGTTTGCAGCGGGGTTCGTGGAGACGGGCGATTTTCAAGCGCCCGCGCGTCGGATGTTGACGCACCTGACGATCAATCAGTGGCCGGAGATTCAGAGCATGCGTGGCGCGGCTCAGGTTGCGTGTGCGGATGTGCAGGCGTTGCAGCAGGCGGCCTCTGGGTTTGTCGTCGAGCAATCGCGGATGGCGCAGATGGTTCACGCGGCGCATGGGCGCGATGCGGATCGGCTGCGGCGACAGTCGATGCGCGTTCAACGGGCGCAAGCGCGGATGCAGGAGACGGCGGCGATTGTGGCGCAGCGGATGAACGATTGAGCTTGGAGCGCCGGCCTCCGGCCGCGCATGCGTCGCCGGAGGCGCCGCGCTCCATACTGTTTAGATTTTAGCCGAAGACGCGCTTGAAGATCACGTCGACGCGGTGGAAGTGGTGCGCGTCGTTGAAGCAGCCTTCTAGCGTTTTGGCGTCTAGCTTTGAGGTGACGTCCGGATCGGCCTTGAGTTTGTCGATCAGAGCGGTTTCGGCGCGCGGTGGCGGGCTTTGCCAGACTTGCATCGCGCTCTTTTGTACGAGGCGATAGGCGTCTTCGCGGCTGACGCCGGCTTGCGTCAGGGCCAGCATCACGCGTTGCGAATTGTGCAGGCCGCCGAGGAGCGCGAGGTTGCGCGCCATGTTTTCCGGATAGACGACGAGCTTTTCCATCACCATCGCCATGCGGTGGAGCGCGAAGTCGAGATGGATGGTGGCGTCGGGGCCGATGCCGCGTTCGACGGATGAGTGAGAGATGTCGCGCTCGTGCCAGAGGGCGACGTTTTCCATTGCGGGCGTGACGGCGCTACGGACGAGGCGCGCAAGGCCGCAGAGATTTTCGGTGAGCACCGGATTGCGTTTGTGCGGCATTGCCGACGAGCCCTTTTGGCCGGGTTCGAAGAATTCTTCGGCTTCTAGAACTTCGGTGCGTTGCAGGTGACGCACTTCGGTTGCGAGGCGTTCGATGCCGCTGGCGACGACGCCGAGCGCTGCGAAGAAGGCGGCGTGGCGATCACGGGGAATGACTTGGGTTGAAACGGGCTCGACTTCGAGGCCGAGTTTTTGGGCGACGTATTCTTCAACGCGCGGATCGATTTGCGCGAAGGTGCCGACGGCGCCGGAAATAGCGCAGGTGGCGATCTCCTTGCGCGCGGCCTTGAGGCGATCGAGGTTGCGCGCGAATTCGGCATAGTGGCCGGCGAGCTTGAGGCCGAACGTCGTTGGCTCGGCGTGGATGCCGTGCGAGCGGCCAATAGTCGGCGTCATCTTGTGCTCGATGGCGCGCTTCTTCAGCGCGGCCATGAGGCGTTCGCAGCCAACGATTAGAAGATCGGACGCGCGCGCCATTTGCACGGCGAGGCAGGTGTCGAGAACGTCTGATGACGTCATGCCTTGGTGGGCGAAGCGTGACTCTGGGCCGACGTGTTCGGCGACGCTGGTGAGGAAGGCGATGACGTCGTGTTTTACTTCGCGCTCGATTTCGTCGATGCGCGCGACGTCGAACTTGCCCTTGGCGCGATATTCGTCAGCGGCGGATTTCGGGATTGTGCCGAGCTCCGCCATCGCCTCCATGGCGAGCGTTTCGATCTCAAGCCAGATGCCGTAACGGCTCTCTGGCTCCCAAATGGCCACCATGTCGGGGCGTGCATAGCGCGGAATCATGGGCGGTTGATGCGACCGCGGGGCGGCTTCGTCAACGGGCGGAGGGTCGGGCGCTGACGAACAATGCCGTACATGTTAGGATAGTGCCGGGGAGTGAGGGTGATGGCCGATAGCGACAAGACGCCTGTGCAGGAGGCTGCGGAGGACATGGGCGCGGGTGACGCACTGTGGCGGCGCTGGATCGGCAGTTGGCTTGATTTTATTGCGGTGGCGCTGCTGGTTGTCCTGCCCGTGATCGCCGTGGATGCGATCCCCGGCTTGACTGAAGAGATCAAGCGCTACGCTGTCTGGCCTGCATGCATTTTGGGGCTTCTCTATTTTCCGGTCCTGGAGGGCTTTTGGGGACGTAGCTTGGGCAAGCTCGTCAGCGGATTGAAGATCGTCGACAAGAACGGTCGTGTGCCGGGCTTGGGTCGCGCTGTGGTGCGGACTTTGTTCCGCTTGGTCGAGGTAAATCCGTTTCTTGTTGGAGGCGTGCCTGCGGGCATCGTCTTGCTGTGTAGCAAGCGCAAGCAACGTCTCGGCGACATGGTTGCGGGGACCTATGTGCTCAGCGCGGACAGGTTGCGGCAGATGGTGATGGTCGACGCCACGCTCAAAGAGCTGCGCGAGACTCTTTCCTAAGCTTACGAGACCCGATCTTTGACCAGTGTGCGGCCCGAGAGCAGGAAGTGGAGAGCGGCCCAGGCTAGGACGAAGATGGTGCAACCGAGAGCGTATTTCAGGCCGAGGCCTTGCGCGTCCGCGCACATCCCTGCGTTGGCGGGGTCCATTGTGAGTGGATTGCAGTCCGCGAGTGTCAGTCCGCCAGAACTGACATTGTGCAAGATGTTGGCGGCGAACATATCGTTCAGCGCGCCGACGGTTGGCGGTCCGAGGCCGTAGCCGACGAGGTTCACGATGAGGATCAGGATCGCGACGGCGGTGGCGCGTTGTAGCGGTGTTGAGACGCCCATCGTCACCGCGTACATCGGGCCAAGATACATGTAGTGGAAAATCGGCGCGACCATCAGGAACGCGAACGCCCAGATGAATTGGGTTTGGTAGAACGAGAGAATGTAGAACGGGATCGCGAGCGCGACGCCGAGCGCGGGTAGCCACGAATGCACGTGAGTGTGTTTCGGGGCGAGACGATCCGAGAGGAAGCCGCCGAGAAAGGTGCCGAGCGCTGTTGAGACGCCGGCGACAAGGCCCATCGCGTAAGCGGCGTGCGCGTACTCTTCTTGAATTGTGGCGCCGAGATCGTAATTGCGGACAAGGTGCGAGACGAGGAATTGCGAGCTGCCGTAGCCGACGAAACTGATGAGCGCGCCGCCGAAGGCGATGTGCCAGAAGGAGGCTTTCTTCGAGAGCGCCTTCAGGGTTTCGCCGAAGCTTGGCGGCTTTGCTTGTGACGTGGCGCGCGGTGGTTCTTTGACGGTGAGCTTGAGCAAGAGCGCTGCGGCGATGCCGGGTGCGCCGAGAAGCAAAAACGCGGTGCGCCAATCGAAGTGGGCGACGAGCCAGCCGCCACCGACATAGGCCATCGCGCTGCCGATCGGGATGCCGAGTGAGAAGATGGCGAGCGCTGAGGCGCGGCGGTCAGCGGGGAAATAGTCCGCGATGGCTGATTGCGACGGCGGCACGCACGCAGCTTCGCCAATGCCAACGCCGAGGCGGCAGAGTGCGAGCTGAACAAAGTTCGCTGACATGCCGCAGAGCGCGGTCATGACGCTCCAGATTGCAGCGCCGATAGAGACGATAGTGATGCGGTTAGAGCGTTCGGCCATGCGCGCGATCGGTATGCCGAGCAGCGTGTAGAGGATCGCGAACACCGGGCCGCCGAGTAGGCCGAGTTGGAAATTCGAGACGCCGAATTCGGCTTTGATCGGTTCCTGCACAATCGAGATCAGCAGCCGATCGATGAAGTTGAAGGTGTAGATGATGACCAGAACCAGCAGCACGTAGGCGCGGTACGCCTTGGTGCCATAGCCCTGAAATGCCGGCGTTGCGCTCGCCTCTGTCATGCATCCTCCCGCTTATTGGCCGCTGTTGTGGCGGGGAGGCGACGCTAGGTCAAACGCGAAGCGATTTCCGGTAGGTCACGACACGCTCAACTTCTTCGTAGCCGAGCGCTGCGTGCGCGCCTTGGCTCAGAGCGTCTTCGACATCTGCCTTTGAGGCGATCTCTGAGAAGTTGCGTATGATGGCCCAGTGCTCGGCCGCTTGGGCGAGCAAGCGTCCGGCGCCCTTGTGGCGCGCCCCCGGCGTGACGAACCAAGCCTCGATGAATGGCACAGGTGAAGCCGAGCATCCCTCTGCATTGGCGCGGACGCTGAGTTCCAGGAAGCCGCAGGTTCTGCTGTCGACATCTTCGGCCACGAAGATCGCTTCGGCGAGTTTGGCGCCGGAGAAGTGCAGCAGCGTTTGATGCGCCAGTAGGTCGGGGTCTTGATTTGACCAAAGCTCGGCGCGCATCGCGGCCCAGGCTTGGCGATCGCGCGGTTCAACGAAACGAACTTTCATAGCAGACCGAGACTCTTGAAGCTTTCAACGCGCTCGCGACCGATGACGAGGTGATCGTGAACTTTGACGCTGATGGAGGATACGGCGTCGACGATCTCGCGCGTGATGGAGATATCGGCGGCGCTGGGTTTGGGATCACCGCTGGGGTGGTTGTGCACGAGGATCACTGCGGCGGCCGAAAGTTCGAGCGCGCGGCGGGCGATTTCGCGCGGATAGACCGGCGCGTGATCGACGGTGCCTTCATTCATCACTTCATCGGCGATGAGTTGGTTTTTCACGTCGAGGAAGAGCACGCGGAATTGTTCGCGCGGTTCGTGCGCCATGGCGAGGCGGCAGTAGTTCACCAGCTGCGACCAAGAGCTGATGACGGTGCGTTGCTTGAACTCGCCTTTGCTGGCGCGTTCGAAGAGCGCTTGGGCGGTTTTGAGATCGGCGGCGACGGAGGGGCCTGCGCCTTTGACTTCGGCGATGCGCTGTACGGGCGCTGCGAGCACGGCGGCAAGGGTGCCGAATTTGGTCAGCAGCGCTTTGGCGAGTGGCTTGGTGTCTTGGCGCGGGATGGTGCGGAAGAGGAAAAGTTCGAGCAGCTCGTAATCGCTCAGCGCTGTCGGGCCCGCTTCTTCGAAGCGCTCGCGCAGGCGCGTGCGGTGATCGTGGTAGTGCGGTTTATCCGCTTTGGTGCGTGGCTTCGTGATCTTCAGTGGTGGGATCGGCCCGCTGAGTGAATCTGTTTTAAACGCGAATAGCTCACCGTCCTCGACGCGTTCGGGCGCCGGTTTCGGTTCGCTCGACTTTCCCCCGCGCCCCGCCATGGGGACCTCTATGCTGTTGCGTTCAACTTGTGAGGCTCGTCCAGCCCCGCAGGCGATTTTGTGAAAATCACGACGCCATCTTCTGTGACGCCGACCGAGTGTTCGTATTGGGCAGAGAGCGACTTGTCTTTCGTCACAGCTGTCCAGCCATCGTTCAGCACCTTCACTTGCGGCGAGCCGGCGTTGAGCATCGGCTCGACGGTGAAGATCATGCCTGGCTTCAGCACATCGCCTTGGCCGGGCTTGCCGAAGTGGAGAATGTTGGGCGCATCGTGGAAGACGCGGCCGAGGCCGTGGCCGCAAAATTCGCGGACGACGGACGTGCGTTCTGCTTCGGCAAAGGATTGGATGGCGTAGCCTAGATCGCCGAGCGTTGTGCCTGGCTTCACTGTTGCGAGGCCGCGCATCATGGCTTCGTAGGTGACGTCCATTAGACGCTGCGCTTTGCGCGGCACGTTCGGGCCGATGGAATACATGCGGCTGGTATCGCCGTGCCAGCCATCAACGATGACGGTGACGTCGATGTTGACGATGTCGCCATCCTTCAGAACGCGATCGCCGGGGATGCCGTGGCAGACGACGTGATTGACTGAGGTGCAAATCGTGTGGCGATAGCCGCGATAGTTGACGCACGCCGGCAGCGCGCCGTGATCGAACACGAATTGACGCGAGAGATCATCGAGACGCGCGGTGGTCACGCCTTCCTTGGCTTCGGGCACAAGCATGTCGAGGCACTCGGCCGCGAGCTTGCCCGCGGCGGCCATGCCTGGAAAGGCGACCTTCGGGTCGTGAATCTTGATCTGGCCCTGGCGTTCGTAAGCCTCGGCCTCGGCGTAAGTCATGAGGTGCTCCGGTACGTCCTATAACATAGGCGCGCGGAGTGAAAAGCCGAGGGCGGCTATTCCGTATGGCGCCGGTAGATGAAGGCGTAGCTGGTGGTCCAGGCTTGGCCGTCGGGGGATGTTTCGCCGTGTTGGAGCACGGAGCCATCGGCGTTGTGGGTGAAGGTCATGCGCGAATAGGCCAGCTGCCCTGGCGCGATGGGGACGGGCGCTTCGGTGGTGATGCGCATGCCGTTCTCTGTCGGGCCGCCGACGAAGTGGACGCGCGCGCCGTTGGAGTCGACCCAGAACTGCTCCCACTTTTGGCTGGTGCGATCGTAAATGTTGAGGCTGCGGCCTGAGTAGCCGACCGTGCCGAGGCTGATCCAGTGCTCGGTGATGACGCAGCCTGCATCTTCGCTGCGTACGGAGGAGCGGCCGGCGGGTGCGTTGGTGTCAGCGCGGAACGCGTCCCACTCGCCGATCCAGAAATCGAAGGCGCGATATTCCGAGGCTTCGCAATTGGGCGCTGGCTGCTGCTGTTGAGCGAATGCGGGCGTGGTGAGCGTCAGCGTGGCGACGACGGCGAAAAGCGTGCGCATGTGATCCTCCGCTGTGCATGCGATCATGCGGAAGCGCTGGCGTTCAAATCACGAAAGACGGAAGTGAGAATGGGCGCGACAAGCGCCTTTCGTCTTAAGCCGCGTCCCGCGCCGCTTTCCCGATGACGCGGTTGCGGCCGCCGCGTTTGGCTTCGTAGAGGGCTTCGTCGGCGCGCTTTAGGAGCGACTCTGTGGTGTCGTCGGCGCCTTCGGTGGAGGCGACACCGATGGAGATCGTGACGTCGAGCGCGTGCGGCAGGCCCGGGATGATGAAGCCTGACGCGGCGATGGCGCGGCGGAGGCGTTCGGCGGCGAGGCAGGCGATGTCGCCAGTGGTGCGCGGCATGACGACGATGAATTCTTCGCCGCCTTGGCGGCAGGCGTAGTCTGAGGGCCGCGTGTTTGAGGCGAGGCGCGCGGCAAACTCGCGCAGCACCGCATCGCCGACGTCGTGGCCGAACGTGTCGTTGCAGCGTTTGAAATGATCGATGTCGATCGTCATCACCGACACCGGATCGCCGCCGCATTGGGCGCGATGAACGAGTGGTTCGAGTTGCGTGTCGAGGAAGCGGCGATTGTAGAGACCAGTGAGTTGGTCGGTGATCGCCAGTTCGAGGCTTTGATCGAGGCGCTGGCGCAACGCATCCATGTAGCGCTTGCGGCGCATCAGTGTGCGGGCGCGGGCGATGATCTCTTCTTCGTCGATCGGGCGATGAATGATGTCGTGAGCGCCGAGTTCGAGCGCGCGGATGGCGCGCTTGCGGTCGTCGGGATCGACGATGGCGAGGATCGGCAGATGGCGCGTCGATTCACCCGAGCGCATGCGGGCGATGACGCGGAAGCCGTCGAAGCTCTTGGCGTGGATGGAGACCACGGCGAGATCCGGCGGGCCGCTGGCGTCTTCGCCGATGAGCGAGACGCGGTGTTCGACGCCGAGTGCGGTTTGGATGCGTTTGATTTGAGTTGGGTTGTCGTCGACCACGAGCACGTTGCCGGCAAAGACGCGGTGTTGGTCGACGGCGTCGGGGCGGGTTTCGTCGCTGATGAGGCCGAGGCGCTTGCTGCTGAGTTCACGCGCGCGGAGTTCGTCAGTGACGACTTTCAGCGTCAGCAGGCTTTTGACGCGCGCCATGAGCTGCACGTCGTCGATCGGCTTGGTGAGGAATTCTTCAGCGCCGGATTGAAGACCGCGCACGCGATTGTCGCGATCATCGAGTGTGGTGAGAATGACGACAGGGATGTGGCGCGTTTCCGGCATGGACTTGAGGCGACGGCAGGCTTCGTAGCCATCGATGCCGCCTGGCATCATCACGTCCATCAAGATGAGGTCTGGCTTTTCACGCTTGGCGAGTTGCACGCCTTCTTCGCCGCGCGTCGCCATCAGCACTTCGTAATAGTCAGCCGTCAGCAGCGCCTCGAGCAGGCGGCGATTGGCTTCAAGGTCGTCGACTACGAGGATGCGCGCGCTCAAGCGGTGCTCCTCAGCCGATAAACTTGCGGATTGTTTCTAAGAAGGTCGTCACGGAAATCGGCTTTGAGAGGTACGCGTCGC
>JAPLOL010000143.1 GCA_026400735.1 Alphaproteobacteria bacterium | reverse complement strand
TGAACGCCATTTTGGCTGCTCCCTTGTACCACTCGGAAACGCCCAGGCTTTGCCTGTGTACGTTTCCCCCACCGACGTGCATTTTTCGCGCCGTCGGGGTGGAGCATTATCGTGCTTTACTTGCGATAAGCTTAAGCGGCGGAAGCCGTAACTCGATTTATTGGAATTAGCCGCGTTGGCGATGACGCCGTTTGGCTAACGCGCGTTTAATCGGGTCTTCCTACTCAACGATCCGCACTGACTGCAGAGCTGCTTGCGAGGCGGCGATCGCTTCAGGAGAAGCGTCGCGGCCGATGAGTTGAGAAATCGATCCGATGTGGCCGTCGCTCAATTCGAACATGATTGTTTTGACCGTGAGGCTATTTCCATTGCCCGTCATCACGGCATCGAAGGCAGCAGCGGTGCGCCCATCGATCGTCATGTCCTCGCCCCGCACGAGCGGCGTCATGCCCGGCGGGCGAACGGCCGCCGCGATGGCGTCGAAGTCCGGCTCGACTTGACCAACGTAAATTGAGAATCCGACCGTGTGCGTGTCGTCCCCGATGATGAGGTTCACACCAGAGACGAACGACGTCCAGGTGTCAGGCAGTTCTATGGTCACGCCCGGCCCGGCCGCTCCCGGATGGCGGACGGTGCGAGCTTCGGCGGGCGAGGCAATGAGGGCGCACGCGAACAGAAAAAGCGCGAAGACAATTCTCATGACACCCCCAACGAGGGGCGAGGCTAGCGCTAGTCCTTGGACCTGCCAACGGCGGATTGCTGCACGGCTGCAGACACCGAAGCAGAAGTTTGACCGAACAGCGCCTTCGCCGCAGCTTTTTGTTCATCGCTTCCCGGCGCAGGCGGCGGACGACGGAGCTCAGCGCCAACGGATGCGCCCTTCTTCACGGCGGGCCGCGCGACGATGCGATCGAGCCATTCCTGCACGCGCGGAAAGCTACTCATGTCTTGATTGAACACGACGGCGATCTTCACCCATGGGTAAGACGCGATGTCGGCGATCGAGTATTCACCCGCGAGAAACTCGCGCCCGTCCAGCCTGCGCTCGAGTACGCCGAGCAGCCGATTGACCTCATTGTTATAGCGCGCGGCGCTATACGCTATCTTCTCCGGATCATCGACGAGGTTTGGCGCGTAGTTCCTAAAGTGGCTCGCTTGTCCAAACATCGGGCCGACGCCAGCCATCTGCCAAAACAGCCATTCATCCACCTCGACGCGCTTGCGTTCGTCGGCCGGATAGAACTTACCCGTCTTGCGCCCGAGATATTGCAGGATTGCACCTGACTCAAAAACTGAGATCGGCGCGCCGCCCGGCCCGTCCGGATCGACAATCGCGGGCATGCGGTTGTTCGGGGAGATCGCCATAAACTCGGGCTTGAATTGCTCGCCTTTGCCAATCGCGACTGGCTTTAGCACGTACGGCAGTTCCATCTCTTCCAACGCGATCGAAATCTTCAGGCCATTCGGCGTCGGCCAAAAATAAAGTTCGATCGGTTGTGTCATCAGCCTGCTCCCAAGCGAGCATCGAACATGGGGGTATGCCGGTAATCGCGCTAGTAGCCGCCACGGCAAGCAAAAACACAGACAGTGCTCACGCGCTTGTGAGACCTATGGAAAAGCGCCGCGAAAGCGCCGCCAGGTGTTTCAGACACCTATATTGGGCGAAGTCCGCTCCAATTCCTAAGCAGAGTTCCGCGATGATTCAGGTGAGGTTCAGTCACGCACTGACAAACTGAAATTGACAGAGGGACCTTCTTTTGAACGGGGCCGTTCAAGGGAAGCAGGAAGGAGACCTCACTATGAAGAAACGTATCGCAACAGCGGTGCTGGCTGCCCTGACCTTCGCAGCCCCACTCGCAGTAACTTCAGAAGCCGCCGCGCAACACCGTAGCCGGGGCCATGATGACCACGACGGTTGGGATCGCGATGGCGATGGCCGTGATCGTGACTGGCGCCGCGATGATCGACGCGGTGACCGCTACGACCGGCGCGACCGCCGTGACGACCGCTATGACCGTCGCGATCGCCGGGATGATCGTCGCCAAGCGCGTTGGGATCGTAGCCGCTACAATGGCTACAACTATAACGGTCGCTGGTATTACGGCCCGCCGCCTGCCGAGTACGGTTATGTCGATTACGGCTACCGTGATTGGCGCCGCGGCGATCGCCTCCCGGCATACTATCGCGACAGTTATCGTCCGGTAGATTATCGCGCCTACCGCCTGCGCGCTCCGCCACGTGGCTACCACTATGTCCGTGACGACCGCTGCGACTACCTTCTCGTCGGCATCGCGACCGGCGTCATCTTGGGCATCATCGCCAGCCAATAACCCTCCCTGGTTGGCAGACTGCTCAACGCGCCCCGGAGTCTCCCCACTCCGGGGCGCAACTGCGTTAAGACTCATGCAACCGAATTGAACGACGGTTCACGCTTCCGCATTCGGGGGCGCGCACATGATGCTGATGTACATCTGGTTCTCAGTGATGATGCAGGCCTTCGTTCCAGGCGGTGATCGCCTCGCCGCCTTCCAATCCGCATCGTTCGAGACGCACTTGCGCAACGAGATTGTGGGTGGCGATCTCATCGGCGCCGCCGGCCATGTCGTGCGCTACACGCCGCTGACTGCTCGCGCGCGCTAAGCGCGCTTCACATAGACCCAAGCCGTTGAGCCGGATGCGAGCGGTGCTGATACACGCTCGTAGTCCGAGACTTCGTACGCATCGGCGGCGGCTAGCTCTGCTTCAGTGATCTCAAACACCGTGCCCGCAACGCGATCCGCGCTATCTCCGCTCCGCACCACAATCGGATGGAAGCGCTCGCCACTAGAGGCCAACACTTCCGGATCGGTGATCTCAACAAGCTCACGTTTGAAGCCCATGAGCGCATCCGGCTGACCATCCAGAAAACGACGGAATGTCGCCAGCTGCACATTCGGAGACTGCAGCGTGCCGTACGAAAAGAGGCGTTCCATCGAGACCCTAGAAAAGCGCCATCGAGACAAACCCAGACGCAACGCGCACAATCGCGGCCACCGAAATCAACGCCAATCCGCTCCAAATGGCGACGCGTGCTGCCATCTCCTTGCCGCGCACGCGTGAGCGTTGCAGCAGACGATCAAGCGGATGAATGACGCAATAGACCACGTTCGCGGCAGCAAACGTTGCGATAAACTCCCATGTCCAAACGTAGGACCACGCGTTGCCCTCCGAGAAGCGGGCGAACAATGGTGCGAACGCAACTGCGGCAAACATCACCAAGAGCGCGTTGAAGGGAATGCGCGCCGCTTCCCAAAACAAGATCGTTCCGGGCCGCAGCGCGCCCATCACACACCGAGCTTCTTCTTCAGAATCTCATTCACAACCGCCGGGTTCGCTTTGCCACCAGTCGCCTTCATCGTCTGACCGACCCACCAGCCGAACGCCTTCGGGTTCTTCTGCACGTCTGCGACCTTATCAGCATTCGCAGCCATCAGCTCGTCGATCGCTTTTTCGATAGCGCCAGTGTCCGTGACTTGCTTGAGGCCCTCGCGCTCAACGATGGCGCCGGGCGCATCGCCAGTTTCAAGCATCTTCGCGAATACGTCCTTGGCGATCTTGCCGTTGATGGTGCCGTCCTTCATCAGATCGAGCAGCCCACCAAGTGCTTCAGCTTTCACAGGCGAAGACGCCAAGTCGAGGCCCTGCTTGTTCAGCGCCGCCGCCAGTTCTTGCGTCACCCAATTCGCCGCCAGCTTGGCGTCGCGACCCTTGGCAACGGTCTCAAAGTACGTCGCCGCATCGCTATCGCCTGCAAGCACGCCTGCGTCATACGCTGTCAGCCCATACTCGCTGACAAATCGCTTCTTCTTCGCGTCCGGCAATTCCGGCAGCGA
>JAPLOL010000082.1 GCA_026400735.1 Alphaproteobacteria bacterium | reverse complement strand
AGAACACGTCGAGCAATGGTCCCGAGACGCCAGCGATCACATTGAGCCCGGTGACGAACAATCCGCATGCGACGGCGTGTGTGGGCCTTGCCGCATCGAGATGGAATTGGCCTTTGGGTAGCCAAGCGAGCGCTGGCACGAGGCCGAGCATCAGATAGACCCAGGCTTTGGTGGGCTCGTAAGTCACGGACGCGAGTAGGCCTGCAGCGATGGCCGAGTCGATTCCGTACATCAAGATGATGCGCCAATCGATGTGTGCGCGATGCAAAAATGCACGCCAGCCGTTGGAGACGAATTGCACCGCCCCATGCGAGACCATGGCGGCAGAGACGGGCATGGCGAGCGTCAGCCCGCCCATCAGCATAAGCCCGCCAGCCATGCCGAAAACGCCCGACACGGTTGAGCTGACGAGTACGAGAACCAGCAAGAGAATGTGTGTCATGCACAGCCTCCCGCGATGTGGGTGCTAGCGAGCGAAGTCACGCGCGCCTCCTATGTCAGAGTTGGAGAGCGGCGCGGCGGGGAGCGCCCCGGAAGCCGTGAAACACGGCGCTCGCGTCAGTTGTGAATGTACGCTCATTTGCTCAGTTTGCAACGCGTGCGCTTCAGCGCGACTAGTCTGGTCCTGAGTGTTTTTGTTCTTGTTCGATTGCGCGCGACACCCATGCGAAAATCACCCAACTCACGAGGGCTCCGACTACCGACGTCACAACAAACGCCACGCCGGCAAAGAACAAGACAAACAGGCGGAGGAGGCTATTCGCGTCTGACGCGTTGGCGATCAGGAGCGCGACAATCACCACAGCTACCGGCCCGACTACCGCCGACACCCAGATCAGCTTCCCTCCGAGCCATTTTGGGCGAAGCAAGACGACAATAACATTGAACGCCGCGATGAACGCTGCATAGCCGGCGGCGTACGGCCACAACCATAAGAGGTCCATCTATCTCACTCGCGCTTCCAAACCGGCCCGCATCGCGGGCCACTCATCGCGGATGACGGAGAACCAGGCGGTGTCTCGTAGGCTGCCATCGGCGCGGCGCATGTGTTTGCGGTGGATGCCTTCGAACTGCGCGCCCATTTTTAGCATGGCGGCGCGGGAATGGGCGTTGAGTGCGTCTGTCTTCAACTCGACGCGTTCGGCGCCTTGATCGAAGGCGTTGCCGATCAGGAGCAGCTTGCAGCTTGGGTTGACGATGCCGCCTTGGGCGGCGCGGGCGTACCAGGTGGAGCCGATCTCAACGCCGGCTTCGCGCGGGCGAATGTTGAGGTAGCAGCTTTGGCCGACGATCTGGCCGTTCCAGAACACAGCGTGCGGGATCGAGCGGCCTGCGGCTTGGTCGGCCCGCAGAAATTCGAACCATGGGCCGTAGCCAAGTTTGGCGACCGGAAATGGGATGTGCCGGAAGAGCTCCGGGTCCGCCTCGGCGACGGCGGCCAGTCCCGCGCAATGATGCGGCTCGAACGGCTCCAGGCGTACGGCCCCGCGTTCAAGTATCGCTGCGGCAAGGTTCATGAGCGCATTGCCCCCGTCACGCCCCGGCTTTAGCGTGCCGCAAACAACGCCGCCAGCGCGCCCGGAGGACATCCCATGAATTTTGAACATTCCGCCAAAGCCAAAGAGTGGATGGGCCGCGTCAGCAAATTTATGGACGACCATATCGTCCCGGCCGTGCCGACTTATGAGGCGCAGCAGAAGGAAGGCTCGCGTTGGAAGGTTATTCAGGTCGTTGAAGATCTGAAGGTGAAGGCGAAGAAGGAAGGCTTGTGGAATTTCTTCATGCCGCCGTCGAGCGGGCATCCGAAGGTTGATGACACGTTCCAGTTCGAAGGCGAGACGCTGACGAATTTGGAATATGCGCCGCTGGCGGAAATCATGGGCCGCGTTGGGTTCGCGTCGGAAGTGTTCAACTGCTCGGCGCCGGACACGGGCAACATGGAAGTGTTCGAGCGCTACGGCACGCGCGCGCAGAAAGATCAGTGGTTGAAGCCGCTGATGAACGGCGAGATCCGTTCGGCGTTCTTGATGACGGAGCCCGCGGTGGCTTCTTCGGACGCGACGAACATTCAGTGCGAGATCAAGCGCGACGGCGATGACTACGTGATCAACGGGCGCAAGTGGTGGTCGTCGGGCGCTGGCGATCCGCGCTGCAAGGTCGCGATCCTGATGGGCAAGACTAATCCGGACAATCCGAAGCACAGCCAGCAGAGCCAGATCCTGGTGCCGCTCGATGCGAAGGGCGTGAACATTCTGCGGCCGCTGACCGTGTTCGGTTATGATGATGCGCCGCACGGGCACATGGAGATTGAGCTGAAGGACGTGCGCGTTCCGGCGTCGAACTTGTTGCTTGGCGAAGGGCGCGGGTTTGAGATCGCGCAGGGCCGTTTGGGCCCTGGCCGCATTCACCATTGCATGCGCACGATCGGTGCGGCGGAAGCGGCGCTTGAGGCGCTGTGCAAGCGGATCACGACGCGGGTGGCGTTCGGGAAGACGATCGCTGAGCACTCGGTCTGGGAGCAACGCATTGCTGAGGCGCGCACCGATATCGAGATGAACCGGCTGCTGTGCTTGAAGGCCGCGTACATGATGGATGTCGCGGGCAATAAGGTTGCGAAGAACGAGATCGCGATGATCAAGCTTTCGGCGCCGCGTATGGCGTTGAAGATCATCGACGATGCGATCCAGGCGCATGGCGGCGCTGGCGTTTGCCAGGACTTTGGTTTGGCCAAGAGCTACGCCGGCATTCGTACTTTGCGTTTGGCGGACGGGCCGGATGAAGTGCACGCGCGTTCGATCGCGATGCAAGAACTCGGCAAGTATGGCTGGACCGGCAAGCGCGCGAAGACGGACGGCGAAAGCCTGCCCGGCATGCGTTGATGCTTTTTGCTTGGTGGTTGAGCGCGTTGGCATTGCTTGTCGGCGTGGGGCTTGGTGCGCGCGCGCTGTGGGACCCTGCGTGGGCGGCGAAGTTCGTGCGCCTGAAGGCCGATGAGCAAGGCGGCGGGCAGGCGGAGTTTCGCGCCACGTTTGGCGGCGTCTTTCTGGGGCTGCATCTGGTCGCGCTTTTGTTCACGCTGCTTTATCTGAAGAGCGGAAATTATCTGATCGGCGTGAACGCGACGGGAGCGAGTGCGGCGATTGCGGCGGGTTGGGCCGGCGCTGCGTTTGGGCGCGGTGTTGCGATTTGGCGCGATGGGGCTGACACGAAGTTCAACCGGCTGAGCATTGGCGTTGAAGTCACGATGGCGTTTGCGATCGCCATGCCGTGGCTGGTTTGGTTTTTGCTCTAGGCTTTGCCGAGAAACACGACCGCTGCGCCTGCAGCGATGAGGGCGAAGCCGAGCAGGTGGTTCCAGCTGAGCTGTTCGCGCAGGAAAAGCGTTGAGAAGCCGATGAACACGCAGAGCGTGATCACTTCCTGCATGGTCTTCAGCTCGGCGGTTGAATAGACGGCGGAGCCGATGCGGTTCGCCGGCACCGCTAGGCAATATTCAACGAAGGCGATGCCCCAGGCGACGACGATCGCGATCAAGAGCGGCGTCGATTTGAACTTCAAGTGGCCGTACCAGGCGAACGTCATGAACACGTTTGAGGCGATCAACATCAGGATCGGCGCGATCTGGGGCGAAGTAAGAAAGGACGGCATCGGGGCTCCGGCGTTCGAGTCGTCTCAGTTTAGAGTGCGTTGTGTTCAAAACGGAGCCCAATGAACATCGGCGGGCTCACTTGACCGTCTTCCGTACCGCGCGCGCAGATGAATCTCTAGGTGGCGCTGATCCTTCCGGCCTAGCTCGCGCGTACATGCTCCATGAGATCAATTCAGTTATCGATCATTTTCATATTTGCCGCGTTGGGATTGCTTATGACGGCCGAGGCTGCGCACGCTGTAGAGGAACCTCAATGGCGCCTTGTTTATGAGGACGGGCCCTTTGCGATCCGCGATTACGCGCCCACCGTGGTTGCTGAAACGAGCGTGAGCGGCGAACGCGGATCGGCGATCAATACCGGCTTTCGTCGACTAGCGCGCTACATCTTTGGCGGCAACGAGCCGAACCGCGAGATCGCTATGACGGCGCCGGTCGCTCAACGGGCTGAGGGGCAGCGCATCGCTATGACGGCGCCAGTCGCCCAGGCGCCGTCAAGTGAAGGTTGGGTTGTTACGTTTTATATGCCGCCTGGTTCGCGTCTTGCCGAGATGCCTCGTCCGCTCGACAGCGACGTTCGGCTGCGCGAACAACCGGCGCGGCGCGTGGCCGTGCTTCGCTTCAGTGGTCTTGCTACGGCTGGCAACCTTGAGCGCCACGCCAATGAATTGCGGCAGCGCGTTGCGGCGCGGGGCGAAACTGCATCCGGTGCTCTGAGCTATGCCTTCTACAACCCGCCTTGGACCTTGCCCTGGGCGCGGCGCAACGAAGTGATGCTTGAATTGCACGATTGAGCTGGTCTGTGATGGGCGAGGCGGCGCAATCGGCTGAGCTTTTGGGCTCTCTTAGGGACGGCTACCGCGCCGCGGTGTTTGGTGCGTCCGGCGGCATTGGCGCGGCGTTGTGCTCGCTCATTGAAGGCGATGCGCGTTGCGATGTTATCTATGCGGGCGCACGCCAGCGGCCGGCTGAGGCGGCTAGGCGCCAGGCGTTTGCTTTCGATCTGCGTGACGAGGATTCCATTGCCGCCGTGGCGGCGGAGATGAAGCAGACTGCGGGTGAACTCGATCTCGTCATTATCGCCACGGGCATCTTGCACGAAGACGCCATTCAACCGGAAAAATCCATGCGCGCGCTGAGTGCAGGCGCTCTTTCGCATGCCTATGCGATCAATGCGATTGGGCCGGCATTAATTGTGAAGCACGTTGCGCCCTTGCTTAGGCGTGAGACCAAATCCGTTATTGCTGCGCTTTCGGCGCGTGTGGGATCGATTGGCGATAACAGGCTCGGTGGTTGGCACGCCTATCGCGCGTCAAAAGCGGCGCTTAATCAATTGATACGCACGTGCGCGATCGAGATCGCGGCCAAGAACAAAAATGCTCTCTGTGTCACGCTTCACCCAGGCACGGTGGCGACAGAGCTTTCGGCGCCCTTCCAACGGAGTGTTGCGCCTGAGAACCTCTTCGATCCTCAGTTCAGCGCGAGCCGGCTCATTCATGTGATCGATGATTTGTCGCCCGCGCAATCGGGCCAATTCTTCGCCTGGGACGGCCAGCCGATCGCGTTTTGAAGCGGAGCATTTGATGCACGCTAGAACTGATCGTCCGCACTCAGAGATCGTTGATGCTTGTATCTGCACGCGAAGGCCACGTGCCGGCGCGGAGGCCGCATGTGGCTGGATCGAACGTGTCGCGCGTGATGATGACGGTGTTGGTGGGCGTTTCTTCGATCCGGACTTCGCGGACGGTGAAGGGGAGTTTGTCGTCGGCGATGAAGGCGGTGAGTTTCAGGAAGAAGCAGGCAGCGAGGGCTTCGGTGGTGGGATCGCCTTGGAAGGTCATGATCTGTTTGAGAAGCGCGGGTTCGTGTTCGCGGAAATAGCCGATCAGCGGATCATTTTCGCCGAGATGCAGCGCGTGGTCGACGTGATCGTCGATCCAGGCGTGCCAGCGCTTCTTCACCGCTTCGAAAGGGGCGGTTGAGTTCGTGTCGGAGAATTTGAAAGTCGTTGTTGGCTCGAGCCGTACGGTGACGAACTCGTTGTGCCCGTGCGGGATTGCGCACTTGGGGCTTTTGGTCGCCAACAGGCGATGCGCCATCGCGTAGCGACGGGTGAATTCCAGCGAAGCCATAATTCTGTCCTCGGGCACTCCCGCAGAACAGACGGACGCCCGCGCGATGCTTTAAGCGCGGGCGTCGCCCAATTCAATCAGTGATGGCCGTCCTTATCGTCCCAGACGGGTTCGCCGAGATTGACTTGGTCGGGCGAGGTGAGGCCCCCGACGGCTGCGCCGACAATCGCGCCGGGCACTGCGCCAACGCCGCCGAACACCGCGCCGGTGCCTGCGCCAATCGCTGCGCCTGAGGCCATGCGGTCACCCATTTGCGTGCCGCAACTGGCGAGCGTAACGGCGGCTGCTGCCGCCAAGACTACGTATTTCATGCGTATGCTCCTCAAGGCTGTTGCAAACGCGGTATGGGCGACTTGCGGCGCGAGTGAGGCAATTCTCTTAACGCGCGTTAGGAGAACCAGCGGCGCCAGCGCGCAATGGCGAACAAAATCGCCGGTGCGGCGAACATGAGCGCAAAGCCAACCCACGGTCCCCACGGTTCGTCAAACCATGTCATGGCTTTGAAGTTCATGCCGAAGATTGACGCGATGAGCGTTGGCGGCACGAACGCTATGGTGGCGAGCGAGAGCGCTTTCAGCACGTTGGTTTGATTTGCGTTGATGAGGCCGAGCATCGCGTCTTGCAGATACGAGAGGCGCGGCTGCAGCGTTTCAGCGATGCGCTCAAGCTCGCCGACATCGCGTGCATGCGCGGAGATGCGTGCGACATCGAGGCCGTGTTTGCCTTTGCTGGCGCGTGCGTAAACGAGAAGGCGCTGAAGGCTTGAAAGTGAATCGTGCGCGACGGCGGCGAGCGCGCCGATGCGGCCGAGTTCGCGGAGCGCGTCCGGCAGATCGGGTGTGTGTTCTTTGGCGAAGACTTGCAGCGAGAGCGCGTTGGCGTCGCGGGTGGCTTCAGCGAGAAGGTCGGCTAGACGTTCGGCTGCACCCTCAACGAGCGCCATGAGCACGTCGGCGCCGGTTTGCGCCGACCCGATGCGTGCGGAGGCGCGGCCTTGACCAATGTCGAACGCGCGTGGGCGCACCTGGCGAACGGTGACAAGTTTGCCTTTGGCGAGGATGAAGGTGACCGCGCCTGAGACCAGCATGCCTTCGTCACGGCGTCCGAGCAGGGTGGCGGTGAGGTGAAGCGCGTCGCGCTCTTCGTAATAACGCGCGGATTCTTCGAAGGCGGCGCGTTCGGCGGGTGTGGGCACATCTATGCCGAGTGAGGCTTCGACTTCGCGCTCTTCGCCTTCGTCAGGCGATTCTAGGTCGTACCAGAGCGCGGCGGCGTCATCGCACGCCACTTCCGCTCCGCCCTTTGCGATTACTCGAAGCATGGGCGGTGCTTAGCGTGCTTCGGCAGGTGTGAGAACCAACGCTCCCGGCCTAAGCGGAGCGGAGTGCAGCCCGGCTCAAGGCCGGGGCTGCGTCCGGGAAGCGCAAAGCGAAACGATCAGTCGTTCTTGGCTACCGTTCCGCGCGTCATAACGAACGGGACGGTCATCAGCGTGGTGACGTCGCGGGTTGGGTCGCCGTCCACAGCGATGATGTCGGCGGCCATGCCGGGGGCGATGCGGCCGGTAACGTTGCTGATCTGGAGGTGATCGGCGGCGTTGACGGTGGCCATTTGCAGCGTTTGGATCGGCGTGTAGCCGGCCTCGACGAGCAGCTGGAATTCGCGTGCGTTCATGCCGTGCGGCGAGACGCCGGTGTCGGTGCCGAAGGCCATGCGTACGCCGGCGGCGCGCGCGGTGCGGACCATGCGAACGAGGTCAGGGCCGACGCGTCGCGCCTTTTCAGTTTGCGCCGGTGTAAGCACGCCACCGCGTTCGGCGAGTTGGCCAACCCACCAGCCGGCCATCATCGTTGGGATGAGGTAGCGATTGCCTTGACGCAGCATGCGGATGGAGTCGCGATCAATGTACGTGCCGTGTTCGATGCTATCGACGCCGGCGCGGAGCGCGGCGTTGATGCCGTCCGTGCCGTGGGCGTGCGCGGTGACGCGGCGGCCCATCATGTGCGCGGCCTGCACGATCGCCGAGAGTTCTGGATCGGTGAGCTGTTGTGACACGCCGGCTGCAGTGTTCGAGAGCACGCCGCCGGTTGCGGTGATCTTGATCACGTCGGCGCCGGCTTGGATTTGGCGGCGGGTGGCGCGGGCGCAAGCGTCGGCGCCGGAGCAGGCGGAGACGCTGCGCAGAACGTTGAGGATGTCGGGCGCAAAGCCATTGGCGTCGGCGTGGCCACCGTCGGGGGTGACAGCTGAGCCGGAGGCGATGATACGTGGGCCGAGCGCGCGGTTTTCGCGGATGGCGCGGCGGAGTGCGAAGATGGCGTCGTTGTTGGCGCCGAGGTCAGCGACGGTGGTGAAGCCGGCCATCAAAGTTTTGCGCGCGTTCTCGGCGCCGCGCATGGTTTGATCGGCGACGGTGAGTTGCACTTCTTCGATCAGCTGGTTGGGGCCGAGTTCACTTGTGAGGTGGACGTGGCTGTCGATTAGGCCAGCCATGACGAAGCGGTTGCGCGCGTCGATGATGGTGGCGCCGTCTTGCGTCGTGTAGCCCGGTTGGATCGCGATGATGTTGCCATCGGCACCGACCAGGATGGATTGCTCGGTGAGCACGCGGCCGTTCGAGGCGTCAGCAAGGAGGCGGCCGGCGTGGATGATGCTGACGGCGCGCACTTGCGCGGTGTCCTGTGCGAAGCCTGAACTCGACAACATCGCGAGCGCGGCGAGCGCTCCGGCGAAGGTCATTGCGCGTTGCAGCATGATAATCCCCCGTTTGAGGCGGTTTTGATCCGCCCGGGGGCAGGCGGCGTCAACTCATTACGCCCGGATTTCGTCGCTAACCCAGCGTGACCGCGACGAAGATAATAAAGCCAGCGATCACAGCTACCGCAATGGCGACGGCGATGGCGGGGCCGCGGTCTCCCGGCTGCATGACCGGCTTTTGCGCAGGCACTTGCGCACCGGTGGCGAGGATCGCTTGGTACTGGTTTTCCTGCAACGCGTAGACGCGGTTGGCGCCGACGAAGCCAATGCCGCCGAACGCGCCGACCGCAGGCAGGAGGATTTTTATGAAGTTCTCGAAGCCGGCGGCGCCGGCGAGCGCGAAAGTGAAAACGAGGCCGCCGATGGCGCCGATGATAAGTCCGCGCAGGCCGATCGCGGTTTGGTCGGCCGCGCGGCGCTTCGACCACACGTAGAGGAAGAGATCGCGTTGACGCTCGTTCACTTCAGGCCGGCCTTTTGCGCGTAGTGGAACGAAGCGGCTGCGAGTGGGCGGATGCGCTGGATCATTTGCGCGGCGTGCGCGCTGGCGGCGGTGCCGTCACGGACCCGGCCGGCGATACCTTGCAGAATGCAGGCGAGACGGAAGGCGTTGTAGGAGAAGTACCAATCGAGTTCGGCGATGCCGTCGCGGCCGGTTTGGTCGCAATAGAGTTTTACGGTTTCGTCGAGGGTTGGAATGCCGAGCGGCGCGAGATCGACGCCGCCAAGGCCGGAGCGGCCATCATGCGGCATGACCCAGTTCATCAAATAGTATGTGAAATCGCCGAGCGGATCGCCGAGCGTCGAAAGCTCCCAATCCAGAACGGCGATGACGCGCGGCTCGCTTGCGTGCAGCACCAGATTGTCGAGACGATAATCGCCGTGGACGATCGAGGTGCGCTCACCGGGTGGGATGGTTTGCGGCAACCACTCGATGAGACGGTTCATCTCGTCGATGGTTTCAGTTTCGCTGAGTTTGTATTGCTTCGACCAGCGATCGATCTGACGGCCGAAATAATTGCCGGGCTTGCCGTAATCGCCGAGGCCGATCTTTTCGTGGTCGGTGTTGTGGAGTTTCGCGAGCGTCGAGATCTTGTGCTCGTAGGTTTTGCGGCGATCTTCCTTCGTCATTTCCGGCAACGCGCCGTTCCAGAGCACGCGGCCTTCGACCATTTCCATGACGTAGAACATGGCGCCGAGAACGCTGTCGTCGGTGCAGAGCGCGTACTGGCGCGCGACGGGGAAGCCCGTTGGGTGGAGCGCAGACATGACGCGGAATTCGCGGTCGACGGCGTGCGCGGACGGCAAGAGTTTGCCGCCGGGCTTTTTGCGCAGGACGTATTTGCGCGTCGGCGTGACGAGTTGGTAGGTCGGGTTGGATTGGCCGCCTTTGAATTGATTGATGGTCAGCGGGCCGGCATAGCCTTCGACGTTGGTTTTCAGCCACGCGTCGAGCGCGACGTCATCGAGCTTGTGGCGCTCTTCGACGGGCTTGGTGCCTTTGAAGTCTGCGTGTGGGTCGGCGGCTGGTTCAGTCATAGGCGGACTTAAAGACGCCCGGCCCTGTAGCGCAAGCCTAGCTCAACGCCCGCCAGGCGATATCGCTGCGGCAGAAGCCGCCCGGCCAGTCGATGTGGCGGACAGCTTCGTAGGCGCTATTCACCGCGTCGCGCAGCGTCGGGCCGGTTGCGGTGACATTGAGGACGCGACCACCGTCGGCGCGGAGGAGGCCGTCGGAATCGGTGCGGGTGCCTGCGTGGAAGACGACAACATCAGGCACGTTGTTGGCTTGAGCGACGCCGCGGATCACAGAGCCCTTCAACGGCTCGTCCGGATAGCCTTGCGCGGCGTACACGACAGTCACTGCCGGCTGATCGTCCCAGACCACCTTTGGCGCGCCTGCGAGTTCGCCTTGGGCGGCGAGGAGCAGGACCGGCGCGAGATCGCTCTTAAGTCGGCGCATCAACGTCTGACATTCAGGATCGCCGAAGCGGACATTGAACTCGATCAGCTTCGGGCCCGCGGGCGTAATCATTAGCCCTGCGAACAACACGCCGACGAACGGTGTGCCCTCGGATTTCATCCCGCGCAAAGTCGGCAGAATGATCTGCTCCATCGCCTGATCGCGGACCGCGTCGGTGAAGATTGGCGCCGGTGAGTAGGCGCCCATGCCGCCGGTGTTGGGGCCTTTGTCGCCGTCATAGGCGCGCTTGTGATCTTGCGCGGCGCCGAAGGCGATTGCGGTCTCGCCGTCGCAGAGCGCGAAGAAGCTGGCTTCTTCGCCGGGAAGAAAATCTTCGATGACGATGCGTTGGCCGGCGGTGCCGAACTTGCGCAGGAAGAGGATCTCGTCGATCGCGGCGTCGGCTTCGCGGCGCGTTTCGGCGATGACGACGCCTTTGCCGGCGGCGAGGCCATCGGCTTTGATCACGAAAGGCGGTTCACGATCGCCGAGATAGGCTTTGGCGCGAATTGCGTCGTCGAAGACTTTGTATTCCGCGGTCGGTACGCCGTGGCGAACGCAGAACTCTTTCATGAAGGCTTTGGAGGCTTCGAGCTGTGCCGCAGCTTTGCTCGGGCCGAAGCAAGGGATGCCGACTTGCTTCAGCGCGTCTGCTAGGCCCGCGGCCGCGGCCGCTTCCGGGCCGATGACGACAAGCTCGATCTGCTCGCGTAGCGCGAAGGCCGCGAGTTCGCGCGCATCGTCCGCTTTGATGGCCACGCAGCGACCGAGTTCGGCCAAGCCGGGATTACCCGGCGCCGCAATGATTTCGGTGACGAGTGGGCTTTGTTTGAGCTTCCAGCCCAGAGCGTGCTCACGCCCGCCGGAGCCGACGATCAGAATCTTCATGGGGATGGGATTGGGACCGGACGCTCGCTTGGTCAAGCGTGGTGCGGCCTAAGCTGTGCCAAGTGTGCTCGCTGCGATCAGAAAATATGTCGCCAGCGCCGCGAAACAGGCAGCCGCGCCTATTTGCACCCACCGCGCCCGGAAGAAGATGGCCGCTATCGTGAAGCCGAACGCCGTGAGCGTAATAACGGAGTCACGTAACCAAGACCCGTAGAAGCCGGAGAACGTGATATTGAAAGCCAGAGCTATGAAGCAGAACCCAACCATGGCCCAAAGATAGTTGCGGCCTTCGCGCGCGTGGAACGCAACAAGATCTATCTTCTCTTCGTCGGCGTTGATCTCGGGGGTCACGAACACGCAGAGCACGTATTGCGCAATCTTGCTGGTGATCAGCCAAAGCACCGTCCAGGCAGGCCAGTCCGTGAGCGAGCGCAGTTGCCAGTCGGCGGCCCAATTGCCCATTACCATAGCGAGGATGCTCCACATCCAGAGCGCATGGGTGAGTGAGAAGCGCACATGGGCGCGACGGCGCAGAATATGGACGGCGCCGGCGAGCAAATGTCCGAGCGCCAGCGCCGAGATCACTGAAGAAAACGCCAGCACAAATTCGAAAAGTGTCATGCCCGCTCCCGGTCTTGCCTTGCGCTGAGGGGCGGCTACCGTCAACCCACACGCACGGAGCCCGCATGAGCGATCTGATCAATCCGACCAAAGAGCAATTCGCCGCCTTTCAGGCGCTGCCGGACGAGGGGTCGATCCACATGCTCAACTTGGTGCGCTTGCGCGAGCGCGCGGCGTACGAGGATGGTCGCGAGGCGACTGGTGTTGACGCTTACAAAGCGTACGCGCGCGAAAGCGCGCCTGTGTTTGAACGGCTCGGTGGGCGCCAACACTATGTCGGCCGTTTTGATGGCGTCGTCATTGGGCCCGAAGACGAGCACTGGGACTTGGTGTTCATCGCCGAATATCCAAACCCGGCTGCATTCGTTTCGATGATCCGCGATCCGGTCTATCGCGAAGCCGTCAAGCACCGCACGGCGGCTGTCGCAGAGAGTCGTCTCATTCGCTTGAGCCCGCAACCAACCGGCAAAGGCTTCGGCAGCGTGTTGCGCTAGGTCGCGGCAAATAGGCGCCAGCTACCTGGCACGCCCTTGAGGGCATGCTCGCCGCGATCGGCGAAGGTCAAGCCGGAGCCGGCGACGAGATCCTTGATTGTACCTGACGCCAGCACTTCGCTTGGCGAGGCCTCCGCCATGATGCGCGCGCCGGTATGGACGGCGACGCCACCGACGTCGTCGCCAATGATTTCGCACTCGCCGATGTGAACGCCTGCGCGGATCTCGAGCCCGAGTTCGCGAACGGCGCGCGTGAGTTCAAGCGCGCAACGTACGCCGCGCGCCGGGCCATCGAATGTCGCCAAGAATCCGTCGCCCGCAACGTTCGCTTCACGCCCGCGGTACTTCGCCAGCGCCCGCCGCACGATTCCGTAATAACCTCGCAGCACACCGCTCCATGCCGCATCGCCCATCTGCACTGCGCGATCGGTTGAGCCGACGATGTCGCTGAACATAACCGTCGCCAACACGCGTTCGGCGGATTCTGGCGGCCGCTCGCCGGTGATGAATTCCTGGATGTCAGACAAAACAACATCCATGTCGTCGAGCATCGCGCTGTGGCTGGCGCCTGGATACTCCTTGAATGTTGCGCCTGGAATGCGTGAAGCCATGTCACGCGCGGCGGCGCACACCGCAACCGGATCACCGGTGCGATTCATCACCAATGTCTGAGCCTTGATTGTTGGCAAAATTGGGCGGGTATCGATCAGCGCGTTCATCTCTTCGTACGCATGCACAGCGGAAGGGCTGGCCGCTGCCCGCATGTACCGAAGCGTGGTTTCGATCAGCACAGGATCGGCGTCCTTGCCTAGTCCCGCGCCTGCGCCAGTGACGTATTCCACACTCGGCCAATCGTCATTGATCTGACGCAGCATCTCCGCGTACTCGGCCAGTGTCTGACCCCATGGATGATCGGGTGTGTTGACCCACTTCGCTTGTGCGCCCCAGATCATCAGCGAAAGCGTGCGCTCGGGGTACATGGCGGCGAACATCGACGCCATCGACCCGCCTTCGGAGACGCCGAAGATGTGCGCCGCGCGTAGCCCCACCGCATCCATCACCGCGCGAATGTCGTCTGTGCGCTCTTCTAGCGTCGCCATCTTCGTTGGCCGATCCGAGAGACCGGTGCCGCGTTTGTCGAAACGGATGAGCCGGCAAAATTGGCTGAACTTCTCGAAGAACATCGCCCGGCGCGGGTTCTCCCAATCCATATCGAGATGCGACATTGTCCCGGGCGCCCAGATGACATCGACGGGGCCGTCGCCTGTGACTTGGTAGGCGATGCATACATCGTCGCTGCGTGCGTAACGCGTGATTGGCGGTTTCATCCGATCAGCTCCCGCCTTCATCGCTCTGCCTTTCGGCGCTTCGCGTCAAGCGCTCACGCAACGTGCGTGGGGCGGGCGACGTAGCGTTCGAGGTCGATGAGCAGGCGGCGCCAAGCGTCTTCCATCTCGGGCGACCATTGCGCGCCGCAGGCGGCGCGGAGTTCGTCGCGCATGACGGTGAAGAATGAGGCGAAGGCGTCGGGCGGGACTTCGTAGCCGATATGGGTGACGATCTCGCTGGAGATGAAGTTGTGCGCGTAGCGGCGCTCGCCGATGAAATCCAAGATCGTGTTGAAGGCGTGCGAGAGCATGTTGCCGCGCACGCCGCCGTCGCGGTCCATGATGAAGAGGCGCTCGGTTTCGGGGAAGTCGCGGAAGAGGCGGGCGTAGATGTCGGCAGTGAGATCGCCGGCGCGTTCGGCGGCGATCTCTAAGCTGCGTTCGATGTCGGAGGCGCCGTCGAAGCTCATCGGTAGGATATGGCTCGCGTTTGCCGGCGTTCGCAATCCTTGGCCCGCTTCGCCTTCGACAAGCTCAGGCTGACGCTACTGTGGGCGCTGGTGTTTGAACTAGCGTCACCCTGAGCTTGTCGAAGGGCGACGTTACTCGTCCTTCGGCTTCATGATGCCGGAGAATGTCACGACGGCGAGCGCGGTGAGGATGGCGCCGAGCATGGCGTAGATCGCGTGCGCCCAGCGCCAGAGGGCGACGCCTTCGAGCCAGCGCCAATCGCTTGTGTCGGAGACGGCGACGCCGGGCGAGAGTTCAGCGCGCGCTGTGCGGCCGGGGGCGCAACGGCTGGCTTGGCCGAGATCAATGACGGGCAGTGCGACGTCGAGCGCGTAGAGCGTGGGCTCGACGGAGCCGTTGCAGGCGCGGCCTTGTTGCGTGACGAGGGCGCCTTGTGCGTTCATGGCGAGCACGCCGAAGACGCCGAGCGCAAGGAACAGCGCCAGCGCGCGAACGATGCGGATGGGCGCGAGGCCGTAGCCGGCGATGATGCCGAAGAGCGACGAGAGCGCCCAGGTGAATGGGCCTGCTGAGCCTGCGAGAGTGTGCAGATCGTGCTGGGCGAGTTGCACGCGGCGGGCGTCTTCACGGCGGCCCATGCGTGCGTAGGTGGACGCGGCGTGGGTGAAGGGTTGCGGCGAGAACTTTTCGCCGTCGCGGCGTGAACGCTTCAGCCAGGCCAAGCGCGAGCGCCACTTTTCGCCGTCGCTGTCGATGCGGCCGTAAGCGAAGCCGTCGAGGCCGAGGCGGGCGTTGTCCGGGCCCCAGCCGGTTTTGACGTCGTCGTCGAGCGCCGCGCATGAGGCCCCGGATGCGTCGATGAAGGCATCCTGCTGTGTTGTGAGTGCGCGCGCTTGGACGGGGCCAGCAATCTGCGCATCGGCGAAGGAAAACACTGCGCCGCGTGCGCCGTCGGGGCCGGGGCCGCGCAGTTCGAGTTGCGACCAGGCGAAAGCGCCGTCGATGCGTGCGCGATCGAATTTGGCGCCGCCTTCGATGACGGTTTTCTGGCCGTGTGGCGCGAAACCATCGTCGGAGAGTTTGAGCGTGAGGTTGCCGCCGACGCGTGCGTTTGGCGCGCGAATGGCCCAGGCGCCGGGGTTGATGTAGCGGCCGCCGCCGAAGGCGAGATAGCCAGCGATGCGTGCGTCGATGAGGAAGAGTTCGCCTTTGATGTTTGCGCCGTGCAGCAGCCACGCACCGCCAACGCTCATGCTCGTCGCGTCCACGGCGCGTCCGTAAGCATCGCCTCGCATTGTGGTGCGGTGGACGATTTCAGCGGCGCGCATTTCGAGGTTGCGCGCGATGGTGGCGTTTTGCAGCCAGAGTGCGCCGGCGATTTTTACGGTGTCGGCCCAAATCTGACCGCCGATCTCGGCGTTGGAGAGCAACACCGCCGCACCCATTTCGTTGCGGAACGAGGCGTTGTCGCTCATGTCGAAATCGCGCGTGATGCGCGTACCGCAGAAACGCGCTTCGCCTTCGACTTTAGCTTTGCGCAACAGCACGGTGTTGAACTGCGCGCCGTCTGCATTGATGGCCTGACCACTCGTGTCTTCGCTGCGATTGAGCAGGGTAGCGCCTTCGAGCGAGAGGCCGCCATCGACCTTTGCGTTTGCGAGCCAAAGGCAACCGAACGCATCGAACGAACCGTCGAGGAGAAGATTCCCGCTGATCTCGGCGCCTTGAAGCATGAGCGCGTCGTCGTCGCTGTCCATCGCGCGCGCGAATTTGGCGTCACGCGCCAGCACGTCGCCATCGACGCGGATGCCGCGCAGCTTTGCGGTGAGCGTCTCGCGGCCTGGCGCTTCGAACGGCGCGACGGCGCAGAGATTGAGTTCGCCTTCGATCTCCGCCTCGACCGCGACGAGGCGCGAAAGCCGACTGCGTTCGAAGGACACGCGCGAGAGGCGGGCGTGACTGAGATCAACAGTTTCGGGGATTTCGCACTCGACCAGCGAGAGCGCCGGGAGGCCTTCGCCTGAACAATCGGTAAGGTCGAGCGAGCCTTCGATGCGGGCGCCTTTGATCCGGACGCCGGGTGTCCGGATGGTCCAGCTTTGATCGAGCCGGAGCAGGAGTTTACGGAGGAAGCCCGCGCGAACGATCGGCTTGGCCCCGCCGGGGCCGGCCATGGTGGTGAAATCAGCGATTTCCCCAGCGTTCGTCCGCTCCACCACGAAATGCTCGTGCGGCGACAGGTCGTTGGCGTCAAACGCCATGCATGATCCCCCGGCTCCCCCAAGCCGGGAACTGTTTAAGCATCTGGGGCGGAGGCGCGCGAGTCGCCTTATATGAAAGAGATGTCAGACGCTGCGGCCGCTACCACCGCCCAATCGAACCTGCCCGAGCTTTCGGTCAGCGAACTCGCATCGGCGGTAAAGCGCACGATGGAGACGAACTTCGACCGCGTACGTGTGCGCGGCGAACTCGGTCGCGTGCTGATTGCAAAGTCAGGGCACCTCTATGTCGATCTGAAGGACGAGGGCGCGACGATTTCCACGGTGATGTGGAAGGCCAACGTGCAGCAGCTTGGCTTCAAGCCGGAAGAAGGACTTGAGGTTGTCGCTGAGGGGCGGCTCTCGACGTATCCGGGACGTTCGCAATATCAGCTCATCTGCGAGCGGATGTCGCCGGCTGGCGTTGGCGCGTTGTTGGCGCAGCTCGAGAAGCTGAAGCAGAAGCTGCACGGCGAAGGGCTGTTTGCGCGTGAGCGCAAGAAGGCGATCCCGTATCTGCCGCGCACGATTGGTGTTGTGACGTCGCCGACGGGCGCTGTCATCCGCGACATCCTGCATCGCTTGGGTGAGCGGTTTCCGTGCCGCGTGATTGTGTGGCCGGTGCTGGTGCAGGGGCCGGAAGCGGCGGGGCAAGTTGCGCGCGCGATTAAGGGTTTTAACGCGGTGCAGGGACGTGATCGGCCAGATGTGCTGATCGTGGCGCGCGGTGGTGGTTCGATCGAGGATCTGTGGGCGTTCAACGAAGAGATCGTCGTGCGTGCGGCGGCGGCAAGTGAGATTCCGCTGATCAGCGCTGTTGGGCACGAAACGGATACGACGCTGATCGATTACGCGTCCGATCATCGCGCGCCGACACCGACGGCGGCTGCTGAGCGCGCCGTGCCGGTGCGGGCGGAATTGATCGAGCGCGTGACGAGCGCTGATGGGCGTTTGAAGAATGGGCTGGTGCGCGGGCTGGAGCGGCGGCGCACGGAATTGCGCGCTGCTGTGGCGAAGCTGCCGCGCTTGGAAACGCTGTTTCAGATTCCGCAGCAGCGCTATGACCGCGCGGCTGAGCGGTTGAACGCAGCGTTGGTTACAAATACGCGCGCGGCGCAATCGAAGTTGGATCGGGTGGCGGCGCGTTTGCGGCCGGAGGCGTTGGCGCAAGATATTAGCCGGCGCCGTGAATTGCTGAACCGCGCTTCGGCGCGGATTGCGCCGGCGATGAAGCGGACGCTGGAAGCGCATCGCAAGCATTTGGACGGCGCTGCGCGGATGCTGGAGTCTCTCTCGCATAAGAGCGTGTTGGCGCGCGGGTTCGTTATGGTTCACCGCGAGGATGGTTCGCTGGTGCGTGCGGCCAATGATTTGTCGCCGGGCGATGAAATTGAGCTGACGTTTGCGGATGAAAAGCAGCGCGCGGTGATCGATCCGGCGCGTGCGCCGGCGGCAGATTCCGATCCTGAGCCGCCGAAGCCGAAGCCCAAACCGAAGCCGGGCGGCAATCAGGGCAGCTTGTTCTGAGTAAGCTCTTGCGCCCGCGCGGCGCGCTCGCCAAAGAGCGCGCATGCGTTTGAACGTCATCAATTTGCCAGCTCGCGCCGATCGCCGCGCGCAGTTCACGGCGTGGAATGCGAAGGCGGGCGTGGAGATCGCGTTCGTCGACGCCGTTGTCGGCGCATCGCTGGATCGTGGCGAGTTGGCGGCGTGTGGGTTGGTGACCGCGGAGGCTTCGCACTTCAGTGCAGGGGCGCTCGGCAATGCGCTGTCGCATCACAAGCTCTGGCTTGAAGCGGCAGCGGCGGCCGAGCCGACATTTATCGTTGAAGACGACGCCTGCCTGCGCGCTGATTTTGCAGCGCAGGCGCTGGGCGCGATGGCGCAGCTTCCGGCCGATTGGGATCTGCTGTTCTTTGGCTACAACACCGACGCGATTGTCGCCGTGCAGAGCCGGGATGGTTTGAAGACGCTGTTGCACTTCGACGAAGGTGCGAAGCGTAACCCGAACTATTTCACCGCATTCGCGCGCGATCCAGCGCCGGCGCCGACACCGCTGCATTGCTTTCAAGCGTGGGGCACGCTGGCTTATGCGATATCGCCGCGCGGCGCGCAGCGTTTGCTCAAGGTGTGTTTTCCGCTGAGTGGTGCGCACGACATTTTCATGTTCGGGCAGAACCGCAAACTCCAGCCCTATACGTTGGACGGCATGATCAATGTCGCGCTGCAACGGGCGCCGTTAAGCGCGTATTGCCTGTTTCCACCGTTGGCGGTGAGTTCGAATGACGTCGCTGGTTCGGACGTTGTGAGCTGATGAAAAGCGTTGTTGAAGCCTTTTCGCTGTTTCAGCGCGGCGATATTGCTGCCGCCGAGGCGATGCTCACGGAGTTGCTGGAGCGCACGCCGGAGGATGCTGACGCGCTGCATTGCATGGCGGGGATACAGCATCAGAAGGGTGACCTTGACGGCGCGGCGCGGTTTTTTGACCGGGCGCACGAGGTGTCCCCCTTCGACGCAGAGATTGCGTTTAATCGAGCGGTGGTGCTTTCGGCGCTTGGGCGACATGCGCAATGTGTTGAAGCGTGCGTCGGATTTCTAAACCTGCGGCCCGGCGATCCCGAAGCGCTGTTGCTGCAGGGTGCGTCGCTTGCGGCGCTTGGGCGGCATGAGGCAGCGCTGGCGGCGCTCGATCAGACATACGAGCACCGCGCCGATGTCCATGCGCGGCGAGCTGGTTTGCTGCTTCATCTTGGACGCACCGAGGAGGCGCTGACGGCGGCGGCGCGTGCGAATGGTATCGATCCGCGCAATGCGGATGCGCACTATCATCGCGGGCAGGCGTTTGGGATGTTGGAGTTGTGGCCTGAGGCGATCGAGGCTTTCGACGCTGCATTGGCGCTCAATCCAAAGCAGATCGCGATCCGCGCAGCGCGTGCGCCGGCACTGGCGAATGTGGGCCGCTTCGATGAGGCGCTGACCGATATCGATACGGCGCTGGCGCGTGCGCCGAACCATGCGGAGAGCTTGGCGCGGCGAGCTTATATTCTGGGCGCAGCCAACCGTTACGATGAGGCATTGGCGGCTTGGGAGCGCGTCCTGGCGCTGACCCCCAACGATCCTGCGGCGCTTTATGCGAAATGTGATTTGTTGTTGAGCGCAGGTGATTTCGAACGCGGGTTGCCGCTATACGAGGTGCGTCACCATCAGAATGGGCGGCGTACGCCGGCGTCAACGGCGCAGCTGTGGCGTGGGCAATCGCTCGAAGGCAAGACGATCCTGGTGCAGGGCGAACAGGGGTTCGGCGATCTTTTTCAGTTTAGCCGGTTCATTCCGCAATTAGCGGCGAGAGGCGCGAGAGTGATCTTGCAGGAACGCGCGCCGACATTGGAGCTGATGCGTAGCCTCGAAGGCGTGGTGGAAGTGGCGGCGGCGAGCGAGCCAGCGCCGGCTGCGGATTTTCATGCGCCGCTCGCCAGTTTGATGTTGTTGCTGGGCGCACGCATCGAGGCAATCCCCGCGCCTATTGCATACCTTCATGCTGAACCCGCGCGCGTTGCGCGTTGGCGGGAGGTGTTGGAGCGGCCTGAGCGGCGCCTGGTTGGTGTGGTGTGGTCGGGCGTTACCAAGCACGCGATGCAGAAGTGGCGGAGCTTGGACAAGGCAGCGCTTGCGCAGCTTTTGCAGGCTGATGTTGAGTTCGTAAGTCTGCAGATGGAAGAGAGTGCGACGGCGGCGGCGTATGGTGTTCGCCAGTTCGGCGCGCAGCTTGCTGACTTTGCCGAGCTTGCGGCGTTGATTGAAACGCTGGACGTCGTGGTGAGCATTGACACTGGCGTGGCGCACCTTGCGGGAGCCTTGGGCAAGCCAGTGTTGTTGATGCTGCCATTTCGCGCAGATTGGCGTTGGTTGCGCGAGCGAACGGATACGCCTTGGTATCCGACCATGCGGCTCTTCCGTCAGAAGCAGTTTGGCGATTGGCAGAGCGTGATCGCGGATGTGCGCGCGGCGCTTCAGGAATAATAGGACTTCTGTTCAACGAGGCCGCCTTTGGCGAGGCGGCTGATGCGTTGCTTAATGCGATGGCGCAGATCGTTACCGCGGGCGATGCGTGTGAGGAGGGCCGCCGCTTTTGCTGGTACGTTCGGAGCGCGACGGAAACGCTGGCGCGATGACTCTTCCAACGACCAGAGCACAGTGTTCACGGCGCGAAGGCGGCGCTTCAGCACGATGAGCGAAGCGAGCTTCTCGTAAGGCGCTGCGATCTGACGGAGGCCTTCTAATTCGCGTCGCACTTTGGCGCGCTTGGTTGGAGATGCGATGCGACGGGACTTGATCTCGAGGATCGTGAGTCGGTCAATGAGTTCACCTAGCGAGAGTGGCGCAGAGAGCATGTCGTTGTGCTATCGTACATGGGCATTTCAGCCAAACGCAAATTGCGACCGAGGCGCGCTAGTCATTTGCGTTTTGGCGCTTTAGGCAGCCGATCCTACGCGTTCGAAAGGCTGCTTCATGACTCCGCCGTTCAAGTTTTCTCGGAGAGCCTTTGGCGCTGGCGTGCTGGCCGCTGGTGTAAGCCCGGCGAGCGCGACGGAGCCACCGCACGACACGACGTTGGCGCAGGATTTCGACGAGCTGTGGACGACGCTGCGCGATCGCTACTGCTTCTTCTCCGAGAAGCGCACGGATTGGGATCAGGTGCGGCGCCTGTATCGGCCGCTGGCGATAGCGGCGCAGTCCTATGAGGCCTTCCAGGAGATCACGCGGCGTGTGCTGTGCGAGCTCTATGACGCGCACACGCATCTGAGCGATCCGCCCAACGGCGCGCCGCGCTGGCCGCTTTACGATTTGTTGGCAGAGCGCGCGTCCGGCGATGTGCGCATCGACGCCGTGCTGGAGGGATCGTCGGCTGCAGATGCCGGCGTTCGGATTGGCGACGTTGTTGTTGGCGTCGATGGCGTGCCGATCGAGCGTGTTGTTGCTGGTCTGATGCCGCGCTGCTTGACGCGTCCTGACCCGGAAGCCGATCGCTATGTGATCAACGCCGCTGTCGCTGGTCATACCGCGCAGCCGCGGCAGATGCGCCTCCGCGGTGCTGATGGGGTTGAGCGCGATTTGGCGTTGCCGCTGAGGCGGCGGCCAGATGCGCCAGATGTTGAATCGCGCAGGCTGGATGGAGACCTGGGTTATATTCGCATTCGCACATTCGCGAATGAAGGCGCCGTCGATGCATTTGATCTGGCGTTGAACTCGTTGTCGGCGACGCGCGGCATTGTCATCGACGTGCGCGGCAACGGCGGCGGCGATACGGCGGTGGCGCGGCCGATGATGGGGCGGTTTATCACCGAGACGCGGCCGTACGCGCATATGCGTCGACGCAATGGACGCGGGCTTAGTCAGCGTTGGGTCGAGACTGTCGATCCGCGTGGGCCGTTTACGTACGATCGCAAGGTGGTTGTGCTGACGGACCATTGGAGCGGCAGCATGGCTGAGGGATTTCCGATGGGGATGCGCGCCCTGGCGGGCGCAAGGATCGTCGGCACGCGGATGATGGGGCTCGGGGCGGCGGTGTTTTCGCTGCGGCTGGATCGGACTGCTGTGGGCGCTCAATATTCGGCGGAACCCGTGTACGCCGTGAATGATCAGCCGCGCTGGCTGTTGGCGCCGGATGTTGAAACGGCGCCGGGGGCCGACATTCTCGCGGCGGGTGTGGCTGAGTTGCGCCGGATTATCGGATGGGCGGGCTGATTCAGCGGTCTGAGGCGCTTGGTTGGCCGGGCGGTGAGCGCTAAAAGACTCACATGAACAAGCACGATCCAGGCGGGCCTGAGGCTAAGGTCCGTTATGGCGATAACGAAATCACCATCCTGCGTCAGGGCACGCATGTGCGCTGCGCGGTGACGGGGGAGCCGATCACGTTAGATGTTCTGCGCTATTGGAGCGTCGATCTGCAGGAGGCGTATCGCGGCCCGGCTGAGGCGACGGCGCGCTGGAAGCAGACGCACGCGGAGAAGAAGCCGTGAGAGCGCTCGCGGGGCTTGCGGCGCTGTTGCTGGTTGCGTGCGCGGCTGCTGAGGCGCCGGCGCAGCCTGAGGCGCCCGCGACGGTTGAGTATCCGATTGAAGTTGTGGGGCCGGTGAATCCGCCGCCGCCGACAACGCTCACGCTGCGTTGCGCCGGTGCGTTTACGCAAGGCGGCATCGCGCTTTGCCGCACGCTGCCGAATGCACCAGTGACTCTTGATGGCGCACACATTGGCAATGCCGACGCCGAGGGCTGGATTGTTATCGGCTTCACGCGTGAGCATGGCGCTGAAGCTGTGGTGACGGTTGGTGCGCCTGGCGCCGCTTCCACTGCCCCCAACGGTCGTCAGCGTCTATCCCCTGGCTTGGTGCAAACTTTCGACATCGCGCCGCGCGAGTTCGACGTGCAGCGCATCAATGGTTTGCCGCAGCAGACGGTGACGCCGGACGATCCGGCGGTCCTGGCGCGCATTCAGCGTGAGAGCGCGCTGAAGCAAGCTGGCTTTCAAAGTCAGGCGAACATCGAAGGTTTTCTCGATGGCTTCATTCGTCCCGTGGAGGGCGGAACTGTTACGGGGCGCTGGGGCAATCAGCGGATTTTGAACGGCACGCCGTCGACGCCGCACTTTGGCTATGACATCGCGGTGCCGGAAGGCACGCCGATCCATGCGCCTGCGGCTGGTGTTGTGACGCTGGCTGAGAGCGACATGCACTATGAAGGCGGGCTCGTGTTCATCGATCATGGGCAGGGTCTCATCACGATGTACCTGCATATGAGCCGCGTTGATGTTCATGTCGGCGATACGTTGGAGCAGGGGCAGGTTATCGGCGCTGTCGGCTCACGCGGGCGCGCGACCGGGCCGCATCTGTGCTGGCGCATGAAGCTGCGCAACACGCAACAGCTTGATCCCAGCGTCGCGATTGAAGGCTTGGCGGCGGCGCGCCGCGAGTTGTTGGGTGAAAGCGCGCGATGAGAGTTTTCAGCGCCGCGATCGTGGCTTGTGCGTTCGCATGGTTCACGCCGGTGGTCGCACAGCAGGAGCAAATGCCGCCGGAATGCGTTTATAATGGGCAAGCGGCGCCTGACTGGGGCGCGTGTTTGCGCGTTTCCCCTCCTGGTTCACCATGGCGCGGCCTGCCGCTGATTAATCTCGGTACGGACGCGCTGCAGCGCGGTGACTACGCGAACGCGGTCCGCTACTACGATGAAGCGACGCCGCCGGGCAGCACGATTACGTCTGACGTCTCTTTCCATGCGTTCCGCGCCACTGCGTATTGGCATGTCGGTCGCATGCCGGAGGCGCTTGCAGATGCGCAACTTGTCTATCGCATGATCCGACGTGACCCGACCTTGTCGACGCCCGCGTCAGATTATTTCCCGCCGCACATAGATACCGAGACGATGTACGCGCTCGTGCTGCCGATCCTTTCGGATCAACACGCGCCAGAGTTCGCGCCAGCAATGCAGGCCTATTTGGCGATGCCGGCCCAGGATTGGTACAGCTACGCCAATCGGTCGGCGGTGTTGCAGGAGGTTGGGGATCCAAACCGCGCACTGGTTGAGAGCCAGCGAGCGCTAGGGTTGGCCCCCGGTGAACCCAGTGTTCTGAACAACCATTGTTACATTTTGCATTCCCTGAACCGCGATGCGGAAGCGTTGCCGTTTTGTCAGCGTGCGCTTGTCGCTGCGCCCGATGTAGCGGCGGTTCATCATTCGATAGCGACAGTGTTTGCTGCTTTGCACCGGTGTGCGGAGGCAGAGCGGGCGTTGGCCAATGCGCGCCGGCTTGATCCGGCGACCCTCACCTATCAGAGCCCGATTGCCTGCAGCGCGAGCTAGTTTCGCGCAACCACGTGGGCGGTGATGATGACGGCTTCGACGTCGCCGTCATTGCGCCAGCCGTGAGCGGTTTGGGCGTCTTCGATGGCGACGTCGCCGGCGCGGTACCGGATTGGGTCCATGCAGGAATTGCGGATCTCGGTCATCACGCCAGAGACCACTAGGGCGCTGCCTTGCACCTGATCATGCGTGTGCCAGGCGATCACGCCGCCGGGCTCGATGACGAGCCGGCGCATGCGGACGGCGCGTGTTGGATCGCCGGCGAGTGGCGTGAGTGCGATGTCGGCACCGACGACGCCGTGCTGAGGGCCGAAGGCTTCGTGATTGGCGCCTTCAAGCGTGCGGCCATTCGGGCAGCCGATTGGGGCGGCGTTGAGGATGGCTTGGAGCGCGGTGTCGGGCGCGGGTGGGCGGCCATCTGTCATGCTGACAACGGATTGGCCGACGCGATCGACCGTCGAGCATCCCGCCAGAAGCGTTGCCGCCAAAAGTGCGCGCCACATGTGCAACCCTCCCGCTCAGAGCGCCTTCAAGATTTCCCGGAGCGTGCGCTCCTGCTTTTCGGCTTCCATCCAGAAGCCGATCATCACCAACACGTACAGTATGAGCACCAGCAAAGCGACCATCGTGACTTCGCCGGTGTTCACGACGATGCCGATCGCGCCGAATGCCAGGATCACGAGGTAGAAACCGATAACCAGGAGCGGCGGCTTCATGGTCACGTTGATGGTCGAACCGACGCCGGCGCCGTCGATTGTGCCGGTGGATTGCGGGGCGAAGACGTTGTTGTAGCCCAGCACGCGCGAGATCGCGAAATTGCTTTCGTTCACCACGCCGTGGAAGCGCTTGTCGTTGGCGCTGTTGGGGATGCGGAGGCGGAAGAATTTCACTTCCACGAGATGAGCACGGAGCGCGGCGACGGCGTCCTGGCGCTTGAGGCTCGAGGTGATGGTGAAGCGGTGGATGGGAAGCGGGTTCACATTACGCCTGCTTCGACCCATGCGCTCTTCGGCCAGCGGCGGTGCGACCAGAACCATTGGCCCGGCGCTTCGCGCACACGCGCTTCCATGAATTCGTTCACGCGTTTGACGCCGTTGAACACGGTCTGCTCGTCGTCGGGCTTGGAATAGTCGAGTTCGATCGCGGGATAGGCGGTGGAGACGAAGTGCGTGCCGTTGATGCGGCGGCCCGTGATCGGGATGAGCGGGACTTTGAATTTGAGCGCGAGGCGGGTGGGGCCGTCGGCGGTCATGCAGTCGTGGCCAAAGAACGGGACGGCGAGGCCGGCATTGTATTTTTGGTCGTTCATCAGCGCGATGGAGCGGCCCTTCTTCAAAGAGCGCAGCAGACCCATGCCG
>JAPLOL010000149.1 GCA_026400735.1 Alphaproteobacteria bacterium | reverse complement strand
GGGCTTCCAAAGGAGAGGCGCTGAGGTATGAGGCGATAAAGCCGGTGTCAAATCCGGCGTGCGGGGGAATGCCATGACCGACGAGGATATCGCCGGCGAGGAGACCGGTTTTGGCCGCGTGGGCCGCTGGATCGGCCTTGTCCTTGGGCCAGCCCTGGCAATTGGCATCCAACTCATGCCGCCGCCCGAGGGCCTATCCCCAGAAGCATGGCGCGTCGTCTCGCTTGCGGCTCTGATGGTCGTCTGGTGGGTCACCGAAGCGATCCCGATCGCCGCCACAGCGCTCATCCCGCTTGCCGCGCTTCCACTGATCGGCGCCGCCAGCATGAAAGAGGCGGCCTCACCCTACGCGGATCCGATCGTCTTCCTCTTCATCGGTGGCTTCATCCTCGCAGCCTGTGTTGAGCGCTGGCGTTTGCACGAGCGCATCGCGCTCTCGATCGCCTCAGTTGCAGGCGGGCGCCCGATCGCGCTCGTCGGTGCGTTTATGCTCGCCTCGATGCTAATCTCGATGTGGATCTCCAACACGGCGACCACGCTCATGCTCGCCCCCATCGCCATCGGCGCCGCGCGCGCTATGTCCGGCGGCGGCAAACCTGATCTCGCGCTCGGTGGCGCGCTCACACTCGGCGTCGCACATGCCGCCACCATTGGCGGCATCGGCACGCCCGTCGGCACGCCGACAAACCTCATCGGCATCGCCTTCTTCGAACGCGCCGGCGAACCAATCGCCTTCATCGATTGGATGAGCCGCGCCATTCCAATCATGTTGCTGATGATGCCTATCGCGTGGCTGCTGCTGTGCTGGCCGCTCTTCGGCAAGGGCCACTCACGCTTCGAAGCGATCGGCTCAGTCGTGAAGGATGCGCTGCACGCTCTCGGCCCAATCACGAAGCCGGAAGTCCGCATTGGCATCGTCTTTGCGCTCACAGCGTTCGCATGGATGTTCCGCGTTCAGATCGCCGAAATTCCTGGTCTCACCGCGCTAACCGACACGGGCGTCGCCATCGCTGGCGCACTGCTTCTCTTCTTCATCCCGTCGGGACGCGATCGCGGCGAGAAGCTCATCGATTGGAAAACCGCCGAGCGGATTCCGTGGGGCATCGCCATTCTCTTCGGCGGCGGACTCTCACTCGCCGCCGGCATGGAAGCCACCGGCCTTGCGGCCTGGATCGGGGAATGGATCGCGAGCCTCGACGGGCTCTCGGCCTTCGCGCTCGTTGCGCTTCTGGTGGTGACGACGATCCTCGTCTCCGAACTCGCCAGCAACGTCGCGACGCTGACTTCGATGCTGCCGGTCGTCGCCGCAGTCGCCACAGCGACCGGAACGCCGCTTCAGCAGCTCGGATTTCCCGTCGCGCTCGCGGCGAGTTTTGCGTTCATGCTGCCAGTCGCGACAGCACCCAACGCCATCGCCTATTCTTCGGGATTGCTCACGCTGAAGCGCATGCTCGCTGTCGGCTTCGGCCTCAACATCGCAGCGATCGTCCTGATCATGACGTTCGCGACTTAGAACAGCGTTTCGACGCGATCCCAGAAAGCCTTTGGGAGATCGAGCCCCGAGAACCGCTTCAGCTCTTGCGCGAGCGTTGGCGAGGTCACGTTGATCTCGATCAGCTTGCCGGCGATCACGTCGAGGCCGGCGAACACAATGCCTTCGCGCCTCAACAACGGCGCCACGGCCGCCGCGATGGCGCAGTCGTCATCATCCAACTCACCCGGCGCGGCTTGGCCACCGACCGCCAAGTTCGCACGGAAATCGCCCGCCTTCGGGATGCGTTTCAGCGCCGCGAATGGCTCGCCATTCAACACGAACACGCGCTTATCGCCGCCGGAAACCGCCGGCAAAAACTCCTGCGCCAGAATTGGCTCACGCCCAGTTGCCGCAAGAAACGCACTGGCCTTTTCACGAAAATCCGGAGCGCTGGCGGAGAGCTTAATCACGCCCTCGCCGCCCATCATGAAAAGGATCTTGAGCACCACCTGCTCGTAGCGCTTGGCGAAGGTTTCCAGCGCATCGAGATCGCGTCCAACCCACGTGTTTGGCGTCAGTTCGGGAAACTGCAGGATCGAGCACTTCTCAGAGATGTTCCGAATGCCCTGCGGCGGATTGATCACCCGCGCCTTCTTCGCCAACTCCAACAGATACGTGTTGGTCACGTAGCCCATGTCGAACGGCGGATCCTGGCGCACCAGCACGACATCAAAATCGTCGACCGCGCGCGCCGCTTCCTCAAGCGTCTTGTAGTGCGCGCCTTCCTGCAAACTTACCGAAACGCGCTGCGCCTTCGCCTTCACAACACCGAGTTCGTAGTAGAGATCATCCGGCGTCCACCACCAAATCTCATGCCCGCGAGACTGCGCCTCGACCATGAGCGCAAGCGACGTGTCATGGTTCACGATCATCTTCTCGATCGGATCCATCTGCACGGCGATACGAAGTGATTTCATTCGAACCTACTCGCGCTTGGCCATGTACGCAGTCAAGAGCCGGACTAACTCGCCTGCGCCTTGCGACCATTCACGCGCGCGCTGCGGAGCTTTTCCGCGATCAGAAACGCCAGATCCAGCGCCTGCGTGCCGTTGAGCCGCGGGTCGCAGTGCGTATGATAGCGGCTGGAGAGATCCTCTTCCGTCACCGCCGACGCGCCGCCCAAGCATTCCGTGACCTGCTGTCCCGTCATCTCGACGTGCACGCCGCCCGGATAGGCGCCTTCCGACGTCACAATATCCATGAAGCTCGAAACCTCTCCGAGGATTCGATCAAACGGCCGCGTCTTGTAGCCTGACGCCGTCTTCAACGTGTTGCCGTGCATTGGATCACACGACCAGATCACCGTGCGCCCCGATTTTTGGACCGCGCGCACCAATTTCGGCAAACCCGCCTGAACCTTGTCGACGCCAAAGCGCGCGATGAGCGTGATGCGTCCCGCCTCATCCGCCGGGTTCAGAATATCGATCAGCTTCAGCAACTCGTCGGGATCAAGCGAAGGCCCGCACTTGATGCCAAGCGGGTTCTTGATTCCGCGGACAAACTCGATGTGCGCGCCATCAGGCTGACGCGTGCGATCGCCAATCCACACAAAGTGTGCGCTGGTGTCGTAATAATCGCCGCTGGTGGAATCGACGCGCGTCATCGCCTCTTCGTAGCCAAGCAACAGCGCTTCATGGCTGGTGTAGACGTCCACCTGGCGGACTTGCGGCACGCTCTGCGGCGTGATTCCGCACGCTTCCATGAAGTCGATGGCTTCAGAAATGCGGTCCGCGATTTCTTGATAGCGTTTGCCCTGCGGACTATCGGCAACGAAGCCAACCATCCAGCGATGGACATTATGCAGATCGGCGTAGCCACCGTTCGCGAACGCACGGATGAGGTTCAGCGTCGCCGCCGACTGCGAATACGCCTTCAACAAACGCTCCGGATCGGGCGTCCGCGATTCCGGCGTGAAATCCATGCCGTTGATGTTGTCGCCTCGGTAAGAAGGTAGCGTGACCCCATTCTGAGTCTCGATCTGCTCCGAGCGCGGCTTACCGAACTGGCCGGCAATGCGCCCGAGCTTCACCACCGGCTTGGAGCCCGCGAACGTCAGCACGACGCTCATCGCCATCAGCGTGCGGAAGGTGTCGCGGATGTTGTCGGGATGAAATTCCTTGAAGCTCTCGGCGCAATCACCGCCTTGCAACAGGAAAGCTTTCCCGGCGGCGACCTCGGCCAGACGCGCCTTCAGATTGCGCGCTTCGCCCGCAAACACGAGCGGCGGATACGAGCGGAGCTGCTGCTCGACGCGCGTCAGCGCCGCCGGATCGGGATAATCCGTCGGAATGTGCTTGGCCGGCAGCGAACGCCAGCCTGCGGGGGTCCATTTTTCCTTCATCGTTCCGAACCCTAGCCGAACATTGCGGCTCCAAGCGAGGCCTGTTGCTGCACCTGCACACCAAACATGGGCGCAATAAGCGGTGTGACCAAGAACCAAACCGCCGCTGCGGCAATTGTCGCCGCCACAGCAGCTGCGAAATAGAGCGCCGCGTAGCGCCATCCGCCCGTTACAAAGGCGATCACACCCTTAGCCAGCGTGTTCATCAGCACCGCGATCATCACCGCATGTGCGCCGACCGCAGGCTCCAACCCACCGCGCACCAGACTTCCAGCAGCGAGCGTGACCGCATCAACATCGGCCAACCCGGCCGTCGCAGCGAATGGCAGCAACCCTGCTTGGCCGAACGCGTCGGCCACGATGCGACCAACGACAATCACGGCGCCCAGAAACGCCGCGAATTGAAACACTGAAACCAGATCGAGAGGACTGCGCAGCTTCTGCGATGAATCCGCGCCATCGCCCTCTCTGTCGAAATAGCGCAGCGCGAACGCCGCGCCCGCAAACACAATAAGCGCCGTCACCAGCGCCGGCGCCGCCTCAGGCACGATCGGCATCGCTGTGACAGCCAGCAGTGCGATCACGCGCCCAATGCTAATCGCCGCCGCGATCGCTGCCGCCGCACCGCCCACCATCGCGTGCGTTTCGCCGCTCTTCACACGCCGGCCCAGCTCCGCAGTCACCACTGTTGAAGAGACAACCGAGCCGGCCGCAGCGCCTGCGAGAACGCCGACATCATTGCCCAGCACCCGCACCGCGACGTAACCCGCAAACGACGCGCCCGCGACGAGGATGGTCAACAACCACAATTCACGCGGGTTGATCGCGCCCCACACATCGACGGCGCGATCCGGCAGGAGCGGCAGCGCGATGAATGTCGCGCCAAGAATGAGCAGCGCCGACCGCAGCTCCTTCCACGTCACTTTATCGAGCCAATCGTGCAGCGCGTTCTTGAACGCAAGCAAACCAACGAGCGTCACGCCCACTGCCGCCGCGATACGCAGATCGCCCCACATTGCATAAACACCGAGCGCAAAGACCAGCAGCCCGGCAATCGTTCCTGTCGCCGAAAGATCGTTGTCGCGCTGACTCTCGCGTACCTTGAACGTCACAAACGCCGCGCCGAACACCAGTGCCAAAGCCGCGAATCCAACTTGGCCGACCGTCGGGAGCAATGCGCCCGTAACGCCGCCCATCAATCCGATAACGGAATGAGTTCGAAGGCCGGCGGCACGCGTCCCATCGGGCGCATCCCGGTGCTTCCAACCACGCTCAACACCGACCAAAAAGCCAATCCCAAGCGCCATTGCGAGGCGCTGAAAAAGCTCAAGAAGGGCGGGATCGGGCATAACCGGCGAAGTCTTGGTGTTGCGCCTGGGTTCCTGCCACGCGCCGCCCCATTTGGGGGAGGCCACGCCGCATTGCCAAGGCGTAATGCCCCCGACTAGGGTTTACCACATAGGGCGGGGTGGAACGATTTTATGGCAACAGCGGCGTATCTCGCCTTCGAACCGGACGACGGAGACGCCGCACGATCCATCGCAGCCGAGCTCGAACAGCACGGATGGACCGTGCTCCGCTCCGGCCCCGAGTATCGCGTTCAAGACAAGCTTGGCACGCTCGTCCAGGCGGTTGGCCAGTGCGCGGTGGTCATCGTCCTCGCGTCACCTGCGGCTCAGGAGAGCGCTTGGGTGCGCCGCGAGGTGGCGGCCGCGCTCAACAATGGCCGAGCGATCGTCGTGGTGCAGACTGCCGATCTCGCCGGCGATTCATGGTTCAGCCAAACGCTCGACACGTCCAACTTCATCGACCTACGGCGTGGCGCGCGATCAGAGACACTTGCCCAAATCGTTGAACGGGCACGCGCCGCAAACGGGCGCGGCCGTGTCATCGCCATGCTCAACATCAAGGGCGGCGTCGGCAAGACAGTACTCGCAGCCAATCTCTTCGCGGCTGCGCACCTGGCAGACAAGCGCGCGATCTCGTTTATCGACCTCGATCCGCAACACAATCTCACACAGTATTTTCTCTCGCCCGGCGAGAGGAACCGCATCCGCGACCGGAACCACACGCTCTATGGCATCCTCAATGCGCGCGGCGACCACGCGACACCGCTTAGCGATTTCGGCGCGATTTCCATCCCGTTGAATCGCGTCAGACGCGGCAGCAAAGGGCCGAACTTTGAACTTGTCGCCGGCGACGAGCGTCTCTTCGAATTCACCCTCGACACCCGCCCAGATCGAGACAAAGCCGAAGCGTTCACGCGTTTCCGCGCTCTTGTGGCCGCACTCCGCGCCCGCTCTGACGCAGTGATTATCGACTCCAACCCCTGTGCGACGTTTCTCACCCGCTTGGCGATCACCACCGCTGACCACATCGTCGCCCCGGTTCGCCCCGAGCGCTATTCGCTCACCGGTTTGAACATGCTTGAGCATGTCGTGCGTGAGGTCAGGGGAAGGCCATTGCGGCCCGAGGAGTTCTCGGTGCTCCTGAACGGTGTGAACGACCGCACGCGCTCTGGAGAGACTGGCGACGCCGACGCGCTGACGCGGTCGGAGATCCAGAACGCGCCCTTCTTCGGCGGCGCGCTGCTGCCTGACGAAGTGCCATATTCGGCGGTCCTGCGCTCAACGCCGACTGAGCGCTTCGCCACCAACCCGATCAATGTCACAGCGATGATGCGCGTCGGGGGCCGGCCAGCCAAGGAATCGCTTGCCCGCGCCGCCGCAGCCATTCTCCGCCGGGCGGCGCCATGACTTTAAAACCGGCCGACGCTAAATTGCTGCGCGCCGCGCTTGGGCGCCGCTCGCGCCCCGAAGTGCGGCGGATCTTCAAGCTCGCCCGCGACAATTCCGACAAAGCTTTGCTGGCCGCCGCGCTACCCGCGCCAAAGAAGGCCGCCAAGCCCAAGGGCGATCCGCTGGTGCGCGAACTGGAACAGACGCTAAAGCCAATCATGGGTCCGTCCCAGGAGAAGGCCGACCTACTGATCGAGCACATCGCCAAGAAGTACAAACGCAAGTTCGCTTACGAGCCTAAGGGCCTAGCGGACGCCGCGCGCCAACTGCGCACCAAATTTAGCGACGACCAAATCAGCGCCGGCGCCAAAAGCTTGGTCACGCATCTGAGTAAGCTCTACGGCGGCAGTGACGGCGTGGTGTAACCCTTCCGAAGCCCTGGACGAACTTGGCGGCGTTCACCAAGTTAGGGACGATGACAATTTCAGCCTCCGGCTTCGATCTCACACCTCCCAGCGCACAAGAGCGTTTGCGCCTTGAAGCTAGCCTTACTGACGAAGAACGCCGCGTGCTGCTACACCACGGCACCGAAGCCCCGTTCTGTGGCGGCTTGCTCAACCAGAAAAGTTCAGGCGCTTATTGTTGCCGCCTCTGCGGCCTGCCCCTCTTTCGTCAGGACACAAAGTTCGAAAGCGGCACCGGCTGGCCAAGCTTTACGGGCCCCATCGATCCCAAGCACGTCGTCGGTATCGAAGATAATTCCTACGGCATGCGCCGCATCGAGACACGCTGCGCACGCTGCGACAGCCACCAAGGTCACGTCTTCCCAGACGGCCCGCGTTCAGCTGGCGGCCTGCGCTACTGCATCAATTCAGTGTCGCTGCAATTTGTGGCGGACGGTGAAGCCCTGCCAGACCCACTCGGCCGCGAGGAACGCCTCGCCGCTTAGTGCCGAGCTTTCTTCAATTGCTCGATCAGGCGATCAAGATCACGGCTCATCGCGTGGGTGATGATGTCTTGGGCTTCAGTGCCTTTGAACGTGCTCAACGCACGGGAAACCACGCGGCCAACTAGAAGGCTCGCCTCGTTCGTATCATTCGTGAATTGGCGCGCCTTGGCGGCAAGCTCGCCCTGGCGTGAAAGAATGGCCGTCACAGGCTGCGCCATGAGCGCCTCCGTCTGCTTAGGCCGAACAGCTCCCCCAGTCCGCGCGGCAGATGCGAAGACGATAACAGAGATTTCCCCAATTCAGAGAGGTAATCTTGGTGTGTGGAAAGTTTTTTAGCCGGGGCTCGGAACTGACAACGCTCCGTTAAGTCTAACAGCGTGCAATGCGTGAGCTGTCTTGACGCCGTGAAAGGTTCGGCGACCATGTTCGTGACGTGACGAAGCCATTTCCAACCAAGAATCTGCGCTTCTTTCTGACAGCGCCGTCTCCGTGTCCGTATTTGCCGGGCCGGAAAGAACGCAAGGTTTTCACCGCACTTGATGGCCTCGACGCGAGTGAGCTGCATGACGTGCTGACTGGCGCCGGATTCCGGCGTTCTCAAAATATCGCGTACCGGCCTTCATGCGACGCGTGTGATGCCTGCATCTCAGCGCGCGTCCCGGTTGAGAAATTCGAGTTCACCCGCCGCTGGCGCAAGATCATGCTGCGCAACGCTGATCTGACGCGCGCGCTTCGCCCGGCCCAAGCTACCGAAGAACAATTCGCCCTGCTCCGCCGTTATCTCGCCTCGCGCCACGCTGACGGCGGCATGGCCGAAATGAGTTTCACCGATTTCGCCGCAATGGTGGAGGAATCCGCGGTCCACACCCACATCGTCGAGTATCGCTACAGCGGCGGTCCCAACAAAGGTGAACTTGCCGCCGCTGCTTTGGTCGATGCGCTCGGCGACGGCCTCTCCATGGTCTACTCGTTCTTCGAACCGGAAGATGCGCGCCGCAGCCCCGGGATTTACATCATCCTCGACCACATCCAGCAGGCCCGCGCCGCAGGCTTTGGCTATCTCTATCTCGGCTACTGGATCCCCGGCTCCGACAAGATGCACTACAAGGCCGAGTTCCGGCCGCTTGAGCTGTTGCTGGGGGGTGAGTGGCGCCCTTACGAGCCGGTGCAGTTCTAAGTTCATCAGCGCATTATCGCCCCGCCGTCTCGCTGTAGGATAGATTTCTGCACGAGGTGAAGCATGGCTGAGTCGAAGAAGGCGCTGTGGCGCTCCAGCGAAATTCCAGCCGCGATGCGGCCGTTCAGCCAGAAGCTCAATCCAAACTCGCTCTTTCGCGCCGCCGGCCTCTCGCGCCTCGCCGGCATGAACCGCGCGCATGTGAGCTTGGTGAAGCTGCCGCCCGGCAAGGATAGCTTCGCCTATCACGCCCACATGCTCGAAGAGGAATGGATCTACATCATCTCCGGCCGGGCGATGGCGGACATCGATGGCAAGACAGCTGAAGTCGGCCCCGGAGACTTCATGGGTTTTGCGACGCCAAGCGTGCCGCACCTCTTGCGCAATACGTTCGACGAAGAGTGCGTCTATCTCATGGGCGGTGAAGACAAACCGATCGACGTTGTCTCGTACCCCGACCTCGATAAGCGCTACCTGCTGATGCAGACCGACAAGGGCACCGAATTTTACGAACTCGGCGAGCCAACGAAACCGCTCGCCAAGCCCGACTAAAGCACCACACCTTCACGCGTTCTGGCGCCGTCCGGCGCCGCGTAGCCAAACCGCGCGCAAACACGGCTGTTCTCTGCATTAGGTCCAGGCGGCTCGTTCCCCGCAAAGACCAGCATCGTTACGATCGTCGCACGCGCATCATAGGCCAACGCAACGTACTGCGGCCGCTCCGGGCCACAGAGACCAACTATCCCCGCAGGCAACACTTGCTCGGTCACCCGCCGCAATTCGACATTCACATTGCCGGGACCAACAATCGCCGCAGCGAAGCTATCGCCGTTCTTCGCGATGAGATCGCCACCGCGTCTGGGGTTGAGTGTGCGCGTGTAGAGCGCGACGCCATTCTCAAACGTTATGCCCGCGCGTTGGATGACCATGCCGCCAGTGATGCCGCGCGCGGTGTTTGATGAAGGCTTGAACTCACCCGAGAGCACCGCGCCATCCTGCACCGGTGCGCCAGGCGCAGACGGGGCAGCGTCCTCGCACGCGGCGAGCACGGCCAAAAGCGCGGCGGCGAGGAGAGTTCGCATGCGGGGTATCTATCTCCGTCCGCACACTGCCGCGACAGCCCTCCATCGCAAAAGCGCCCGGCTTGGTCGCTGGCGCCGAACGACTGCGCAAAAGACCGCACGCATGCTGTCGTTCGTCGCAATCATGGCGCGTACCCCAAGCTCAAAAGAAACGCCTCAGCCAATGCGCCCGCTTGCGCTGAGATTGCCGGATCAGGCTGCGGCGTATCGCGATCATTGATCCCCAGCGGCGTGAAGAGATGACCGTAGCCCGCATAAACCTTCAGTACGCAGCGATCGCCGTTCGCGCGCATGCCGTCGCACAAGCGCCGCGCGCCCAGGAGCGGCGTCTCGGTATCGACATCGCCTTGCAGAACCAAAGTCGGCGGCAGCCCCGCACGCAAATTGCGCAACGGCGACAATTCGCGCGCCGTATCCTCGCCAGCCAACCGCCGGAACCAGCCATCCTCTTCCAGATCAAGCGCCGGCGACAGCAACACCAACGCATTCGGCCGCGCGCTTTCATCGGCGCCTTGCGCCGTCGACACCGAGATCTGCCCGCCAGCCGAAACACCGTACGCAGCGATGCGGGTCGGATCGATATTTAGTGATGCTGCGTTGGCGCGCAGCCAACGGATCACACTCCGCGCATCCGCCGTCGCGTTGCCCGGATTGCCGAGCCGATAGTCGACCGCGACGGTGACCATGCCCTGCGCCGCAAACTGGCGTGCGCGCGGATATACCCAAGTCGCATCGCCCGCGACCCAACCGCCTCCGTGCAACAACACGACAGCGCCGCGTGGTCGCGCACGCGGGCCAGCGTCGAACACATGCGCCGCGAACGCGGCGCCATCCTCGCTCGTCAATTGCTCAATACGCGGCGCAAGTTCTGTCTGTGCGAAGGCGCTCGGCGCAAAGAACCAGAACAGACAGACGAACAGCAAACGCATCATTGCGCGTCGGTCGGCATGTAGTTGAATGTGCCGCAGAGCTGCGAGCTATGAGCGTTCGGCCCCGGCGCATCGGCGCCCGAGAACACCAGCATCGACAATACCTCTGGGCTCTTCGCGAGCACGACGTAGCTTGCCGTCTCACCGGGGCCACAGAGCGGTTGCACTGCCGCATCCGCCGCGATGCGTACGTTCGTCACCTGTCGCAACTCGATCGTCTCGATGCCGCCGTTCCCGGTGACGTCGGCGATCGTGCCGCCGCCGGCTGAATAGTCGGTGTGCGGTTCTAACGCTGTGTCGATGCGGCCGCCCTCAACGCGGAAGCCTTTCGAGAAGCTCAACACATCCGGCTGAATGTCGATGTCGCCTGTGATCGCCATGGCGGTGTTCGACATTGCGGCAAACGCACCCGTGAGCGCCGGCGGCGCGGGCGCTTCGGCTTCGGGCGCTTCTGCTGGCGGCGCGGTCGTTTGCCCGCAAGCGGCCAGAGCGAGGGCCAATAGTATCGACGCGAACCGCATGCACTCCTCCTGTGCTCCTCATGTAGCACGCGAAGCGTCGCCGTCACGCGCGCGGCGCGTGCGGAAATAGGGGAGGCCGGGGCGCGTGGGATACGCCAGGGTTTAGGTCCTAGAAGCGCCGATCATCGCTGACCGGCGCCGCGCGTCGCACGCGCCCCGTTGCGATCTGTGCTCGCCAGGCCGCACCAGGAGGTCTTTCACTCCCTTGGAACGGTCCCCAGCGGCGTGCAGGCTTCGTGCCGACGAAGTCCCGGTGCGCTCCCACGGTTGGCGCATAAAGTTGCTGCTAACCCGCGGGCTTCTCCGCTGCGCAACGCCGAGGACGCACGCAGCAGATCACGCTCGATCGCATCCCGCACTTCGTGTGGCTCGGCTAGCTTACGAACCTCCCGTGCGCGGGACGGCGTGAGTATCGCGCGGGTTCTGAGGTGTAGGATAGACTTTCGCGCGGGCATTGATGGATATCGGATTTTGCGCGGTTTGCTGTGGGATAGATTGCGCGCGCTGAGCGGGGCGGGTCATTTGCGCACCGGCAAAAGGAACCACAGAAGTGCGAGACCAAGCAGCACACCGCTGATCGGATTAGCGACTGAGGGGGCCACCTGAAATCCGATCAAAAGCGCGACAAATACAAGGGCCAGAAGCGCGCACCCGAGTCGCCTATTCCCGCGCTGTTCGATCGCCAAACCGCGCCTCTCTTCGAGAACTTGATATTCGACTTCGCGCCCGCTGTCCCAGCTCTGAGCGTAGCGTTTCGCGTCCGACGTCTCGAAATAGTCAGCGGCGATTGTTGCCGCCTCCTCATAAAGCAGATGCCCCTCGCTCCAATCGAGCTTCTCCAGTCGAGACCCGTGCTCCAAATCGAACACCATGGCTTCGTCTTGGCCGGTCAGGAACCGCCCGCGCACGACGCGCCCGCGAGCGCATATGAATCCGCAATCAAGGTCTTCGTCGTTGCCGCTGACAACGAGCAGGCGCGTCTGCAGAATTGAGCTGAGCGCCAGTGCAAGCGGGATCAGTTGGTAGTCTAGACCAAACGTGTCGCGCCCCTGCCGCTTTGTCTCGGCGACAAGCGCATCGTATTCGCGCGCAGCGTTTGCCCAGACCTCTCCGAATTTCGCGCGATCGATGGATGGCGGTTCAACGAACGCGATGCCAGGAAATCGCTGGCTCGGACCGTCTAGATACCATTCTTCGCAATCCCCGCGTCGGTATATGCGATAGTCCAAGATGCCTCGTACGGCGCCCAACTGTGGGCGCGCGCGAAAGGCAATGAAGCTTAGGTAACTGCCCATGTCACAACGGAATATTGTCGTGCTTCTTCCAGGGGTTCTCTAGCTTTTTGTTCTTCAGCGTGCCGAGGGCGCGGATGATACGTTTGCGGGTGTCGCGCGGCATGATCACGTCGTCGACGTAGCCGAGGCTCGCGGCCACGAACGGATTGGCGAAGCGATCGGAATATTCCTGCGTGCGCGCCGCGATCTTTTCCGGATCGCCGATGTCGGCGCGGAAGATGATCTCGACCGCGCCCTTCGCGCCCATCACCGCGATCTCGGCGCTTGGCCACGCGTAGTTCACGTCGCCGCGCAGGTGCTTTGAACTCATGACGTCATAGGCGCCGCCATAGGCTTTGCGCGTGATCACCGTGACTTTCGGCACCGTCGCTTCGCCGTAGGCGAACAGGAGCTTGGCGCCGTGCTTGATGAGGCCGCCCAGCTCTTGCTTGGTGCCTGGCAGGAAGCCCGGCACGTCGACAAACGTGACAATCGGAATGTTGAAGGCGTCACAGAAGCGCACGAAGCGCGCGGCTTTGCGGCTGGCGTCGATATCGAGCACGCCGGCGAGCACCATCGGCTGGTTGGCGACGATGCCGACGGTTGAGCCGTCGAGGCGCACGAAGCCAGTCAGGATGTTTTTTCCGAACTCGCTGCCGATCTCGAAGAAGTCGCCCTCGTCCGCGACCTTCTCGACCAGCTCCTTCATGTCGTAGGGCTTGTTCGGATTGTCGGGGATTAGGCGATCAAGCGAGGTCTCTTCGCGCGTGACGTCATCAAAGTGCGGACGCGTTGGCGGCTTCTCGCGGTTCGAGAGCGGCAGGAAATCGATGAGGCGCCGCATCTGTGTCAGCGTCTCGAAATCATTCTCGTATGCGCCATCGACGACGCCGGACTTCGACGCATGCACGCGTGCACCGCCGAGTTCTTCCGCGGTGACTACTTCGTTGGTCACGGTCTTCACGACGTCTGGCCCGGTCACGAACATGTAGCTCGTATCCTTCACCATGAAGATGAAGTCGGTCATCGCCGGCGAGTACACATCGCCGCCCGCGCACGGACCCATGATGACGCTGATCTGCGGAATGACGCCCGAGGCCAGAATGTTGCGCTGGAAAATGTCGGCGTAACCGGCGAGCGATTCCACGCCTTCCTGAATGCGCGCGCCGCCGGCGTCGAAAATACCGACGATCGGCGCGCCGTTCTTCATCGCCATGTCCTGCACTTTGCAGATCTTGGCTGCGTGCGCGCCCGAGAGCGAGCCGCCGAACACGGTGAAGTCCTTGGAGAAGACGTAGACCAGGCGGCCGTTGATGGTGCCGTAGCCGGTGACGACGCCGTCGCCGGGGATTTTCGTCTTCTCCATGCCGAACTCGTGGCTGCGGTGTTCGACGAACATGTCGAACTCCTCGAACGACCCTTCATCCAGCAAAAGCTCAATCCGCTCGCGCGCGGTGAGCTTGCCTTTGGCATGCTGAGCCGCGTGGCGCTTCTCGCCTCCGCCGGCACGCGCGGCGGCGCGCTTGGCTTCGAGTGCGGCGATGATGTCTTTCATAGCTTTGTATCCGAACTGAAGGAGCGATTCACGGAGCGGTCTGGGTATTGATCCGCAACGATGAAAGAAACTCTCGCATTAATGCAAAGTCTCCTTCGACGCCCGGCGACGCGGTCATGACATCGCAAAGAATGATGTAACGTTCGAGATTGCGGTCGTCGTCTTGAAGAAGAAACACGCGTCCGAAATGGTGGCTAGTCAACTCTCGTGGCAGCGGCCGATCTGCCCGGTAGGACTCCACCTGCACGCCATCGACGATCTCAGTCGAAACACTCGACTCGCCTTCTTCGCGCAGCAACTGCTGAAAGGTCATGTTGTTCAAAGCGTCGAGCTGCCCACGCGTGAACGCCACGTCGGCGGGCGTTAAGCGTTGTTCTATAGTGCACGTTATTGCAGACGGCCCTGACGGTCCGAACCCCATTGCGCGCAGGAACAGCAGCACTTCAGGCTCGCTTCGTTGCTGCGGATTCCACATGTCAGGTACGGTCAAAGAGAACGCGCCATTGGGCGCGGTCCACCGTGGCGGCTCATCCTGGCCGAAGGCGGGCCCAGTCATCCAAGCGAATGTGGCTGCCAATGCCGCAGCCAATAGAGGCAATCTCATGAGTCCGGGTTAAAGGCGGGACCGCCGCCAAGCAAGCCCGCTCGGCCCGCGCCTAAAGCCGCTTGCGCGCTTCGGTGACGCGATCCTGCAGATTGGGCAAATCGGGCCAGCGACGCGCCGCGTCCTCGTAAATCATCAGCGCATCGCCCTTGCGGCCAAGCGCTTCGAGCGCGGCCCCGCGGTTCATTTGCAAGATCGGCAAATCCAAACCGTCGATGACCAGTTCGTCGAACATCGCCAAGGCTTCTTGTGGCCGGTTGAGCAGCAACAGCGCCGCGCCCTTTGCGTGCTTGGCGTTGTGATCGTGCGGTCCAAGACGCACCGCTTCCTCGGCCGCCGAAAGCGCTTCCTTGGTCTTGCCTTGCACCCGCAATGCGTTGGAGAGCGCTTCCCACGCGCCAGCCGACGGCGCAACTTTGACGCCCTGACGCGCAGCAGCCTCAGCTTCGGGGTACTTTCCAGCGCCATACAATGCCTGCGAGAGCACGTCATTCAGACCAGGCCAGTTTGAATCGAGACGCAGCGCGTTGGTGTACGCGTCAGCCGCTTCCCCGTGACGGCCAAGTTCAAGCAGGATGTGACCTAGGCGAATGTAATGACGCAACTCGGGAGCCGCGCTGACGGCGTTGCGCATGTGGCCGACGGCATCATCCCGTCTGTTCTGCGCTGTCCGCACCACTGCCATTATGTGATGAGCGTCTGCTGGCGCGCGCGTCATGTCGGGCCATTGCTGTGCGATCTGACGCTCAGCGCCCTCCACATCGCCATTCCTAAGCGCGAGTTCTGCACTGTCCAAAGCGTCGTCGTTGGTCATCGAAATCTCCAGGTCCCCGTTATGCGGATGGCGGGTGTGAAAACAAGCAGGCAGATCACGCTGGGACAACGTCGAATGGCGCGGTCAGTCGCTCGCCCGCTGAGAACGGGATGGTCCCGTGCCACATGTAGGAGGGGAAAAGCACCAATCGCCCCTCCTTCGGTTGAACCACCTTCTCGACGGTGCAATGCGGCAACGGCCAGCGCGGTTCGCCGAACTTGATCCAACCTTCCTGCGTGTCGCCGCTTACAGCGACAGCAGGCAGGCTCACATAATAAGCCGAACTGATCCAACCTTCCGGATGGATGTGGTTCACATGATAACCGTTGGCCTTCAGCTTCACCGACCAGCAACCCGACAATTTGAACCTGTCGCTCTTGCGTCCGCTCCACGGATGATCAGGCCTCTGCATCGTCGCGATGTACGCGCGGATCGGCTCCTCCAACGCGCGCAGATAGCCTTCGATAGTCGGATCTTTGATGGTGAGAAGGCTTCGCGTCGTCTGCGATCCATGCCGCAGCGATTGATCCAGAGGATGCGTCTCAAGCACGTGCAACCGATTTAGGCTGTCGCGCAGCGCCGCGTTGAAGTCGGCGATGGATCCAAACCCCGGCGGCGCGTCGAGATCAAACGCTTGGACCATGAACTCGTAGTTGCAGAGTTCATGATAGCGCGCGTCGCCCATCTGCCGGTAGGCCATCGCTTCGTAGCAAACCCAGTCGCCATTCAGCGGCTGCGCCGCGCGCAAAGGCATAATTTCGCGCAGCGCCTCGTCACCCCGTCCGAGCCGCAACAAACCATTGATGAGATTGCCTCGTACGGATGGAACGTTTGGCGCATCGGCTACAGCTGCCTGCAACAGCGGCAACCCTTCTCCGGTGCGATCCATTTCATCTAGAAGCACGCCCAACGCACCCTGCAGGGGGCCACTTCCAGGCATGCGTTGCAAACCTTCACGCAGCACATCTTCCGCGCGTGCGTGCAGATCGGCGCGACGCAAAAGATCGGCGCAGCCAATTCGAAGCCACAGAGAGTCAGGCTCGCGACGCACCGCCGCCTCGTAGTCGCGCGCGAACGCGTCCCCGCCGCCACGCATCCAGCGCAAGCTTGCGAGCATATTCTGAAGCCCCTGGTCCTGCGGCCAGCGCCTTACGCCATCCACGAGCGCCGCCTCGGCGTCCGCGTCTCGGGTCAACCCAAGCAGCGCCACACTGCGATTGAGCCACACCGAAGCATGCGCGACCCCACGCGCGATCAATCGGTCGTAGATCTCCAGCGCCTCGGCGAACCGCCCCAGACGCGCGAGGATAAACGCCCGGCCATGTTGGGCCCCGTGGTTCCCCGCATCAAGACGTACAGCCTTATCCGCCGCGGCCAGCGCCTCCTCTAACCGCTCTTGTGCGCGCAGCGCGTTGGCCAATACCTCATACGCCTGTGCATCCGGCGCTTCCGCAATCGACGCGCGCGCAATCCTCTCAGCCTCGACAAAGTTCTGCGCCGCCATCGCCGCGCGCAGCTGCTGCAAGGCGGCCGGGTTCATTGAAGCGCTCCCAGATAGCGCGCAATCGCTTCGAACTCCGCGCGCTGGCGATCGAGCCGCACGCGCGCCTCCTCGTCCTCACCCCAGCGCTTCAAACTCCAGAGATTGTCGAACGCCGCCGCCTCAAAAGCGGCTTCAGGGCTAAGCGCGCGCCTCACGAACGCGAACCCGATCAACGCCGAGCCGGCCAAGCCTGTAGCTTGCGAGAGCGCCGTTAGATGAAAATCATCTAGAGCCGACGCATGCGCACGCAACCTTGCGATCGTCTCTTCATCGACACGCGCGGCCACAATGCCTGTGACCACCGGCAAACTGACATTCAACTCCTCAGCCGCCCACCGAACGACCGGGTCCCAAACAGCAGCTTGCGCCGCTACGAGATCCACGGGGAAGTCGGCCCGATGGCAACACAAATCTGTCTCACCGAAGCCCTTCACGTAGTCGGCAAGTTGATCGCGGTTCTTCGCGGTCCAATCCAACGTCGCGAATGCAAGCTGACTAATCGGCATCGAAGCCGGGACAATGAAATCACCCTGCGCTTCCCACTCGGCGGCGCACAGTTCCGCTAAGGCCCGCGTTGGCGCGACAAACACAGCCCCGCCCGGCGTCCGCAGCGTCCGCGAATCCAACGCAACGCCAGAGCCGCCGTCGCGCTCGGACAGGCTAGCGGTCTTGTAAAAGCGTCTTGGCAGTGCGGGCGCGTCGTCAGTCACGGCGCCGTTCTAGCCCAACAGCGTCCGTCGCACAGCGGGACCCGCCGCCGCATTCAGTTTGGAACCATGTCAAACGCCATGCTGAGACGCTCAGCGCCCTCAAACGGCACCGTGCCGTGCCACATGTACGAGGGGAAGAGCACCAGCATGCCTGGATGCGGCTCGATAAGCTTCTCCGGGCCGCATCCGGCCGGCGCACGATTGGCCTCGCCAAACTTCAACCATCCCGCCCGCGGATCTTTCGGGCGTTCACCGGCCATGATCGACACGAAATACGCCGAGCTAATCCAACCGCGATCGTGGACGTGGTTTGGCTGGTATCCGCCGTCAGTAAGGCGCACCGACCACAAGGCGCTGTAGCGTGAATGCTTCGATCGCCGCGCACCCATCGGGTCGGCATCGCGCAAACGCCCGATATAGTCACGTATGGCCACATCCATCGCGGCGATAAAATGCTTGATCACTGGCTCGTCGACGCCGAGTAAACTCCGCCCCGTTTGGGTGCCGTGCGGCAGATATTGATCCAGCGGATGCGCGTTGGTCTTGTGCTGACCCCGCAAGAAGACCGCGAGCCCCGCGTTGAACGCCTCAGTGGTAAAGAAGCCATGCGGCGGCGCGATCTCATAAGTGCGGACGAAGCGATCATAATCGCACCACAGCCGATACTCCGGATGATCCAGCATCCGCATCGCGGTCGTCGCGCACGCAATCAGATATTGCTCGTCCGGCTGTTCGGCGCGGAGTTGGTTGACGATCCGGAGCACCTCTTCCGGTTGACCGGCTCGCAACAGCGTCGAGAGCAGGTTACGCTGCGCCGTCCGCGATGGTGCGATCTCGGCTGCCCTGCGCAGCACCCTCAAACCATCAAGGGGACGATCTAGCTCGTCGAGAACCACACCGAGGGCGTTTAGCAAAACCGGCGATTCTGGCGCGAGGCGCAGCGCCTCTTCCAGCACGTTGAACGCCTTTGCGTTGTATCCGCCGCGGTGCAACGAGTCCGCGCAAGCGAGGCGCAAAGACAGGTCCTTCGGAGAGGCCTGAATCGCCGCTTCATTTTCCGCAACACTATTCTCGCCTGCGCCTGCCAGTTGGCGAATGCGGGAGAGTGAACTGTGCAACGCCGCAACATGCGGCCAAAGCTCGACTGATTTTGCGGCCATAGCTTCGGCGTCAGTCTTGCGGCCTTCCGCATAGAGCGCGCGCGAGAAGTGCAGCGCTAGGTCCGGCGTATCAAGATCCTGACGCGCAAGTTTTTCAAACACGCCGAGTGCTTCAGAGCCGCGCCCTACCTTTTCCAGCGCCGTCGCGTAGTTGTACCGCAAGCCCCGCAGGTTCGGTCCGTATTTCAGCGCCGTCTCCGCCGTGACCAACGCTTCTTGGTGACGTTCCTGCGCCTGCTGGACTGTACCAAGCAGTGTGAGGCTATCGGCGCCCGGCGCGATTGCGATGTACTCGCGCGCCTCGCGCTCTGCCTCCCCGAAATCGCCAAGCGCCATAAAGCAGCGCACGATGTTGACTCGCACCATGAGAAAGCTCGGCACGAGCGCGGCGGCGGCTCGAAAGATCTTGATCGCGTCCTGGTAGGCGCCGCGCGCCTGCAGGATCAATCCAAGCTCGTTGTAGTATTGGCCGGATTTCAAGTCGTGTGCGATTGCCGCGCGGAAGTAGCGTTCAGCCTCGGCAAGCTGCCCTTGCGCCTTCTTGATCTGCCCCATCAGATGCTGCACCGGCGCATCTGCTTTGAACTGGTAGATCACCGGCACAAGGATGCGCTCGGCCCCGACGGGATCGTTCGTGTTCAGAAGCTCTCGCGCGGCGTTGACGAAAGCATCAGCTTCCAACGCACCCTTCATCGCGTCCCCTCGAACGGTGCGAAGGGATCTTTCATGTCACTCTCTTCAAAGCCCAGCGTCTTGAACGCGGTCTTGAAATGGCCGGTTAGCTTCGCGACGACTTTGAGTTCGCCGCCTGAGGGATGCGGCATGCGGATGGCGCGAGCGTGTAAGAGCAACGAACCGCCCAGATCGTTCGGGGTCGGACGATCGCACTTGTATTTTGGATCGCCGGCGATGGCGTAACCCATCTCTGCCATGTGGAAGCGTAGTTGGTGCGTTCTGCCTGTCACCGGCCGCAGCGCGACCCAGGCCGCGCTTTGTGCAGCCTCAGAAACGACCGAGTACTGCGTGATCGCATGCACTGCGCCATCTTCAGTTTGCACCGCACGCACCATCATCTCGCGGTCCGCGTCACGCGGGCCTGGCGCTTTGCGAATCCACGAGCGCAACTCACCTACCTTGGGGCGCGGCGAGCCGACGACGATGGCCCAATAGATCTTATCCGTGTCGCGGTCTCGGAACGCCTCTGCCAGAAACGCCGCCGCGCGAGGATGGCGCGCGAGCACGAGGCAGCCGGACGTATCGCGGTCCAACCGGTGCACCAGCTTTGGTTTCTTGTCGGCGTCGAACTTCAGGCCTTCCATCAAGAGATCGAGATGGCGCGGCGTCTTGGCACCGCCTTGCACGGCGAGGCCGTGAGGTTTGTTCAAGACGATTACGTCGTTGTCGCGATGGATCACGAGTGAGCGGACGTACTCTTCGTCCTTCTCGGAAAGCGCGTTTGGATCGCGGCGCGCTGGCGCATCCGGCAGCGGCGGAATGCGCACGGTTTGCCCAGGCGCCAAGCGATCTGATGCTTTCACGCGCGCGCCATCGACACGCACCTGGCCGGTGCGCAGGAGCTTTTCGACCTGCCCCTGTGTCAGTTGCGGAAAACGGCGGCGCAGCCAGCGGTCGACCCGCGGCTCACCATCGTCATAACCGACCTCGACGGTCTCGACCGTCTTCATGCGCGTCCCAAACTAAAACCCACCCAACAAGCGCCGACGCTGAGCACCACCGAAGCGGCGGCATAGAGCATGGCGAGGCCGGGTTGATGCTCCATGAGGCGTACCGTCTCCAGCGAAAACGCCGAAAACGTGGTGAAGCCACCCAGAACACCCACCCCAAGCGCAAGCCGCAGCGCTTCTTGCTCAGGCCCGGCCTTGGCCGCCAATAGCCCCATCGCGAGGCCACCAAGCACGTTCACAAAGAGCGTGCCCCAAGGAAACGCTAGGCCGAAGAAGCGCGCAGCGCCAAGGCCAACGCCATAGCGCGCGACCGCGCCCACTGCGCCCCCAACCGCCACCAACAGCAGGTTCATCATCCGCCGGAAGATATCCTTGAACGAATGGCTTGTTGGGTCGAACGCGCATCGTATGCGTTCGCGTCGTCTGGCTTCACGCCTTCACCGAAGCGGATCTCATACGTCGCGCCGCGCGCTTGCACGCCTTGGTTGTTCTGGCCAAGCGGGAATGTCATGCCGACACCGACGCTCGCGCCGCTGTGACGACCGTAGCTGCCGCTGCCGCCGCCGACACCGATGCCCAAGCTCGGTCCGCTACGACGCCCTTCGTTTTGACCGTCCAGCGTTCGGCGATCGACCCAGAACCACTCACGCCCGCTCGCCAACGTAAGTTCAGCTGCACGCAGCAGCGCATAATCTTCGAGCCGCGCCGCATCGGCCCCGGCAGGCGCGCGGAAGGTCACGAAATAGCGCGTCGATTCGATCTGCGTTTCCGAATAGCCCGCGCTGGTGGCGGAGCTTGCTGCGCCGTACGGCGGCGGCGCGGCGGTGGCGCACGCGGCCAGCGCGAAAGCTGCCGCTGCGAAGGTCAGAACTCTCATCATGCTCGTTCCTCTGGAATCCCTCGCCGCCACTCTAGCAGGTATCTTAGCTAGTGGGCGTCTCAAGGCCGAGTGATCGGACGACTCCCGCAAATTCGGGAGGCGGAGGCGCAACGAACGTCCGGCGCCCGCCATCCATATGGGGCACGTCGAGCGCTGCCGCATGCAGCAGCAGGCGGGGAATATCAGTCCCGCCAATGCGATAGAGGCCGCCATACTTGCCATCACCGGCGATGGGCCGGCCGATGGCGGCCATATGCGCCCTGAGCTGGTGCATGCGGCCCGTCCCTGGCTGAAGTTCCACGAGCGCGGCCTCCGGCGTGGACGCCAACGTCCGATACCGTGTCAGCGCCGCCTGCCCGTCCTTGGCGATCTCCATGATATCGAGGCCTTTGCGAGAGGACTTCTTCAGCGCCAGAGCGATCTCACCCACTTCAGGCAACGGCGCACCGCCGCACACCACGGCGAGATACGTCTTCTTCACCTCACGCCCAGCGAACGCCTCGGAGAAGAACGCTGCCGCCGGTTTGGTTCGCGCGGCAATGATGACACCGGACGTGTCGCGATCTAGCCGATGCACAAGCCGCGGTTGCTTGCCGTTCGACTTCGCAAACGCCGCCAGCAAATCCTCCAGGCTGCGCGTCACACCGGACCCACCTTGCACCGCAAGGCCCGACGGCTTGTTGAACGCGATCAGCGCAGCGTCTTCGCTAAGGACAAGCGAACGCGCAAACGTTGCGTCTTCCGGTGAAAGCGGTCGCGTCATCGTTCTGCTTCAACGCGGCCTTGAGGCCCGGTTCAAGCAAAAGATTGCTCAGTGCGCTTCGGCAGGCGGCGTGACGACGCCAGTCCGCGCGTCCGGCAGCGGCGCACCACCATGCTCGGCAAACCAGGCCAAGGTGTTGCGCACCTTGGCAATCATGCCTGTTGGGCGGAATGCAATGTCGTGCGGCGCGCCGGGAATGCGAATGAGCCGCGTCGGCACATGCCGCAGGCGGAGCGCCATGTAGTATTGCTCCGCTTCGCTCGCTGGGGTCCGGTGATCTTCATCACCCACCATCACGGCGGTCGGCGTCGAGACATTGCCCACACGCGACAATGGCGAGCGCGACCAATACCGCGCCTGCGCGCCTTCTTCCCAGGGCATCTCGCCGAACCAGTATGGCGCGAAGAAATTCGTCGCATCGGACGTGAGCACGAAGCTTGTCCAGTTAATCACCGGCTTCTGCACCATAGCTGCTGCGAAGCGATTGGTGGTGCCGACGATCCACGCCGTCAGCACGCCGCCGCCCGAACCGCCAGTCACGAACAAGCGTGCTGGATCGATGTTGCCGCGCGCAATCGCTGCATCGACGACGCTCATCAGGTCGTCATAGTCCTGGCTTGGGTAATTGTGGTGGATGAGATTGCCGAACTCACCGCCGTAAGACGTTGAGCCACGCGGGTTCGAGTAAACAACGATGTATCCAGCAGCCGCGTACATCTGCACCTCGGCCGAGAACACAGGCCCATATGCGGTGAACGGCCCGCCGTGAATTTCCAGCAGCATCGGATACTGACGCGACGGATCAAAATCCGGCGGCCGCACGATCCACGCGTCGACAGGACGCTGATCCACCGTTGATGGAACGCGGATGTGTTCGGCCGTCGCGATGCTCTTGCCGGTGAACAGATCTTCATTGAGTGCGGTGAGATGGCGACCGCTCGAATTGATGAGATCACTCGGCCGCGTTGGCGAAGTAACGGTGGCGACATAGCGTCCGCTGGCGTTCACCGAATAAGAGCCGCTCGTATACGGTCGCCCGAGATCGGTGCCGCCAATGTTGCTCAGCACGGTCGCAACGCGTCCGCCATTTGGACCGACGCGGCCAAGCTTCGTCATGCCTTGATCGTCGAACAAGAAGTAGATCGCGCCGTTGCCTGCCCATTGCGGATCAACGACATCGCGGTCGAGCGAAGCCGTGATCGAACGCGGGTTCGAGCCATCAGCGTTGGCAACGTAAAGCTCGCTGACCTGATAACCCTGACGGCGATCGTCGAAGCCGACATACGCAATGCGGCGCCCATCCGGCGAAACCACCGGGCTATTCTCCGGCCCGTCGCGCGTCGTCAGCCGCGTCACGGCGCCTGACGTGATGTCGAGCGAATAGATATCGGCCTCAACCGGATCGTATTCCCAGCCATCTTCAGCGTTGGCGGAAAAATAGAGCGTGCGCCCGTTCGGGCTCCACGAGAGCCGGCCATCATGGTTGCGTGCTTGATACGTCAACTGACGCGGCGTGCCGCCATCGGCAGGCACAACAAAGATCTGCGCGTAGCCGTTCGGCAAATAGCCTTCGCCGTCTGCACGATAGACGACGCCATTGATGACACGCGCAGGCTCAGCCCATTGCGCACCCTCAGGCTGCGGCGGCAACGCCGCCGGATCGTCGCTGCTTTCGGCAACAAAGCTCTGGAACGCAAGCGTGCGTCCGTCCGGCGACCAAGTGAGATTGCCTGCGCCAGCTGGAACGCGCGCGATCGTCGCCGAGCGCTGCGTATCGAGATAGAAGATGCGGACCTCGGCGCCGGTTTCTTCGTTCGCGACATACGCAATCGCGCGTCCGTTCGGCGCCCAAACTGGCGAGCCGTAACCACCGGCGCCTTGCACCAGCGGACGATGGTTGGCGCCGTTCGAGTCCACGAGCCAGATCGAGCGACGGAAGCGATCCGTCATCACGTCTGCAGTCACGCGCACATAAGCGACCCAGCGACCATCCGGCGAAATTTGCGGATTGTCAGCATATTCGAGATCAAACACGTCAGCGGCCACGAAATTGCGCGGACGCTCGCGCGGCGGCTCGCTCTGCGCAAACGCGGCCGAAGCAAAAGCCAACGTGGCTGCAATCGCGGCAAATCGAATGAACATTGAGCGCGCCCCTTACACTTAGGCTTCAGCCTAGCGCTCAGCGACGACGCTCGGAAGCATCACTCGCCGGATTGGCGAGTGCGATCACTCTTCTTCAGCGCGCTCCGCCCGCACTTTGGCCCAATGCTCAAGGCGCTCTTTGATCGCGCCTTCGCGGCCCCGGCCTTCGGGCGCGTAAAATTGGCGGCGCTTCATCTCGTCGGGAAAGTAATTTTGACCCGAGAAGCCGCCTGCAGCGTCGTGGTCGTACGAATAGCCGGAGCCATATCCCAGCTCCTTCATGAGCTTCGTCGGCGCATTGCGGATGTGCATCGGCGGCCCGAGCGTGCCGGTATCGTGCGCGGCTTGCTTGGCTTGCTTCCAAGCGACGTAGGCCGCGTTCGATTTAGGCGCCGTCGCCAAATGGATCACCGCCTGCGCCAAATGCAGTTCCGCCTCCGGCGGACCGATAAAATGCACCGCATCCTTCGCCGCGTTCGCAATCAGCAGCGCGGTCGGATCGGCGAGCCCGACATCTTCCGCCGCCGCACGCACCAAGCGCCGCGCGATGAACAACAAGTCCTCGCCGCCCGTTACCATGCGTGCGAGCCAGTACAAAGCCGCATCAGGATCAGAGCCGCGAATGCTCTTATGTAGCGCCGAGATGAGATTGTAATGCTCTTCGCGATCCTTGTCGTACGCTGGCGCGCGCTTCTGCAGCATCTCGCCGAGCGCTTTCGGATCGAGCGGCGCTGCAGCGCGCAACGCAAATAACTCTTCGCTCAGCGTCAGCAAATAACGTCCGTCACCATCCGCCAAATTCGTGAACGCGATCCGCGCATCGTCTGTCAGCGGCAGCTTCTTGCCGAGCAGAGTCTCCGCACGCGCCAACAACAGCTCCAACGCTGGCTCATCCAAGCGTTTAAGCACGAACACCTGCGCGCGAGAGAGCAACGCCGCGTTGATCTCGAAGCTCGGATTTTCAGTCGTCGCGCCGACGAGGGTAACGACGCCTTGCTCCACGTACGGCAAAAACCCGTCCTGCTGCGCACGATTGAAACGATGGATTTCGTCCACGAACAGCAACGTGGATTTTCCGGAAGCGCGGCGGCCCTTCGCTGTTTCGAACGCCTTCTTCAAATCTGCGACGCCCGAGAACACCGCACTGATTTGCTGAAACTCCAGCCCCGTTTCTTCCGCCAACAAACGCGCGATCGTGGTCTTGCCAACGCCTGGCGGCCCCCACAGCACCATCGACGCCAACCGCTTCTGCGCCACCATCCGCCCGATAGGGCCCTCTGGTTTCAGCAGGTGATCCTGGCCAACCACCTCATCGAGCTTGCGCGGGCGCAAACGCTCTGCCAGTGGCGTCGGCGCGCCCTGGTCGAGGCCAGCAGCTTCGAACAAATCACTCATGGCCCGAACATACGGCTTTCAACGGAGAGAAACGATGGCCGAAGCAACATCCACAATTCCCGTCGGCGTCTATCCGTACCTCACCGTCAAAGGCGGCAAAGCTGCGCTCGAATTTTACACGCGTGCATTCGGCGCCACTGAGGAGTTCCGAAATTACGGCCAGGACGGCGAGCGCATCATGCACGCCCGCTTTCGCGTCAACGGCGCGGCGATCCTGCTCTCCGACGACTTCCCGGAGTTTCACCGCGGCGCCGACGCTCCGCCGCCGACTGGCATCACTATCCATCTCGAAGTCGACAATGCCGACACATGGTGGGAGCGCGCCGTAGCCGCAGGCGCGGAGGTCAAAATGCCTCTCGCCGATCAATTCTGGGGCGACCGCTACGGCCAGCTCAAAGACCCCTTCGGCCATTCCTGGTCGATCGGCGCGCCCGTCAAGAAATAGCACTCCAGGCTCAGAAGCCCTTTCCACCCTTGACAACCTTGGCATGCGCCTATACCTTTTTATCACAAGGTAGCTTTATGCCAGTCGCAGACGAACAATTCGCCGGCCTACGGAAAGGTCTTCTGGAGTTCGCGATCCTGACGTTCGTGTCGGGCCGCAGCACCGCCTACGTGGGCGACATCCTGGAAGCCTTGGCGCCGACTCCATTCGCCACACAGGAAGGCACGCTCTACCCGCTCCTCTCCAAGCTCCGGCGCGAAGAGTTAGTCGACTACCAATGGGTCGAGAGCGGACAGGGTCCACCGCGCAAATACTACCAGCTCACAGACAAAGGCTCCGGCCGACTAGGCGAACTCGTCGCCTATTGGCGTCACCTCACTTCAACACTCGAAACCCTGGGGCGATAGAAGCTCATGGAACGCGTCGTCACGATCAATCTGAACGGCAACTCGTATCAGCTGGAAGAACCAGCCTACGACGCACTGCGCTCCTACATGAGCCGCGCGGAGGCGGCCCTTGGCGCCAACCCTGACAAAGCCGAGATCGTCCGCGATCTTGAGCAGGCGATCGCTGAAAAATGCTCCGCACGTCTGTCGCCAGGAAAATCGGTCGTCTCCGCATCAGAGATGACGCGCATCTTGGAAGAGATGGGCCCGGTCGAGGGCGAAGCTGAATCCGGCGCGCAACAACAACAAAGCGGCGCTGCGCCTCAACACGAGCCATGGCGCCCCGCGCGCCGCCTCTATCGTATCTACGACAACGGCGCCTGGACTGGCGTCAGCGCCGGCATGGCCGCGTACGCTGGTGTTGATGTCGCGTGGGTGCGCGTCTTCTGGATCGTCAGCGGTCTCTTCACGGGCGGCTTCACCTGCTTGGCCTACCTCGTGATGATCTTCGCTGTCCCAGTCGCATCGACCAGCGAAGAAATCGCCGCCGCACACGGCGCGCCGTTCAACGCGCAAGAAGTCATCGATCGCGCTCGCCGCGAGGCTGGCCGTTTCGCCGAAACCAGCAGCGCCAGTTGGCGGCGCGAAGAACGCCGCTGGCGCCGATCGTGGCGCAAGCAACAACGTGCAGCGGACGCCGATTGGGCTGCGGGCGCGGCTCAAGCCGCGGCGGCGCCCGCTTACCCTGTCGGCTACGTCGAACGCATGTTCGCCGGTCTCTTTGCCTTCGTGTTCTCAATCATCACTGCAGCTTTGCTGATCGCCTTCCTGATCGCGTTCTTCTCCATCTTGAGCAACGGCTCGGTCATGGGCTGGACGCCGCCTGGCGATGTGCCGACTTGGCTCGTGCTGGTCGTGCTCGCCATAGCCTACGCCGCGATCTCCTCGCCCTTCAGCGCACTGCAACGCACCTCGTATGCAACGCTCAGCGGCCGCCGCACCGGTGGCGCCACCGATGGGCTCGCAACACTCGCGATCGTGGTGATCGTCGGCGCCTTCGCGTGGACCTACTCGGAGGAAGCGCGCGCCTTCATCGAACAAGGTTACGTCGTGGTCCGCGACTTCGTCACTTACTGGAGCAGCCAAGGCTAAGCTCCAGCATCAAGCTCCATAGCCTGGGCGCGACTTTAGGGTCGCGCCCTCTTTTTTTGGAGCCGGCGGCGCCATTCGATCATCGAAATAGAAACGCGTTTCTTCTCGTCGCCGTCCCAATCGACCGCGAGCCCAGCTTCTCTCAGCGCAGCGACCACACGCTGACCGATCTCGGCGATTTTCGCGCCGTTCCGATCGAACACACCGAAGGCAAGGTACATCCCGCGCCCATCCAAAGCACTTTCGATGTCCTGCGCGTGAAAGAAGCAATAACCCTGGTAACGCTTCATGCCACGAGCATGCGCCGCATCGCGAACATCGCTGAGACCATCCGATTGTGTGAGGCCCGCATTCTGAAGAGCACACACGCCGCGCGCGTCAAGCGCTTCGAAGGTCGCGTTCAAACGGTCGCAATCCGTCACCTCCGGCCATTCATTCTCCGCGTCAGCCTTCGCCGCGAATGCCTCCGGTATCAGCGCATACATGGCGTCAACATCGACACCGTCTTCCAGCACGTCCAGAAGCATCTCCTCGACGGCGGCATCATCGTAATAGCCGGACCAGACCCACAATCTGATCGCCTTGCGGATGTGGGCTTCGATCTCGCCAGCGAGGTCTTCTTCGGTCATGGCTCGCGATCGCAGCCCTAAAGCCGCCTCGCCATCCCATAAAATTTCTGCAGAGAAGCCGCGTCTTATTCCACCGGCGCCGCTCGCCGCGTCTCGATTCGGACGCCGCCCCATTCGGTGCGGTCCAAGTCTGGGCCGTCGCCGTTGACGTACTCAATCACAAATGTCGTCTCGCCATCCCAGAACATGTCGTTGCCATCGTCCATGGTGTCGAAGTTGCCCGTGATCATTGTCCCAGGAGGCATTCCGTCTAACTTCGGCAACTCGAATGCAGACACATCGCGCAACATAACGACATCAAAGTAAGAGCCTATGCCGCAATCAACGCCGTAGAGTTCGGCGACGTATCGCCCGCTCGGTGAAACGCGCTCGGACATGATGCGATAATCGCAAGCGCCCAGCGCCAATATTGTCCAGCCCACGAAAATGACGCCGATGGCACTCACAACAGCGACGCCAATCACGAAATTCCGCAGAACGGCTCTCACCCCCAGGGCCCGCGCTTGCCTGGCGACGGCGGCTGGGCTGACGCAGGCGGTGTCGCTTGCGGCATCGGCACACGTCCGCCCGCGAACCTCGCCAGCGCCTCAATCCGCTTTGCGATCGGCGGGTGCGTCGCAAAGATGCCGGCAAAATCCGAGTGCGGGTTCTCAATGAACATCTCGCGCACCTCGGACGGCGCACTCGCGACGACCGGATTGCCGGAAATCTTCTGCAACGCCGTGATCATCGCGTCAGGGTTCTTCGTCAGTTCGACCGCGCCGGCATCAGCCAAATATTCGCGCCGTCGAGACAGCGCGAACCGGATCACGATAGCCAGCGCATAGGCGATGCCGATGATCACCAGCGCCACAATAATCGCGATCGCCGCGCCGCCACCGCTATCGCGACTGCCGCCAGACGAACGCCGCGACGAGCCGCCGCCCATGCCGCCGAACCGCAGGCTCCGGAACGTCATCTCACCGACGAACGAGAAGATGCCAACGAAGATCACCGCAATGATCAGCAACCGCACATCGGCATTTCGAATATGCGTCAGCTCATGCGCGAGCACCGCTTCCAACTCGTCATCGTTCAGCGTGTTCATCAACCCGCGCGTCACGGTGACCGAGTAATTGCCCTTATGCAGACCAGTCGCGAACGCGTTCAGCGCATCCGTCTCCATGATCCGCAGCGCCGGCATGGTGATGCCCCGTGAGATGCAAAGGTTCTCCAAGAGATTGTAGAGCTTTGGCTCGGCCATGCGCTCAACCTTGTGAGCGCCGGTCGCCGCATCGATGATGCCTTGGTAGAAAACGTAAGCGATGCCGAACCACAAGAGCGCGCCCGCAATCGCGAACGGCCAGGCTTTTGCAAGCGCATCACCGGCCCAGATGAAATACCCGATCGTCGGTTGGTTGCCGTAATACGTGCCGGTCAGCCCCGCGTAGAGCAGGAAGAGCGCGTACGTCAGCAACAACAACAGAACTGGAAAACCGGCCATAAGCAGCACGGTCTTCCAGTTGTTGTTCCAGATATGTGTCTGGAGTCCGTAGGCGCCGCCCACGCGAGCGCCGCCTAGTTGAACTTAACCTGCGGAGGCGCCGCATCCATCGAGGCGCGGCTATCTTCACCGACATCAAAGAAGACGCGTGGGCCGAAGCCGAACATGCCGGCGAACATGACCGCCGGGAATTGCTCTCGCGCCGTGTTGTATTCGCCAACGGCATTGTTGAAGAACCTGCGCGCCGCGGCGAGCTTGTTCTCGATGTCCGTCAGCTCAGCTTGTAGCTGTTGGAAGTTCGTGTTGGCCTTCAGGTCCGGATAGGCTTCCGACAAAGCTATCAAGCGGCCGAGCGCTGCGCCCAGCACGCCTTCGGCTTGGCCCATGGCCTTCGGATCACCCGTACGCTCGGCGCTCACAGCCGCGTTGCGCGCCTGGATCACCGCTTCGAGCGTGCCCTTTTCATGCGCGGCGTAGCCCTTCACGGTCTCGACCAGGTTCGGGATGAGGTCGTGACGTTGCTTCAGCTGCACGTCGATATCGGCGAACGCTTGGTTGGCGTTCTGACGAAGTGCGACGAGGCGGTTGTAGATGCCGATCAGCAGCACCGCCAAAACGACGATGACGATGAGGACGATAATCAAAGTCATGGAGACCCTTTCCCGGACGAACACGCTCTATGTAGCGGGTCCTTGTGAGTTTCGCTATCCAATCACGTCGCTGAAGCGGCCTGAGCGCGAGAAGCCCTTCGGCGCCACCTTGCCGGCGCCGCCGCGCTTGCCGCGGAACTCCTTCCACTCGGCCACCTGACGCACGCGCCCGGCGCCATCCTCCCAGGTGAGCCCTTCGACCTTGTCGAACACCTTCACGTCGGCGAGGCCGCGATCGTGATAGCTCTGCAGCTTCACGCCTTTGCCGCGGTTCATCTCCGGCATCTCGGCCAGCGGGAAGATCAGCAGCTTCTTCCGCTCGCCAATCACCGCCACCTGATCGCCGACAACCTTTGCCGCCTGCATTGCGCGCCCGTTGAGCACCTGCTTGCCCGACCGCTTCGTCGCCAGCATCTCGCTCTCCGGCACGACAAAGCCGTACCCTTCTTGGCTCGCCACCAAACGCTTCGATCCCTCTTCATAAACGAAGAGCGCAACCGCCTGATCGATGTCGGCCATGTCGACGCTCAAACGCACCGGCTCGCCGTGCCCACGGCCACCCGGAAGCTTGTGCGCGTCCAGCGTGAACGCGCGCCCGTCCGATGAGAACAGCAGCAACTTGTCGGTCGTCTGGCACTGAATGATGTGCTCTGGCCCGTCGCCGTCCTTGTATTTGATCTCGCTCATATCAGCGACGTGGCCTCTGAGCGCGCGGATCCAGGACCAAAGAGCTTGCGCGTTTCCTTCAGCTCGGCGCCAACCTTGCGCCACTGCTTGCGCGTGTCTTCGAGTAAGCCTTGTAGTTCCGCCTGTTCAGCGCGCAACGCCGCATCCTCGCGACGGATTTCCATTTCCTCGAGCTTACGCAACTGGCGCAGGCGCGTGTTGAGGATGGCTTCCGCTTGCGTCTCGTTCAGCTTGAAGCGCTGGATGAGCTTTGCCTTCGGATCGTCCTCGTTGCGGATGATACGGATCACTTCGTCCAGGTTGAGGAAGACGATCAACAGGCCGGCCAAAACGTCCAAACGCTGCGCGATCTTATCCAGCCGGAACGCCGTGCGCCTTTGCAGCACATCGCGGCGATGATCGAGGAACGCGCGCAGGACTTCCTTCAAGCTCATAACGCGCGGCGCCCCTGTCGCGTCCAGCACGTTCATGTTGAGCGGAATACGGCTCTCGAGTGCGGTGAGCTTGAACAAGCTCTCCATTAGGATCTCCGGCTCAACCGTGCGCGCCTTAGGCTCAAGCACAAGGCGCAAGTCCTCCGCGCTTTCATCGCGCACATCGCCTAGCAACGGCGCCTTCTTGTTCTCGATGACTGCAGCTAGTGCTTCGACAAGCTTCGACTTCTGCACCAAGTGCGGAATTTCAGTGACGACGATGCGCCACATGCCACGACCGAGATCCTCGGTGTGCCAACGCGCACGGACACGGAAACCACCGCGCCCTGTTTCGTAAGCGTCGCGGATCGTCTCTGGCGCTTCAACGACAATGCCACCCGTCGGAAAGTCAGGACCTGGGATAACCTTGAGCAAGTCCTCAGTCGTGGCCTTCGAATTCTCGATCAGCAGCAAGCATCCATCGATCAGCTCAGCCAGATTGTGCGGCGGAATGCTGGTCGCCATGCCGACAGCAATGCCGGACGAGCCGTTAGCGAGCAGATTCGGAAACGCCGCCGGCAACACGACTGGCTCTTCCTTCGAGCCGTCATAGCTGGCGCGGAAATCGACGGAGTCTTCGTCGATGCCCTCAAGCAAAGCCTCAGCGGCTTTGGTCATGCGGCTTTCGGTGTAGCGCATCGCCGCCGGGCTATCGCCGTCGATGTTACCGAAATTGCCTTGGCCGTCGATTAGCGGGTAACGCGAGTTGAAATCTTGCGCGAGGCGCACGAGCGCGTCGTAAATCGATTGGTCGCCGTGCGGGTGATAGTCGCCCATCACATCGCCGACGACTTTCGCGCTCTTGCGGAACGCAGCGTCGGCCGTGAGGTTGAGGCGCTTCATCGCGTAAAGCACACGCCGGTGCACCGGCTTCAAACCATCACGCACATCCGGCAGCGCGCGGCTCGTGATCGTAGAAAGCGCATAGGCGAGATAGCGCTTAGACAGCGCTTCGCCGATCGGCTCATCTACAATGCGCCCGCCTTCTTCCGGCGAGCGGGTAATGTCGTCAGCCATTCTTGGCTCCACTCCGAAACGACCGCGTACTTTCCCGTACGCTTAAATCAGAGTCGTCCCGCAAATCCTAAACGCTCGATCAGTCTGCGCCGTTGTTCGGGCATACCTTCGCCGCGCTGGTCAAAGACACGCCGTTCAAGGAAATATCCGGCCAGCGCAAACGCATCGGCGACATCTCCAGAGCTTAGTTCCGCCTCCGGATCAACCAGGAACGGCGGCAATCTGAGGAGAACGTCCGCGTGCGGCGCGCCAGCCTCCGCCGTCGCCGCCCGCCCAGTGCGCGGGCTGACCCACGCCAGCCCCTCAGTTTCACCCGTCACCGCACAGCGCGTCAGATCGAGCCCGTAGCCCATAGCCGACAGCAAACCCAACTCGAAGCGCGTGTAGAGCGCCGGCCAAACATCCGTGTGCGGCATCGCTTCGATCAGCACGATCATCGCGTCATAGAGTTGCGGATACGCCTGCCGCTCCGGCGTCGCAGCGCGGATCAAGGTCACGGCTGAAGATAAACCCGCAAGCGCGATCGGATCATCCAGCAAGCGCGTCGCATGCGGCTCTGCGAGTTCGAGCGGCGAGTAGAACCCGAGTTGCTCAGAAAGCCGCGCCTTCCAACCAACATGAACCAAATTGCCAGCTTGCAGGATCGGCTGCGATTTCCGCCCCGCATGCACAACGCCGCCGTAGCGCCCGTGCTCACGTGAAAACACTTCCGCGACCAGCTTGCCTTCGCCGAACGGACGCGCGCCTAAGACGATCGCGTCATCAACCCATTCCATCAGGCTTCGTAATCCAGCCCGAGCCGTTTGAAGACGCCGCGATGCTCGGTCCAATTCTCGTCGAGCTTCACATGCACGAAGAGGTGGATGCGGCGCCCGAACGCCTCTTCCATTTCCTTGCGCGCCAACTCGCCGATGACCTTGATCGTCTGACCCTTGGCGCCGATCGCAATTTTGCGTTGGCTCTCACGCGCCACGAAAATCGTCTGATCAATCTTGGCCGAGCCATCCTTGCGCTCTTCCCAAGTATCGGTCTCGACGATCAGCTCATACGGCAGCTCTTCGTGCAAACGCAGGAACGCCTTCTCGCGCGTAATTTCGGCGGCCAGCACTCGAGCTGGCGCATCCATCGTCTGATCTTCCGGGAAGAGCCAAGGGCCCTCCGGCGCGCGCTCAGCCAAAGTGCGCTTCACGTCTTCGACGCCTTCACCTCTACGGGCGGCGATCATGAAGACGTCGGTGTAAAGCCCTTCTTCGACCAGCTTGGTCGTAACCTCCAGCAAAGCCGGACGCGGCACGGCGTCGACTTTGTTCAGCACCAGGATCGACGCCAGCTCCATCTGCTTCAGCTTCGCAGCGATCGCAGTCGTATCCGAGACAGCATGAGCATCCGCGCCTCTTTCACCGGACACATGAGCAGCCGCGTCAACGACATGAACAATCGCGTCCGCACCCTCGAGCGCACTCCACGCAGCCGACACCATCGCGCGATCCAAACGCCGCTTCGGTGTGAACACGCCCGGCGTATCGATCAAAATCAGCTGCACCTCATCGCGCATGGCGATGCCGCGCACCAAAGCGCGCGTCGTCTGCACCTTCTGCGTCACCGCCGCGACCTTCGAGCCGACGAGCGTATTCACCAGCGTGGACTTGCCCGCGTTCGGCGCACCAAGCACCGCAACGACAGCGCAACGTTGCTCAGCCACGTTCGCCTCGTGCTTTCAAAAATGCCTCGGCCGCTGTCCGTTGCGCGTCGCGCTTGGAGCTACCTTCGCCGCGAACCGGCTCAAAACCTTCCACGTGTGCCTCGATAATAAAATGCGGTGCGTGTTCCGGCCCAGATTGACCGATCTCAACATAGCGCAAATGCTTCTTCCTCGCCGCCGCCCATTCCTGCAAAGCCGTCTTCGCGTCCTGCAGCACGCCCTTGGCGTCATCGAACGCGGTTCCCCAGAAGCGCGTGATGAACGCGCGCGCGGTTTCCAGATCAGCGTCCAGGTAGAGCGCGGCGATCACGGACTCGCAGATGTCGCCAAGAATGGCTTCCTTCTGGCGTCCGCCGTGAGCTTCCTCCGCCGGGGAAAGCACAAGCGCTTCACCGAGCCCAGCGGCGCGCGCCGCAGCAGCGCATGCGTGCTTATTCACCAGCGCGTTATAACGCGGCGCAAGTTCGCCTTCCTGCTCGGTTTGGTGCTCGGCGAGCAAACGTTCCGCGACGCACAGCCCGAGAACGCGATCACCGAGAAACTCCAGCCGATCATAGTCCCGGCTGCGCTTCTGGCCTTCGTGTACGCTGCCATGCGTCAGCGCTTCACGCAGCAGCGCGCGATTTTTAAAGACATAGCCGATGCGCTTCTCCAGCGCGGCCAGCTTGGCGTCGTGGTCTGCGGCCGGCCCTTTCATGGGCCGCGCCTCAATTGACTGACTTCAAGAAACGCTCGCCGCGGAAGCCAGTGAATAGCGTCCACGGGCGCACGATCGATGTCGTGTTGTCGAACGAGACGGCGACGAACTGCGCCGGGCCGACCAGATTGTCGAACGGCACCATGCCAACCATGCGGCGGCTGTCGTCGGAATTGTCGCGATCATCACCCATCATGAAGTAATTGCCAGCGGGCACCGTCACTTCGCGCGTGTTGTCGAGCTCGGTCATGCCTTTGTCGCACGTCACGTAGCTCACGCCGTTTGGCAGCGTCTCGCGATAGAGCGTCGCCTCAGTGACGTAGCCAGCGCTATCAGGGCAGTCCGTCGTCGTGCCGATCCGCTCGCGCGGAACCGCAACACCGTTGATGTGCAGCACGCCGTCGATCATCTGAATGCGATCACCCGGCAAACCAATGAGGCGCTTGATGAAGTCACGATACGGCTCCGGCGCCGGGCGGAACACGATCACATCGCCGCGTTGCGGCTGACTGCCGAACAAGCGTCCGCGCGGAAGCAAACCCTCAAGCGGCGCAAACGAGTAGCGGCCATAGCCGTACGACCACTTGGTCACGACGATGTAGTCACCAACCGCAAGCGTCGGCTGCATCGAGCCTGACGGAATGCGGAACGGCTGCGCGATCGTGAAACGCAACACCATGGCAAGCGCCAGCGCGTAGAGGATCGTCTTCACATTGTCCCAAAAGACGTCCATCGCAGGCGTCGAAGAACTCGTCGTCGTCATGCTCATACGTTTCTCGATTTATGACCCTGCGGCCGCTGTGTCTGTACTGGCTGGACCGCCCCCGGCGCGGCCACGCTTTTCCCCACCGAAGCGGCTCATTTGGGCTGAATCGGCGCCAACTCCGCCGAAATAATGACGAAACCGACAGCCAGCGGGTAGTCGTCCGTAAGGCTTACATGGATGTGGGCGACATGACCCGGCGGGGTCAATTGTTCCAAGCGTCGCGCCGCACCCCCGGTTAGCACCATGGTAGGCTGACCGCTGGGTAGGTTGGCGACCCCCATGTCGCGCCAAAACACCCCTTGTTTCAGGCCTGTACCCAGCGCCTTCGAGGTCGCCTCCTTAGCCGCAAAGCGCTTGGCGTAGGTGGCCGCTCGCTGCTCCGGGCGCCTCTCAGCGCGGGCGCGCTCTTTCTCGGTGTAAATGCGATTGGTGAAGCGGTCCCCGAACTTGGCGAGCGTCTGCTCGATGCGGCGGATATCGATAATGTCCGAGCCGATGCCGATAATCATGGGTCGGTTCTAGGCGCCTGCACGAGCCGCGTCGATGCGGACGCGCATTTCAACGACGGCTGGGCCGAGTCCAATGAAGATCGCCTCGCCGACCAAGAAGTGACCAATATTTAGCTCGGCGACTTCGGGAATGGCGGCAATCGGCGCTACCGTCTCGTAATCGATGCCGTGGCCAGCATGCACTTCGAGTCCAAGCGATGCCGCCTGCGTCGCCGCCGCTTTCAGCGCGACGAGAAGCTTTGCAGCTTCTTCAGCCTCGCCATCCCGCGCAGCATCGCAATAAGCGCCGGTGTGCAGTTCGACGACCGCAGCGCCGGTGCGGCTCGCCGCTTCGATCTGCAATGGATCGGCGCCAATAAAAAGTGAAACGCGGCTTCCGTTTGCGGTGAGCTTCTCCACGAACGGCGTTATCCAATTATGCCCGCCAGCAACATCGAGCCCGCCCTCCGTCGTGCGCTCTTCGCGCCGCTCCGGCACCAGACACACAGCATGTGGTCGATGATGCAGAGCAATCGCCAGCATCTCACTCGTCACAGCCATCTCAAGGTTCAGGGGCCGTCCACGCTCGCGCAACATGGCGGCAAGATGATCAATGTCGGCATCTGAGATATGCCGGCGGTCTTCGCGCAAATGCGCCGTGATGCCATCAGCGCCCGCTTCCAGCGCAACAACAGCCGCACGCGCCGGATCAGGATAAGCGACGCCGCGCGCGTTCCGGATTGTGGCGACGTGATCGATGTTCACGCCAAGCCGCACACGCGTTGTCATGCGGCAAGGCCACGGCTGCCCGGCCTAATCGCCGGCAACGCTGCCAATTCCGGCGGCAATTGATCCGCCGGATACGCTGGCGCACTCACACTGGCGAGCGACACAAGCTTGGCGCCAATGTCCGCCTTACCGCCCGAGCGATCAATCAAGCACGCCGCGCCAACAAGCTCACCCGGATGCCCTCGAATAGCGTCGAGACACTCGCGCGACGACAAACCGGTGGTGACAACATCCTCGACCATCAACACGCGCTCGCCCGGCTTGATCTGAAAGCCGCGACGCAAATGGAACGCGCCGGCTTCACGTTCAACGAACATCGCACGCGCTCCAAGATGCCGCGCCGTTTCGTAGCCAGGAATAATCGCGCCGACCGCAGGTGAAACCACCGCGTCGATCTTCCCAAACGCGGCTTGCGCCTTCTCAGCCAACGCCTTGCATAAACGCTCCGTTCGCGCCGGATCCATGAACACCGCGTTCTTCTGAAAGAAGACGGGCGAATGCAGTCCGGAAGAGAGGATGAAATGCCCCTCCAGCAAAGCGCCGGCAGCGCGGAATTCGTCGAGAACTTGATCCTGATTCATGCGCGCTTCTTAGCGCGGCGAAGCCGGCGCGTCATCCGTAGCTGGCGCGGCCGCAGGCCAATCCTCACCATATTCTTGGCGGACGATGGCGCGCTGACCGCCGATCATCAGATCGCCCACTTGAGCCGGCACGACCCGAATGTCGCCCGTCCGCTACGCTTCCTCGACGTGAGGCGGCGCCCCACGGAAGTTCACAGAGCCAATCTGCACCCAGCCGTTCGCATTTCGCGCATAGACCCAAAGCACGGAGGCAGTGCCGACCAGCGCCTCATCCACGCCATCCCCATTGAGATCGCGCAGCAGAACACTGCATGGCCGTTCCTCGACACACATGCTGACCGCCACCTGATTGAGAAACGCCGTGAGATCCTCCGGCAATGTTGCGGTTTCGGGACGCATAATCAGTGCGGCTTGCACCGGCTGACCATTCATTTGCGGCCCGAGTTCATAGGGTGAGTGCGCCGCCAGCACGGTCGCCACACGATCGCTCAACGTCCGCGCCTCATCGGTCGAGCGATCTTGCGCCAAGCTTTGCAGCGCCGCACGCCCATAGCTCGCACCTTCAAATCTCAGAAACGACAAGTCCAACTGATCCACCGGCGTGATGCCCGCACGGAACCGGCGCATCTGATCGCTCACCGACAAGCGCGCAGGATCGGCGATTGGTGAAAACAGAGCGAGCGAAACGAGGATCACCGCGATCGCAGACGCAATGTTGCCGGCCTCAAGCGGCTTCATCCAGCGCGGCGAGAACGCGCCGATAGCGTACGAGATGGCGTAGCAAATGCCGATGGTCAGCACCGCAAGCGCATAAATGCGATCCGGCGTTAGCCCATACTGCGCAATCCGCAGATAGAGCGCGTAAGCCGCAAGCGCAGCGAGCGGCGTCATCAGTACTGACGCAACGCGCGCCGACCAACGCAAGATCGCACCGGGCGTGTGCACGCCGTCCTGATACGCGGCATTGACCAGCACAACGAGGACGCCGGCAGCGCTGAGCAAAATCGTCGTCGCCGCGCGCGTCGCCCAAAGCGGCTCGAGGCCAGTAAACGGCAACGCAACGAAGAACGCCGCCGCCAGCCCCGCCATCGCCGGCAACAACCACGAGAGCAACACTAAACCCAACGCCCGTGCACCGCGCACGAGGCCGGAACGCAAATCGGTCAGGTGGATCGCGGCAGCAAACACGCCGCACGTCGCAGGCATCGCGAACCAAGTATTTTGGATCAACTTCATCAAGAAGGTGATGCCGATCAGGTTGAATAGCGCTGAGCCAAGGACCAGCACCGCCCAGAACGCACCGGTGAACAGAATGGCGAGCAACAATTGCGCGCCGTGCCGCCAACCGAGATCGAAATAGCGTTCGTATGGCGCGAACCAACGTCGCGCCTCGTCCGCCGCTTGCACCAAGTGGTGGCCGACGAACAAAAGCACCGGCACGACGAAGAAGATGGCCTGGGGTCGACCCAGGGAGCCTTGCTCCCCATCCAGGCGCGAGACTTCGTACCAACTCAATCCCGCCGCCATCAGCGTTGCAACCAACGACCAGAGGCCAAGCGTCGTCCACCGAAACGCGCCGAGGCCGCCAATGACGAGCACAGGCACAAAGACAACGGCAGTCAGGAGCGCCGCCTGAAGGGCCTCACCAAACGCGCCTTGATGGTAGGTGACCAAATAGAGCGCAAAACCTTGCGCCAGCCCAATCGCGAGCCGCGCCCAGCCTACCCAAGGCGCCAACGTTTCTTTTTCAGGCGTTGTGCTCGTTGCCGTCGTCGTCATGCCGTTTCCCCCGATTGGCTGACTACCCTTTGACGCGCTCAGCTTCCTTCACCGACTTACTCGCGCGCATTGCGGCGAGAATGTTCACGAGGTGGCGCGCGTCCGCCACTTCGATATCGAAGATCATGTCGAAGAAATCGACTGTACGCGTCGCCAAGCGCAAATTTAGAATATCGCCCTGATTTTCGGCGATGATGCTGCAAAGCTCGGCCAGCACGCCGCGCTTATTCTCAACGGTCGCTACGATGCGGCCAACCGCCAGCGTTTTGTTGAGCGCCGTCGGCGTCCAAGCCAAATCGATCCATTCGCCGCCGCTATCTTCCAGCGAAGCAAGCGTCTCGCAATCAATTGTGTGAACGACAATGCCTTTGCCTGGCGTGTGCACGCCAACGATGCGGTCACCAGGAATTGGCGTGCAACATTCGGCAAAATGCAACGCCACACCCGGCGTCAGATCACTGCCACGCACGTAGAGCTTCGCTTTTTCGAGCTCCATCGGCCGGCGGCCCTCATCCTTCCGCACCTTCTCTTTGAGACCCGGGAAGGCGGCGACGGCGACGGCGCTCGCCTTGATCGAGCCTTCGCCGACCGCGACAAACAATTCTTCTTCGTCATGCTTGCCAAGCGTTTCCGCGGCTTGCTTCAACGCCGTGTCGGCCAGCTCATGCCCGTACCGATGCAGCGCGTGGGCGACAAGATCACGGCCAAGGCGCTCGAATTCTTCACGCTTCGCATGCTTCTCCAGACGGCGCTGCGCCGCCTTCGCTCGACCAGTCTTGGTCAGCGCCTCATAGCCTGGCACTGGCGCGATCTTATCGCCCGTCAGAATTTCAACGACGTCGCCATTGCGCAGGATCGTGCGTAGCGGCTTCTCCGCGCCATTGATTTTCGCACCCGTGCAGCGGTCGCCGACACCGGAGTGAACAGCGTACGCAAAGTCCAACGGCGTCGCGCCTTGCGGCAGAGGGATCAGCGCTCCCTTCGGTGTGAACGCGAACACGTGGTCGGAATACATTTCGAGCTTCGCGTGCTCGAGGAATTCCCCCGCTTCACCGCCGTGCTCTGCAATCTCAAGCAATGAGCGCGTGGCCTCACGTGCGTCCAAGCCAGCGTTCGCCGCCGTCTCTTCATCAAAGCCATAAGACTCGTTTTTGTAGCGCCAATGCGCGGCGACGCCGTTTTCGGCGATTTGATCCATTTCCTCTGTGCGGATCTGAATCTCGACGCGCACGTTGCCCGGCCCGATCACCGTGGTGTGAATCGACCGATAGCCGTTGGGCTTCGGGTTAGAGATGAAATCTTCGAGTTGATCCGGCACACAGCGCCATGTCTGGTGGATGAGCCCCAGCGCGCGATAACAATCGTCCGGATTGTTCACGATGACCCGGAACGCATAGACGTCAGCCAGGTCCGAGAATTCGATGCTCTTGCGCTGCAGTTTGCGCCAGATCGAGTAGGCCTGTTTTTCGCGGCCATAAACGCGCGCATCAATGCCCGCGAACTCGAACACTTCCATAATGGTTTGGACAATGATCGCGACGTTCGCGCCTTTTTCGACGCGCAAAGTCGCGAGGCGGGCGTTGATGGTGGCTTCCATCTCGCCAAACGCTTCATGGAAGGCGAGGCCTTCCAATTCACGCGCCATCTTCTCCATACCGATGCGACGCGCGAGCGGGCCGTAGATTTCCAAAGTCTCAAGCGCGATGCGTCGACGCTTCTCCGGCTTCGGGATGTGACTCAGCGTGCGCATGTTGTGCAGCCGGTCCGCCAGCTTCACGATCAGCACACGCACGTCCTTCGACATCGCGAGAATGAACTTCTGCAGGTTTTGCGCCTGCTTGTTCTCTTCACTTTGGATTTCGAGCTTGGAAAGCTTGGTGACGCCTTCAACCAACTCCGCAACCTGCGCGCCGAACAGCTTCGTGATCTCTTCAGGCGTGGCGTCCGTGTCTTCGATCGTGTCGTGCAACAGCCCCGCGACGATCGTCGCGGCATCGAGTTTGTATTCAGTCAGAATGCCGGCGACCTGAATCGGGTGCGCGAAATACGGGTCGCCCGAGTGGCGCTTCTGCCCACCGTGCTTCGCCGTCGCGTACACGTACGCGCGGTTGATCAGACTTTCATCGACCGATGGATCATACCCACGCACGCGCTCCACCAGTTCGAACTGGCGGAGATAGTTTTTGCGTGAGGCCGCGCCCGTGCCTGCCGCTGTTTGGCTGGCCGGGTCTTTGGCGGCGACTCCGTCACCGCCTGACATGATCTCAGTACCGCTCGTCGCGCTGAGCCTCAGCCTCTTGCTGAAGCGCGCGCAGAACGTCGTCTTCGCTGGTGTCGACCGGCGCGGCGATAGCCAGGCGATCCGACTCTTCTTCGGCGGCGGCAGCCGGCTGCACGTCCTGGTAGAGCATCACGTAGCTGTCGCGGAGCTCTTCCGGGGTGATAGCGCCGTCGCCGATTTCGCGGAGCGAGACGACCGGGTCTTTATCGCGGTCGCGGTCGACCAGAGGTTCCGCACCCGAGGAAATGTTGCGCGCGCGGTGCGCGGCCAGGAGCACCAGCGAGAACCGGTTTGGGATTTTTTCTACGCAATCTTCGACGGTTACGCGAGCCAAGGCGTGCTTCCTCAGGGTCAAAAGGTATCGGAACGAACCCCAACCTAGT
>JAPLOL010000058.1 GCA_026400735.1 Alphaproteobacteria bacterium | reverse complement strand
CAAACCGACTCCTATCCAGATGCAGGCGCTGCCGATCGTGGCCAAGGGCCGTGACCTCATCGGTCTCGCTCAAACCGGCACCGGCAAAACCGCGGCCTTCGCGCTGCCGATCCTCGATCGACTGCACAAGGACCGCAAATTTCCGGGCGAGAAGTCCTGCCGCACGCTCGTGCTCGCGCCAACGCGCGAACTCGCCGCGCAAATCGGCGACAGCTTCCGCGCCTACGGCAAATTCCTTGGCCTCAGCACTGCCGTCGTTTTCGGCGGCGCTTCGATGCACAAGCAAAAGCAAGCAATGTTCCGCGGCGTCGACGTTCTCGTCGCCACGCCTGGCCGTCTGCTTGACCATGTCAGCCAGCGTTCGATCCGTCTCGACAAGGTCGAAATCCTAGTCCTCGACGAAGCCGATCACATGCTCGACATGGGCTTCATCCACGATCTCCGCAAAATCGCGACCATCCTGCCGCGCGCGCGTCAAACGCTGTTCTTCTCAGCCACGATGCCGCCTGCGATCGAAGAACTGGCCGCGCAATTCCTGGACAAGCCGGAAAAGATTTCGGTTGCCCCGCAATCGACCACTGCCGAGCGCGTCCAGCAAGTCGTCGTCCACGTCGATCAATCGAAGAAGCAGGATCTCCTGCATGCGATGCTCGCCGATAAGTCGATGAAGCGCGCGCTCGTCTTCGCCCGCACCAAGCACGGCGCTGACCGCGTCGCGAAGAAGCTTGAAAGCGCCGGCTTCAACGCTGACGCAATCCACGGCAACAAGAGCCAAGGCCAGCGCATCCGTGCGCTCGACGGCTTCAAGAAGGGCGCAACCCGCATCCTCGTCGCCACCGAAGTCGCCGCGCGCGGCATCGATGTCGACGACATCACGCACGTCATCAACTACGACCTGCCGAACGTGCCTGAGCAATACGTCCACCGCATCGGCCGCACCGCGCGCGCCGGCACGGATGGCATCGCCATCTCGTTCTGCGCTCCCGATGAACGCGCTTACCTGCGCGACATCGAAAAGCTGACGAAGCAACCGGTGCCAGTGATGGAAACCGACATGTCGCTCCGCGCCCCGCGCGCCGACGATAAGGTTGTCCGTCCGAAGGGCCCGGCTGGCCGCTCTGGCTCGCCGCATCCTGCGCGCAAGCACGCGCCGAAGAAGCATCACGCTTCGGAAGCGCATGGCCAAGCGCACGCCAAGCAGGGGCACGCCCCGACGCGCTCACGCGATGACGGCGACCGCCGTGATCGCAAGGGCAACAACGTCTGGTCCAACAGCGGCGCGCCGCCGAAGTACCGCAAGCAAACCCGCAGGCCTTCAACCAAAGTCTAAAGGTTTGAGCGCGGCGCCTCCGGCGACGCATGCGCTAAAGCTCGTCGAACCAGGAATCCAGGAGCGATCATCTGATCGCCCCTGGGTTCCGTTCTTCGTTTACGACACGCCGTTGCACAGCGGCGCCAGATCGGCCGCCATTGCGTTCAGCGCTTCTGCAAACGTGCGATCCAAGTGTTCGGCGAACTCGCCGCGCCCGCTGGCCCAATTCGGCGAGACATATTCGCCGCGATAATAGCCATCCTTGCTTTGCGCGCCGTGCGCCGCTGACATGTGCAGCACAACGCTGCCCGTCTTGTTCATGCCGAGCGATGCCAGCCACACCGATTGCAGTCTGACGCGAACCGTCAGCACATCCGGACCAGGCGCAGGCGCAACAACTTCCGCGGCAACAGCCTCTGTCGCAACGGTGTCTGCATCCACCGGAGCGACGTCAGCAGCAAGCGCAGGCGTCGGCTCCGGCGTAAGCGCAACCGTTGGCGTGAACCCACGCACCCGCAGTCCGGTTTCTATAATGGATCGAAACCAAGCCTCACGATCTGCCGTCACCTCAATCGAACGGAAGCCGGCGACAATGCCGATCGTCTGCGGCGCGCGCCTGTTGTCCGTTAGTCCCGCGATCGTTACCGCACATCCCGCCACGCGCGCAACAGGCACGCGTTCAGAGTATGTCGCGTCCATCACCAGCGGCCCTTGCGGCTCGGCCAGCGCCACGCCCGGCGTGACCACAGCGAGTGCAAATAGCCCCGCGCGCAGAGCGCTTGAACGCGCGCTATTGGCCGAGCGTTTGAACATGGATCAGCCCCCCGGTGTAAAACAACGTGCCAGTTTCGTTTTGCTCGATCACGCGCGCGCCGGGATAGGTCCGGCTCGTGTCACGCGGCGCCGCGGCCGCGGCTGTAACATCAGCGTCGCTGAACTGCAGCGCCCGCGGTAGCAGCGTCGAAATATCCGCAAACGCGGCTCTCAGACCTTGGCGCACCAAAGCGCCATCGTCCGCCGCCCAACGCACTGAGTTTTCCTCAGCCGTGGTTGCGTTCGGCAACTGCACCACGCTGGTGACAACTTGCGAATACGCCAGATAGCGAGGTTGCAATCTCTGCTCTGGCCGTCGCACAGCGGCGTCAACCTTGTTGGCGATAGTCACGCCAACGCTCACTCGCACCGAGGAAAAATCCGGCGACATCTCGTACCCGTAGTCGAAGAACGCGACTTGTCCTGTCGACGTCGCATCAAGCGCCGCATTCTTCGCGAAGGGCGAGGGGTCGCGAGAGAACGTGGCGGCTTGGCCGCCGAACCAGGGCAAGCCCTCAATCACGGAATCAGTTGTCTCGATCGCCAGCGCATCGACGTCAAAATCGAACAGCGTAGCGCGGATCGGCGTGATGCCGACTTCCGCCTGGCCGGAGCGATTGGCTTGTATCGAAGAGTCGATCATTGCGCCGATCAAGCCGCCGCCCATCGCGCCCGTCACGTTGGACGGGTTGATCGCCGCACCTAGTTCAGGCTGCGCCACACTGACGTTCACAGCGCGTCCACCTTCAACGGTGCGCGCGCTTTCCTGCAAAACGTTGAGATTGCGCCGTTCGCGCGCCGCGGCTGGGTCAGCCAGTAGCAGCGTCGCCAAGGCGACTAAGAGCATTGTACGAAACATATACGGCCCCCAACCGATGAAACGCGCCGCGATATAAGCCGATCATTCTCAGTCTGACAACGGTGTGCGGATGCCGCTCACTGCACGCGCGGCAAATGCCCCGACCCGGTGGGATGTGCTGGTCTTGCCTCGAACCTCAGCCTAATCTCCGGCCGGGGATTGGGTGATGAACGAGTTATACGTTTGGATTGCTGCTGGCGCGTTGGCGGTTTTGATCCCGCTTGCGATCTACTTCTTGCCCGCCAAGGCGAGAATTCTCATCGACACGCCAACCTCAACCGCGCGCGCCGAAGTGCGCCCGCTTTGGGGCATGGGCGCGGCGCTCATTACGCGCGCATTGCCCAAGAAGGTGCACGGCACACCACTGCCTTCGTTCGGTGATGTCGGCCGCGTTGGTCACGCGCTCATCACGCCTGGCATTGTTGATGTTGCGTACGAGGCGTCCAAGAGCTTGCTCGACATGAAACCAAAAGTCGCCAAGCTCGAACTGCGCCTAAACCTCGCCGACACCGCACGCACGCGCGTCGTGCAAACCGCAGTACAAGCCGTACTCGCCGCAGCGCCAGCCGCGTTCCGGCAAAACGTCATTGTCTCGCTGCTCGAAACGCCCGGCGCCGAACTCAGCGCCCAATTCGAGGTGATGGCCTCGCCCGCAAAACTCAGTGGCATCTACCGGCGCCTAAAAAACGCCCGCGCCACTCAAGAATTCCGTCGCCGCCTAACGAAGAAATCAAAGCCGGACAAACGTCTGCCCGACGTGCAAGTGCGGTAAGTTCGATAAACGAGCTACGCTCAGACAACTTCCGCGATCGGATATTCCTGGCGCCCATCAGCTTGTTGGCGTGCGATCCATGCTTCCATGGTGGCCGCATCCAGTGAACCTGTCTGAGTACGCCCGAGGCGTGCCTGCAACGCGCGCACGTCGGCGCCCGATGAGCCGTAGCGCAGGAAGCGTCGTGCGCCGAAGCGCCCGGTCGTCTCTGCATGCAGATCCGAAAACGAGATCAGCATGGTTTGAACGCGCTGACCGTCCTCGGGCGTCGTCAAATCGGCATCAGGAGATGTGCGCGCGCTAAGACCCGCGGTCAGACGGAATGCCGCGAAATCTTCCTGCGGAAGCCAGCCGTTGCGATCGTAATACCCTCGCACGACGAGGCAGCCGGCCGATGAAAATTTCGGTGTGCGCCGCAGGATTGCCGAATGCATGTTGTTGCCGAACCAACCGCGATCCCAATAACAGTCGGCATCACTCACATCGTAGGCGGCGTTGTGCGTGGTGCGCAGAACGAAGACCTCTCGGCCCTGTAGAAACGCGCCGGGTTGCTTGTATCTTTTGGTTCGACCGTGGAGGCCGACCACGTACTCGTAAAAGCCTAGGGGCGAGATGTTGCATCCCCCGATCCGGCCAAGATTGACGCGCATGTGCGTGAATTCCGGAACCGTGGATCCTGGATAAAGCGTGATTGTGCCTTGGGCTCGGTCCCAAACGCCCATCAGGCAGTTGAGATCGAGATGGTTGGGTTTGACGCGAGTGATGCGCACGCTTGTGAGCGTACTGCCGATGTCGCTCGTCTTTGCCAACGTAGCGCCGCGAATGGCGAGGATAGTTTTTTGGCGATCGCTGGCCCTGAAGGCCAAACGGCGGGACAATTGCGCCAGCACATCGCCTGTCAGTGTCAGTTCAGCGCGATCGGGCGCGTCCGCCACGTTGGGTATGAAGTCTAGTGAGCGCGCATAGGCGGGCCATGTCGGAGCGCTCGGGGGAGGTTCGTTCGTCCAGCCGGCGATGCGCGCGATGAGCTCACCACGTCGCGCGGTAGCCGTCGCGCCGGAGCCAGCCACCGAATCCAAGTCTGTACCCAAGGTATCGAGGATGATCTCGGTTGTTTCAGCGTCGGTCGTTTGCGCCGCTGCGCCGTTGGAAAGAGCGAGCGCCGAAAGGCCAGCAAGTGTTACGCGTCGGTTGATCATGGTGCTCTCTCAGTTGGAATCGCGCCAACGGGCCGGCATGTTTTGCGCCGCCTCAAGGAGGAATGTATCAAGCTGTGCGGCGTTCGATGATTGGAAATAGCCCTGCAGGAACATTGCTTCGCGTTGATGGTCGAGGCCGTGATGGTCGCAACATTCGACCATAGTGTCACCGAGGCGAAACATGAGCCGGCTTGCCGCTTCTGGCGTCGCGCCGATTTCCGAAAACGCCGACATCGCCGCAACGATCGCCCCACTGGTAAAATCCGCATGAAGCTCTTGCGGCATCGCTCCGTATATCGGGTGGCGGGTCGCAAAAAGGTTGTGCTTGAATTGAAATGTATGGGCAAGTTCATGCGCGACGAGCGCGATGGCGGCAGGGTAGAGCAAAGGATCGTCTTCTGCGAAGGATCGCAGTTCGTTGGGCGAAAGAATAACTTGAGAGTCGGCGCCTTGCGCTGGAATAGGCAGCGCGACCGATGAGGTCGCGCAAAAAAAGACCGCGGGCCGGGTGCCAAGCTGCGTTGAAAATATCTCCCACGTTCGCCTCACCGCCCGGACGAGCGCTTCGGGGACATCGTGAGAAGGAAGGACGGCCGCGCACGCAAACTCATTTGGGCGCGGCTCATTAGGACGAGAGCCGACAGGCGCGGCGTATGAAATGCAGGCGGCAGCGAGATAACCGTTAGTCCCGCATGTTCGGCATGCGGGCGCCTGCGCAACGCTGCTCGTTGACCTCGTGGCCAACAAGGCCCCGCCCGCGCACGCGAGAAAACGTCTGCGCGAGGCCTCATTCATTGGTCTGGACCTCCATGGGGCCCTGAGACCAGAAGGGGCCGGTATAATCAAAGCTCACCGTGCGCAGTCGCTCGAAGCGAATTTCAAAAAGACCGGATTGTTGTGTGATGTTGGCGCCTGGTGCGCTGAACCTATCCCTTTGACCTGAATCTTGAAACAGAAGCGGCCCAAACGGCACACGTACAGGGTCGAGGCGATCCAGCGACAGCAAATGGCCTTCGCGTCGGAGTTGGATGGCGCGCACTCTTTGAAGAGCATCGCAGTTCAATATGAAGGTCAGCGTCTCAAAACGACGATTGCGGTTGCTGATAATTACTGCGCGCCCATTGTCGTTTAGAGTGCTGATGTAAATGTCGTCATGCTCGATGCGGACATTGGCCTCGATGGGAATGGTCGAAATTCCTGGCACATCAGCAATGCGTTCACCGGGACCCAACCCTTCTGTCATTGCCCGTAAGGTTTGGTTCACTCCGGGCACCAGGTCGTTCCATGCGGGCCGTAAGCTCACAGATATGCGCACGACCGGATTGACGGTTTCGAGTGCGCCGTTGGGATCGCCGTGATTGACGCGAAACGTCATTCCAGAGGTTTGTTCAAAGGCGCCCGATCGGGCGATCAGCAATCGCTCGAACGACGCTGCGTCCGTGGTCTCGATGTCTGTACCTGGAATGGTCTCCGCAACCGCCGGTGCCGTGTACACGCCTGCCGCAAGTGCGCAGAAGGTTAGTGCAGCCAAGGCCAAGAAAGCCGATCGCGACATGGCTTGCGTTCCTAGTGGTTCCGAAGATCGATGGTGTTGTTATTGTGGTGGCGCGCATAGACGTCTGCAGCGACACTCAGTTCGCTGTCTGCCAGGCGATTGAACGTGCGGGTCGCAGGTGATTGGCAGGAGATCGCGTCCATTTGCATTAACGCCCCATACGCGAGGCAGGAAGAATTGGCTTCCCGGCATCCGCAGGTGATGGCGACGATTGTGTTGTCGTCACAGAATTCGACATATGCGCCGACGAACGCGGCGTATTCGAATTGAATGCCTGCCGCCGCGGCAGCGTCCATGTTGCTTTGTGCTTGCTCGGCGCTCGCGTCGACGCTGCGCGCAAGGCGATGGTCTTGCTCATAGGCTCCCTCTAGGTCGCGCAAAAACGCATCGCAGCTTGCGCTGGAATCGAGTTCGCCCAGATAGAATGTGCGGAGTTTGGCGTCCGGTGTTATGCGGCGCAGTTCGACCAGCGCGAGGCGTTCGTATTCGCGCATGAAGGCCGTCATGGATTCGCGCTCGGTTTGCGCCTGCGATTGCATGGTCGACAAAACGACGCCGGCGACCAGAGCCGCTGCAAGCGAGAGAATGTTGTGTTTCAATAACGCCTCCTGAAGCGAGCGGAGTCTGAGCGGGGACTAGGGCTGGCTTGCGCTGACCAAAATGACCTCGTCGCCATTCTCATAGCTGATCGAAAATTCGACGAGATCCGTTTCGATGAAGGCTGAAGCTCCGCCGCCGGAGTTGACGAATTCCGGCGCTCGCCCAAGGCATCGGCTTATGTCCCCGACTAGCGCATTGGCCTCATAGGGTCCGCCGGAGAACTCGCACGCATAACTGATCCCGCGGGAGCGATGCGATATGCGGCAAGATTGTGCGCCGGGAAGCACCAAGGATGTCGCGTAATTTGTGGAATAGCTGCTCTGTCGCAGCACGCGCCCCTGAATGCTCTCAAATTCATCGCCCGCATTGTCTGCAACTTCGCGAACCACTGAACACAAAGACTGCTGGGCGTGAGCTGTTGCGGAGGAAATGCACAAATAGGCCAGCGCAACGAACGTGGACCGCATCATCAGCTACTCCTCCCAAGTAGAAGGATGCACAGGTGTGACGATTGCGCAAGATTGGTCCTATCTGGCCTCGTCGTGGCTTTGGCCCGAGTGCGTGCCAGCCATGGATGCGTCCGGCACAAAGATGACGCTTGCCGGTCAAATAGCAGTGTCTCGTGGTGGCGTAACATAGCGGGGACGGTGCCCGATCTATCCCACACCAAGCTCCAACGAAATCAAGCAAATCGCAGGCTTTTCCGCCAATCAATCCAAAACGTCCGCAGCGGCCTTACACTCGCCGCGTGAACTTCGTCCCATCCCCGGTAACTCAGCATCGCCTCAAGCGCCTCGTCGCTTGGGCGATGTTGTTGCTCATCTGGACGATGCAATTTCTCTTCACCACGACACGCGTGCGCCACCGCCACATTGATCAGCGCTGGCTTGGTCTCGATCACCTCGCACAAACCGTCGCCGCGATCCTGGTCGTGCGTGCGGTGCAGCTTTGTCCCATCCATCGCCGCCAACACCGGCACACACGGATCGATTCAACACGCGGGCAGGGTTCAGACACCGTACGGCGCCGGCTTCACAAATCCGCGCCATCTTCGGCGCGCGCCTGCGTAAACTCTTCTACGCGCGCGATCCTCTTAAGCGCCTCGGTCTGCTGGTCAACGTGCTCCGAAACCTTGATGCGTTCGCCTATTGCATCGGCGTTCGCGCACGACGCGGGCTCAATCGTCTGCGCGCCATTACGGCCACGCGGCCGCCACACGACACCGCGCCTGCGCGTCTCGCGCCCGCCGTCGTCTGCGCGGATTCCTCCTAAGTCTTACTCACATTCCACTTGCTCGCCTTTGCATGCGCGCCTAAACCGCGCGCCCCGTGCGTAAGGACATGAGCAAAGTGATCGTCGAGCGGCCGCGAACGGGCCGATCCCGCGCGGGTCTCCGCCCGGGCCGCACGCGCACGCTTGTCGATGATGATGGCGAGCCGATCAAAGCCAAAGGCGCGCGCGAGCCGATGCGCCGTCCGCAGAAAGACAAAAACCTCAACGAAACGCTCAATCCGCTAAAGCGCTATCTTGCCTCAAACATCGGCCGCCCTTGGGACAAGGTCTATTCCGAAATCAGTGAACACCTGAAGCCGACCTCAACCGTGCAACAGCACGTGCGCGATCACTTGCAAGATTTCGTCGCCACCAAAACCCGCACACGCGCCGGTGTGATGATGGCCACGAACCGGTGGGGCGGTGAACGGCCACTGACCGAAAGTTATTGCCTCTACTACGTGCACCCGCGCACGAAACTGCTGCGCAAGAACGAGCACTACCAACGCGCCGGCGCACGCTGGCGCGCGGCGCAAATCAAAGAGGCGGCGGAGCTCGCCAAGCGCATGCGCGTGATTGACGAGAAAACGCAGCTTCATCTCTTCGACGACGTTTGGTGGGAAGTGAAGCTCGCGCGCACCCCGGCCAGCGCTCAATACGTGGATGTCGTAAAACGCGCGAGGCTCTCAACGCTTGGCGGCGAAAAGCTCTACAACCGTCACGGTGTCTATGCGTGCGACAAGCGCCAACTCTCGAAAGCCGAGATGAAAAAGCTCGGACTACGCTGAATCGTCGCTTTGACGGGCCGCGCCCAATGCGCCATCACGCTCGGCAAATGACCCATGACCGCCTGATCGATTTCGAACGCGTCCTCAACTTCCGCGACTTTGGCGGCTGGGAAACCACCGACGGCGCAAAGGTCGTGCGCGGCAAGCTCTGGCGCTCCGCCGCCTTCAGCGATGCGTCTGATGCCGACATAGCGCGCCTCAACGACATGAACGTCCGCTTCCTTGTCGATCTCCGCCGCCCAGAAGAGCGCCGGCACGAGCCGAACAAATGGCCGGGCGAAACCACACGCACCTTCGTCAACGACGAAGGCGCCGAAGGTGTCGCGCTCCCGCCGCACTTGGTCGCGTTGCTGCAAAGCGATCTCAGTCCCGCCTCAACGCGCGCCTACATGATGAGCCTCTATCAAGAGATCCCATTCGACCCTCGCTTGATCCGCCTCTATCGCGATTGGTTCACAGAGCTCGCCGAGGGTGGGGCCGGTGTCATCCACTGCGCCGCAGGCAAGGACCGCACCGGCATCGGCTGCGCGCTCACTCTGATGGCGCTGGGTGTCGATGAAGAGACAGTCTTCGCCGACTACGATTTCACCAACCAAGCCGTCGATCTCGAAAAGCGCATGCCGAAAATTCAAGCGCGCATGGAGGACCGCCTCGCGCGCAAACTCGATCCTGAAGCGCTCCGCCCGATGCTCGGCGTCGAAGTCGGCTATCTCCGCAACGCCCTAGACGCGATCAACGCAAAGTACGGCTCGGCCGATTCATACATGAGCGACGTTCTCGGCGTCGGCGAAACCCAGCGCGCGGTGCTGCGCGACAAACTGTTGGACTAAGCCCAAACGAAAAGCGCGACCCCGCCATTGATAAGGGGCCGCGCTCGCTTCGATTTATAGAAAGGCCGTTAGTTCGCGCCGCCTGCGGTCTTGCGCTTTTCGAGCATGTTTTCGAAGTTCGACCACACACCGCTATCGCCGTGCCAATCGCCTTTGGTCGCGCCCTTCGAATACTCAGTCGCGCGCGCCTCGAAGAAGTTGGCGTGCTCAACACCGTTGAGGATCGCCGTCAGCCATGGGATCGGATGCTCAACGACACCGTAGATTTTTTCCAGGCCGAGCTGACCCAAGCGCCAATCAGCGATGTAGCGGATGTACTTTTTGATATCGTCCGCCGTCATGCCCTGCACCGGGCCCATCTCGAACGCGAGATCGATAAAGCGATCCTCGATCTCGACGACAGTGCGGCAGCACTCAATAATATCGGCTTTCACTTCATCCGTGAGCGCGCCGGTTTCCTTCGCATAGGCGTGGAAGAGCTTGATCATGCCTTCGCAGTGCAAGCTCTCGTCGCGCACTGACCAGGTCACGATCTGGCCCATGCCCTTCATCTTGTTGAAGCGCGGGAAGTTCATCAGCATCGCGAACGACGCAAAAAGCTGCAGGCCTTCGGTGAAGGCGCCGAACATCGCGACCGTGCGCAGAATGTCAGCTTCGGTTTCGACGCCGAACTTCTGCATGTAGTCGTGCTTATCGCGCAGCGCCTGGTAGTCCATGAACGCCGCGAATTCGGTTTCCGGCATGCCGATGGTTTCGAGCAGCAGCGCGTACGCAGCGATGTGAACCGTCTCGATGTTCGAGAACGACGCGAGCATCATCTTGATCTCGGTCGGCTTGAAGACGCGTGAGTAGCGCTCCATGTAATTGTCGTTCACCTCAACATCGGCTTGCGTGAAGAAGCGAAAGATCTGCGTCAGCAAGTTGCGTTCGCCGTCGTTGAGCTTGGAGGCCCAATCCTTCACGTCCTCGCCGAGCGGGACTTCTTCCGGAATCCAGTGAACCTGCTGCTGGCGACGCCAAAACTCGTACGCCCACGGATAGCGGAACGGCTTGTAGCCAATCGAAGGTGTGCGGAGGCCCGTCAAAGCCTTGCCCCCGTTATCGCCAGCCATTCGCGCACTCCCTTTCGAAGCCAGAACGTAACCCTAGATTTAGGGGTTTTGGCGGCCGGTTGCCACCATATCTGGCGTATCTGGGGCTGAGTCTCGTTTAAGAAAGGTTACCAGCCCGGTCGCAGACCATGCAGCGATTCAGGCCTGGGGTAAGCGCCTGAGGTCACCCGGACTGTGGATAGGTCAACGCAGGCGTTGAGCCTCGGCCTGGCAGCGATAGGGCAGGCTCGGGTCACGGCAGAAATCTGGCCAATGGGCGCTGAGACGCCAGTAGGCGAGCAGTCCTAAATCGCGCATCAGCGGCATGAAGCGGGCATCGGCGCGCATCGCTCTGGTCGCCTCGCCGAACAGCACATCCTCGCCGCCGCGTTGTTCGTCGCCGAAACGTTCGCGCGCGAGTGCAAAGGCTTCGTCCAGCATGCCGAGTCGCGAGTATTGCATCAGCGTTTGAGCCGTCGGCAGATCTCCGCTGCTGCTGCAGTTCACGATCTGGCGGACCGCCGCGGCGCGCGCGATTGTGCCCTCTTGTGATCTCATAGCCTCGACAGCGTAGCGCCAGCATTCGCGCGCGCGCGTAGAGCGGATTTGTGAGGCGGGTGCGTTGATGAGTGCCAATGCGTCGTCATAGGAGCCGCTCCAAAAAGCGACGCGCAGGCGCAACAACCAAAGTGCGGTATCGTCTTGGGCCGCGTCTTCCAACTGACCGATCGTATCGCGCGCGGCTTCAACATCGCCGGTTTGAAGCACGATCGAGCCCACTGTCGTGCGCTTGTTAAGCGAGAGCGGATCGAGCGTGCTGGCGTTTCGTGCGTAAGCAAGTGCGTCGTCAAAGCGGCCAACCTCGAACAGCATCGCCGAATATTCAGCGCTAAGCGCCGCGTTGCGTTCGTCTTCGCGAATGCCCTGTTCTAGCGTGCGCTCGCGCGCGTCCCAGCGCCGGCGCGGCTCGAGGCGCTCAAGCGCAATATAGGCCTCGCCCAAGCTGCGATCCTGACGCAACGCCCGATCGGCGTTGTCGTGAATATCGGTGCGCAATTGCTGACGTTGTGGTTCTGAGGCCGTGTCGAGGAGGGCCGCGGATTCTGCGGCGAACATTGCGCGAGCAAGCGCAAGATCTGGCGCGCGCGCCACAACTTGCGACAGCGCATCGCGGTTCTGTCCGCGCGCGTCGTGATCGTCGCGGCGGGCGCATGCACCGAGAAGTAAGGCGTATGCGTCAGCGGGGGCGGTTGCGCCGGCGCGTAAGGCGCAGCTTAGCGCGTTCACACCATGGGAAGCCGCGCGTTGGCGAAGCGCCGGCGCGGCTTCAATAGGACCTTCGACGGTTTCCGACCACAACGATGTCCGATCGGCAGTGCGCGCGACTGACACCGTAATGCTTACGGTGCGATCGGCGCGTTGAACCGAGCCTTCCAACGCGAACGTTGCGCCAGAGCCTCGTGCGCGATCGAGCAATTGTTCGCGCGGCGCATCGCTTGAGCTTTCACGCGCGACGGTATCGATCCCGGCTGCTCGCAACGCAGTATTGGCATCTTCAGCGACGCCTTCTGCAATGCCTTGAAGATCGCGATCTGTCGCCGCGAGCGAAAGTACGGCGGCGCGCGGACGCGGTTCGTGGTTGAGAAGGGGCCAGGCGAGGATGCCAAGCAGGACGACAACGGCAGCCGCGCCGCCGCCGACGATCATGATCTTCTTACGCGTCCAAGGCCTTTTGACACCCGCGCTTGCTTCGGATGCCAATTCATAAATGGCGATGCTCTCGTCCATCTTCTCAAGCTTGATGGAGCCTTTGGCTGTCAGCTTATCGACGAGCGGGCCGCGCAGCGCTTTGCGGGTATCATCGGAAACGATCACAACGCCGGGCCGCGCATGCTTTTGTAAACGCGCGGCGACACTTACGCCGTGACCGAGCAGATCTCCGGTCGGCATCGGCGAGACTTCGCCGGTATGGACGCCGATACGGATCGGCGGATCGGATGTGGCCGCTAGATCGAGCGCCGCGTGCACGGCGCCGAACGCGCTTGAATACTCCATCATCACCGCATCGCCGGAGGTATTGAAGATCCGGCCGCCATGTTCAGAGGCGATCTTGGCGCAGCGTTCACCCAGCCGCGCAACCGCGGCGATCGCGCCAGTTTCATCGGCTTCAGCCATGGCCGAAAAGCCATCGACATCGACCGCAACGATGGTGGTTATTTTTCCTGCGCCCACGTCTCACCCTCAGCGCCGGGACCATGCCGGGAGCGGGCGCCCAGGTCTAGCGTTTCAGCTAGTGATAATACGGCTCGCAGCCGATCCCGTCGTGGTCGCCGTCAAGATGTTCGCCGTAGCCTGGCGTGCCGGCTAAAACGGGATCCGCGCCCGCGGCGCGCGCCTCCGTGCAATTTCTATAGGGCCTTTGCTGGTAGCTTGTGCTCACAACAGGCTCGCGGCGGCGCTGCTCACGCTTGGTGGGCTCGTACCGGGCCGGCTCGTAGCGCACCGACTCTTGCTCGATCGACGCGGCTGCCAAACGCGATGAGTGTTGGATGCGTGTCGAGCGTTGCACCGGCCGCGACGATATTTCGGCTGCATGAGTTTGAGCAGGCTGCTCATCAAGTTTTTCAAAGGCGAAGTAGACGAGCACACCGATGATCACGCCAATAGAGATTGGCGGCGCCCACGTGCGCAGGTTGCGCAAGGTGCGCTTGATCATGATTTGCTGGCGGAGCGTAGTCATGTCCCTGCGTTTGCAAGGACCGTGCGCGTTTACCGACGCATCGTCACAGTGAGGCCGGTGAAGCTCTCATTTTGATTGAACGTCTGTGTGCCTACTGTCGTGGCTTCCTCACGCTCGACGTAGGCCAGCGAAGCTTGCACTCCGTTGCGCTCGTAAGTGACGCCAACAGACATGTCGCCAACTTGCACGCGATCCTGCAGTTGCAGGGAGGGGCCTTGGCTTCCGAGTTCGCTGCGCTGACCAGGCTGCCAAGTCAGCGCTTCGTTATCGGAGGCGACGAACATGTAGGTCGACGTGGATTGCGGATTTTGGTTCTCGTCGCGACCGACGAGCCCTCGGCCGATGCGGACTTCCGAACCGCGGCCAGCGCGATTGATGTCGCCATCAGAGCCCGCGCCAAGCGAAGCGCGCTGCGCGAAGGATACGTCGAGATCGCCATCGCCGGCAGCGAACTCAACTTCCACGCGGCGCGGACCTTGGGTCGTTTCTTGTGTCTCGGTGGCAGGGCCAAAGCGTTGCGCGACATCGCTTCGAACCGAAACGTTGGAGCGGCGCAGTACGGTTTGGGTATCGGTGAAATCGACTTGGCCAGCCTCGGTGGCGGCATGTTGATTAGGAGCGGAAGCGGGAGCTTCTTGGGCGGCGGCGACAGACGCGCCAAACAGCGCAGCAACGAGCGCCCCGCCTGCGAGCAATGCCGTCCGGTTGTTTACCAATCCACCCATCACAGCCTCGAAGTGTCTTACCGAAGCAGCAATGCATATTGGCTGCCACATGTTCCGCGCGCTGTTAAGTGTTTGTTGGTCCGGACGGGGCGTTTCCCCCGTCCGGAGCCAGTTTTAGTGCCGCATCGTGATGGTTAAGCCGGCGAAGCTGTCGTCCCGTGTGAAGGACTGAGCGCCGCTGACGACCGTGAATTCGCGCTCAACGTAGGCCAGAGAGGCCTGAACGCCGTAACGCTCGTAGGTGATGCCGGCTTGCATGTCGCCGATCTCAACCCGGTCCTGCAGACCGAAAGAGGGGCCGCCGGAGCTGCCAAAATCGCGACGAGCGCCAGGGCGCCAAGTCAACGCTTCGTCTTCCGACGCGGCGAAGAAGTACCAAGTTGGCTCAGATGAAGGCTGACTGCGCTCCACGCCTAGGCCGCGGCCCAAGCGCAATTCTGACGCCCGGCTTTGCCGGTCGATGTCGCCTTGATCGTTAAAGCCAAGACCACCGCGCTGCGCGAACGACACGTTCAGACCGGACATGCCGGGGCCGACGAATTCGAACTCGTAACCACGTTGGTTGCTACGCCCGGAATAGGTGGGCTCGGACGGAGCAAGACTGCTGAAACGATTGGAGCCTTCGCTGGCTCTGAGCTGAACGCGACTAGAAAGTGGTTGTCCAGGATCAACCAGGTCTACGCCGTCGATTGCGTAGCTGGATGCGCCTGGATCGACCGCATCTTCGGCGGTTGCGATGTTAGCGGCGAAACTTACAAACCCGACCAAACCAACGACCACGAGCTTGCGTAAAAGCATCGCGATCTACCTCCCATTAGTATGAGGATCACGTAAGTAAGGTTACTGAATCGCTAAATCTTGTGGGCGCAAAACGCAGTTGATTAGCAGTGTGCGAATGCGAAGGGCGGTGTTTGTTAGGTTTCCGTTGCTTCGCCGGGCGGTTTTGCGGCCGTCAGTGTGCGCTGCATCACGACGACATCGAGGAGTTTGCCGAACTTCTCGCCGACATTCTTCAGCACTCCAGCGTGCTGAAAGCCGAGTTTGCGATGCAATCCGATCGACGCGGCGTTGTAACTGTCGCCGATAAACGCGAGTGCTTCGCGCGCGCCATCGGTGCGCAGGCTCGTTAACACTTCAGCAAGCGCGACTGATCCGGCGCCGATGCGCGCGGATGTGTGCGCTGCATACACCGACACTTCGAAGGTTTTTTCGTACGCGGCGCGATCTCGATACTGAACGGCGTAAGCAAAGGCGAGGACGCGGCTCATGTCTTCGGGCGGCGAGGCGACCATAAAAGGCCAGCCGCGATCGACGATGTTGGACCAGCGCGCGGTTATCTCATCCAGCGAAGGCGCCGTGATTTCGAACGTGCCGGTGCCCGTTTCGACGGCGTGCCCATAAATGAGCTGCACAAACCGAAGGTCCTGCTGGAAACAGGGGCGGGCGATGAGGCGGGGATGCTTTAGGGGCACGCCTTTGGGTGGCGCGGTTTGCCTGCTGGGGTCAAGCGGCTGCGCTCGGCGGCTTATAATACCGCATGCGGCGGCAGGCCTCATTCACGGGATGCCAACTAGCTTGGATTAGGATCGGCTCCGGAATGGCGGGATTGAAGAACATCGGTCCGGTCCGGGCTTTTTGCCTCGGGCTCATGACGGCGTTGCTGGCGGCATGCGCGACGACGCCTGCGCCGATCACCGCTGGCGGCTATGGCCGTCCGGCGGTCGACGATCGGCTGCCGGAGTTTAACGGCGAAGACGCCCGGGTCACCGATTACGCGGCAAACCTTCAGTGTGTGCCCTTTGCCCGGGAAGCCTCGGGCGTGGAGATCTTCGGTAACGCCAATACCTGGTGGGCCCAGGCCGCCGGCCGCTATCCGCGGTCGAATGTGCCGGCGTTTGGCTCGGTTTTCGTGCTTCACGGCTACAACACGACCGCTCGTGGACACGTCGCGGTCGTCACTCATATCGATTCCAGCCGGGTTATCCGGGTGGACCAGGCCAATTGGCTGAACGGCGGCGAAATCAGCCGCGGCGTGCCTGTCATGGACGTTTCGCCCAACAATGACTGGACCGAGGTCAGGGTCTGGCACATCCCCGGCGGCCACTGGGGCGCTCGCGTCTATAGCGCCGACGGATTCATCCACCCGTTCCAGCTCCAGGCCGCGATGAGCTGAAAGTTCCCGCGTTAAGCTTTATTGATGCCGCGCCAAGACTAAAGTTAACGTCTGGGGCGAAGACTAGAACAAGATCTAGTCTTCGAGGGGTTCGTTTACCATACCAACACTCACCTTTCCATTTCTTCAGCTGGGCGTTTAGGTTTTTCTTAACCTCGGCAGGGCTTTTTATGTCCCAGATTGGGGCAGAAGCTCGTCTAGGCTCGTAAGAGCATGTTTGATTCTCGCGCGCTCCTCGTAGCGGCCGCTGCGGTCACCGGCTTTGCCGGCCTGCCGTCTGAAGCGGAAGCACTGACGCCGTTGTCGCTCGATCTCGCGATCGACCCGACGGTGACCGAGGGACCATCCGAACACGCCGTGTTTGCGCCCAGCTCGTTTGAGCGTGCGCCAGACGCAGCGTACGAGCCGATCGCGCGCGTGACCAATTACCGGTCGCGCTTGCAGTGCGTGCCGTTTGCGCGCCGCGAGTCCGGCGTCGAAATTTACGGCAATGCCAACACCTGGTGGGTTCAAGCGCAAGGCCGCTATGAAACCGCTGAAGCGCCGACCGAAGGCGCCGTCATGGTGCTGCACGGCTATAATACCAATACACGCGGCCACGTCGCCGTTGTGAAAGAGCAAGTCTCACCGCGCCTCGTCATCGTCGATCACGCCAATTGGTTGAATGGCGGCGAGATCACGCGCGACGTGCCGATCATGGATGTGTCGGAAGCTGGTGATTGGTCGGAAGTGCGCGTGTGGAACGTGCCGGGCCGTCACTGGGGCGGGCGTACGTACCGCGTTCAGGGCTTCATCTTGAACATGCTGACCGAGCAAGCGCGCGCCGAGCAGGTCCAGCAGACCGCGATGCTGCACGAAACCGACGGCGCGTCGCTGTCGCAGGCGTCGATCCCACTCAGCTAGCCTTCTGAGTTGTCGGGTTTCCGGGCTCGCCTTGAATCTGCGTTGCCGTGTGTGACGCCGAAATCCTCTGACTTTTGACCTGAAGCGGCCATCTCGAAGCCTTCAGCAGCTAAGCCGCGCTTCAAGAGTTCGCGCACAGCGGCAGCTCTGCTCGGCATCCGAGTTTTAAAACGCCAATCATCTAGCGCTCGCACTTCATCAGGCGTGAGCATGATTTGAAGGCGTTCGGCGCGTGTGAGATCACTCATGGGCCCCTCGACGATAATCTAAGTCCCAATGCTAACAATGAGTATGATGGGCATTTGTTCCCTAGTATGGATCATGTGACGTTTTGTAAGTAATAGCCTTCGGCGAATTAGACAAAACAGACGTTACGTAATAAACACTAGTAAAGTGCCGTGTTATTCCAAATATAAGTTGTAAGTTAAGTCTCGACATGGCGATCGTTTGAGTTAGGGTTTACTTGCCAGCGTCTGGGAGCGATCGGACCCCGATTAAATCAGACTCTTGCGCCGCGTCAGAGGACGCGAATGAAATGACTTCGAAACGTCCAGACGGCCAATGGATCCACGCGATACGGCGCGTGTTCCCAGGATTTCTGCGCGATCGGCACTACGCGTCGATCAATCAACCGACGCGGAGCGCCGCGCCGAAAATGGAACCGATCGCAAAGATTGTTGCCGATGCGGGACGCAGTTCCACAACACCAGCAGATTAGGGCGAGCGCCGTTCCATCGGGTTTGCAGCCGCGCTAGTTTCCGCGCGTCGCCGTGCGGACTGCCGGTGTGGAGGGGACGATGGCCAACACAACCGCAACAGCGGACGCGCCGCGCAAACCGAAATCAAAATCAAAATCGAGAAACCGCGAAGGTATTCCGCTGTTTCACTGGCTCACACGCAATTGGCTGTGGGACACGTTCATCCTTCTCTGCATCATCGCGAACGCCGCGATCCTGGGTTACGACGCGCACTTCGGTGAAGCTGGCCCGTATCATCATCAAATTGATGACTGGAACACGTACTTCCTTTTCATCTTCACCGGCGAACTTGTGTTCGAGTTCTTGGCGCAAGGCCCGCGCAAGTATTTTCGGAATGGCTGGAATGTCTTCGACGTTATCGTCGTCGGCCTGAGCTACATTGCAGTAAGTCCCGCGATCTCTGCGTTGCGGACGCTGCGCGTGGTGCGGGTGTTCCGTCTTGTGAGCGCGGTGCCGCAGATGCGGCGTGTCGTTGAAGCGTTGTTCGGCGCGATGCCCGGTATCTTGGCGTCGTTCGCAATTCTCTCCGTCGTTTTCTACATCGCGGCGGTGATGGGCACTACGCTCTTTCACACCGATCCTGGCTTCAAGGATCTCGGCGCGTCGCTGATTTCGCTCTTCGCGCTTTCGCAATTTGACGGTTGGGGCGACACCATCGCGCGCTTGCAAGGCCACAATCCCTATGCGTGGGTGTTCGTGATCGGCTTCACGATCATCGCGGCGTTCGCAGTGCTCAATCTCTTTATCGGCGTGATCGTCGAAGCGGTGCAGGCAGCCCCGCAGGAAGAACTTAAGGACGAGATCGAAGAGGTGCAGGAAGAGGTCGAGGTTATTCAAGAAGCGCAGGAGGACGCGGCTGTCCTTCAGCGCCGCATCCTTGACGAATTGCGTGCGCTTCGCGCTGAAGTCGCAACGCTGCGCGGCGGTGAGCCGCCGCCGAGCGCCTAGCGTCCGCTATCGCTTGTGCGAGCGTCCGCGACAAGCACGGGCGGCGAAAGTACGTGGTTGATGCCTTGGATCACGCCGTTCGAGGCGTTGATGTCAGGCATCACGACCAACTCATCATTCACGCGCAACCCGTCGCGGCCATTCACCGTCACGCGATAACCGTTCGCGGCTTCGGGTCGTGTCGTGCGGCCGCCGACGCTCTCAGTCGTCACGCGATCGGCGACGACGTGATACGCGAGCAGCGCCAATAGCTCGTCGCGATTTTGCGGCTGCATGAGGCGATCGACTTCAGCCTGATCCATTTGCCGGAAGGCTTCGTCGGTTGGGGCGAAAATCGTGAACGGGCCTTCGCCGCGCAGCGTGTCCTCGTAGCCGGCGGCCTGTACCGCGGCGAGGAAGCGCGTGAACTGTCCAGTCGCCGCGGCGACATCGAGCACGTCGCCTTCCGGATTCGGCGTCTGCGTTTCAGCAATGAGGAAACGATCAGCGTTTTGCGCGATCGCGGCTTGCGGCGCGAGCAAGCACGCGGCGGCGAGCAAAGCGGCGCGAAGGGGGCGTTGGAACATTGTCATGAGCGATAAACACCGTTGGGCGTCTGCGGTTTCATGACCGTCGCAACGGGGTGGCGCGGCGCTCGCGCCGGAGCGATAATGCGAGCATGTCCGTCTGGTCCCGCATCGTTGAATTGGCCGCACGCGCCTTCGATCCCGAGGCCGAGCCACCCGAATTCAACGAAGAATGCGCCCCGCGCCCGAATGACGTCGGCTTTACCGCCGCTGTGATCGGCCTCGCGGCCAAGATGGCGAAAGCCGACGGCGAAGCGACGGACGATGAGCTTCGCGCCGCTGCACAGGTGTTCAGGCCGCCACCAGGTGAGGAGGAGCACTTTCGCCGCGCCTTCTCGCTGGCGAAGCAAACCGTTTTAGGATTCGATTCCTACGCAAAGCAGATCGGCCGGAAATACCGCGCGCGGCCTTGCCTGCTCGAGGACGTGCTCGACGGGCTCTTTCATATCGCTCTGGCCGACGGCGTCGTGGCGGAAGCGGAGCTCAAATATCTCGCTGAAGTCGCGCATCATTTTGTGTTCAGTGAAACGGAATTCCGTCGCATCAAAGCGACCAATCTCGGCCCCGACGCTGGCGATCCCTACGCGATCCTCGGTTTGTTGCCTGGCGCCTCGATGGAAGAAGTGCGCCACGCTTGGCGGCGGGCGGCAGCCGAAAACCATCCCGACCGGATGACACAACGGGGCGCTCCGCCAGAATTTGTGGAAATCGCGCGCCAAAAGTCCGCGGCTATCAATGCCGCCTACGCCAAAATACGCGAAGAACTCAGCGTCAACGCGAAATGATCGCGTGGCTGTCGAAGGCAGGAACGCGCCGCAAGGGCGCCGCATTGATCGCGGACGTTTTGCATCCATATTCGACCAGAGGAGTTGTCCGCCCATGACTGCGAACGCCGCCGACTTTGGATCCGCCGCTTTGAGCGCCTTTGCGCGCGCGGCTGGGCTCCTGGCGCTCGCGATTGGAGCTGCGCTGGCGTTCGTGTTTGCGTTCGCTGCAGCGCTCGTTGTTGGCGTGATGATTGCTGGCGCTGCGCTTGCCATGCGCATCTGGCCGCGCCGCCGCGCCGCCGCCGCGACTGGTCCGGTCGTTCTCGATGCGCACCGCACGCCGCAAGGCTGGGTCGTTGAAACCGCAGCCAAGCGGAAATAACGCGCCTATAGTCTGCGCGTGACTCGTTACATCCAAAAGCCATCTCCGAACTTCGATGCGCGCACGCGCCCGGTCGATCTTGTGGTGCTGCACTACACCGGCATGCAGGACGCCGAGATCGCACTCGCGCGATTGACTGATCCGGCGCCTGTGGCTGGAAGCTACCCTGGACCGTGGCAGAGCGAGGATGTGCAAGCTGATGCACCGTTGCCAAAAGTCAGCGCGCACTATGTCGTCGATGAAGCGGGGCAGATTTATTCGCTCGTGCCGGAAGAGCATCGCGCTTGGCACGCGGGCATCTCAAGCTGGGAAGGCGACGGCGAAGTGAACGCGCGCGCGATCGGCATCGAGATCGTCAACGGGGGGCACGATTTCCAACTGCCGGAATTTCCAGACGCGCAGATCGATGGCGTGATCGCTTTGCTGCAGGATATTCTCGGCCGTTGGCCGGAGCTGAATCCAAAGCGTGTTGTCGCGCACTCTGACATCGCGCCGGCGCGCAAGGCGGATCCTGGCGAGAAGTTTCCGTGGAAGCGGCTCGCCGAAGCGGGAGTCTCGATCTGGCCCGAGCACGTGGCGATGCAGTTGAGTTCAGATGATCCTGTCTCGGAAGTGCAGCAGGATTTGGCGTTCATCGGCTATCCGGTGACGCAAACCGGCTACATGGATGAGGCGACCAAGGAAGCGCTCATCGCGTTCCAACGTCGCTTCCGCCCGAGCGACATCGGCGGCGCGATGGACGATGAGACGCGTTACTTGCTGAGCGCTGTCAGCCGGATGGTGAAGTAGGCCCAAAGTTGCTTCGCCGTTCGCGACGCTTATACTGTGTTCGCCAGTCGGCTGGACGGCCGCGGGTGCGCAAGCATTCGAGGAAAGTCCGGGCTCCACGCGGATACGGCGGCGGGTAACGCCCGCCGGAAGCAATTCTAGGGATAGCGCCACAGAGAACAGACCGCCGGAGAGCTTCGGTTCGAAGGTAAGGGTGAAACGGTGGTGTAAGAGACCACCGCGCCGACCGTAAGGAAGGCGGCATGGCAAGCCCCGCCGGGAGCAAGACCGAATAGGGACACACGAAGCGCAAGCTTCGCGCGCGTCCGCGCGTCGTGTCCGGGTTGGTCGCGAGAACCATGCGGCGACGTATGGTCCAGAGGAATGGTCGTCACCGCGCAAGCGGTACAGAACCCGGCTTATAGGCCGACTGGCATTTTTATCAGGGACGCGAGGCGCATGAGCCCAGTGTTTGGAAACGCAGGCGATCCGGTGACGAGTTCGCGGGGTTGGTTCGTCGGGCATTTCATGCCGGGCGAAGATAATCCGTTGCGCACGAACGATGTAGAGATGAAGTGGGCGACGCACGCGAAGGGCGAGACGCGGCCTGAGTGGGCACCGCCAAGTCCGGTGCGCACATTGAACATTCTCATTCGCGGGCGGTTTGTGTTGCTGTTTCCGGAGCAGGAAGTGCTGCTGCAGAACGAGGGTGATTACGTGATGTTCGGGCCGGACATCGCGCACTCTTATCGGTCGGAAGAAGAGTCGCTGATCATGACCGTGCGCTGGCCTTCGACGCCGCCGCGCTAACTCGATTTCGCCGGGATTGTTAAGCCACGCTGAACCGCTGGCCGTGCGAGCGCACGATCTAACCACGCGGGCACGTTGGCGAGTTTGTCGAACTCGACCAGATCGCGCGCGCCGTAATAGCCAACGAGATTGCGGACCGGGCCGATCATGGCGATGTCGGCGATCGTGAATTCGCCGCCCATGATCCACTCGCGACCTTCGAGGCGATCGTCGACGACTTTGAGGAGGCGCTTGGTTTCATCGCGATAGCGTTCGAGCGGGCGCTTATCTTCGATCTCGCGGCCCGCGAATTTGTGGAAGTAGCCGACCTGACCGAAGATCGGGCCGACGCCCGATGTTTGGAAGAAGAGCCACTGGATGGTTTCGTAACGGTGCGCCGGATCGCTTGGCAGCAGCTTGCCGCTCTTCTCTGCGAGGTAAAGCAGGATCGCGCCGGACTCGAATAGCGGCAGCGGTTTCCCGCCTGGTCCGTTCGGATCGATGATCGCTGGAATCTTTGCATACGGATTGAGCGAACGGAATTCGGTTGTCTTTTGATCGTCTTTGCCGAAGTCGACGTAGTGCGCCTCGTAGGGCAGCTCCATTTCCTCAAGCGCGATCGAAATCTTCACCCCGTTGGGCGTGGTCAAAGAATAGAGCTGCAGCCGATCTGGCTGCTTTGGCGGCCAGCGTTTCGTGATCGGGAAGGCAGAGAGATCGGTCATCCGATCCATTTAGGCGCCAGACGTGGCTGCTTCCAGTTCGGTGCGTTCGAGCGGTTGATCGTGGCGAAAACCGTCAAAGGCGTATTTACGGGCCGGTTTGGCATTTTCAAAGGGTGATGGGAGTCGCATGCTGAATTGAGATTGTGGGAGGGGACGATGGGAGACGTTCAACTCGATCCTGGCGCGGTGATCGGTATCTTCGGCCTGGCAGCAGTGTTGGTACAACTTTACTTGGGCCGTAGGCGCGAGCGCTTCGAGAACACACTGCGCATTGTCGAGCGCTTGGAGCATCCCTCCATAATCGAGCACCGACACCTCGTGAAATCGCTCGCCGAAAAATGCGAAGGTGGCAAAATCTCCGCAGCGAACTTAGCGCCCAATGAGCAGGTCGCGTGCACTGAGATCAGCAAGTTGCTGGGACTGGTTGGCTACATGGCGCGTCGACGGCAAATAGACCGAGACATCATCATCGCGGCGTGGGCGCGGCATATCCTGCAAAACTACTTGCGACTTGAACTCTATTTGCATCAACGTGATCGTTTGATTGGCGGCATGGGATTTCTTGAAGATTTCCATTGGCTGGCGGATAGAGCCGCCCGCTATGCGGAGCGTCACGCGCGCCGGCACAAGCATACGGAAGCGGAGTTTGCGCTGGAGGACCTACAGGTCTCCCGCAGGTTGCGCCGCGCCGAAGTGAGTATGGGGAAGAGCTCTTAGCTCCGACCTCGTTCAGGTCGCCGAGCGGCGCGTCAGGCTCATTTCCACGTTTGCGATCTCGCGGCTAGCGGCGAGTGTGGCGTTGAACAGCTTGGTTTGCTCGCCCTTTGCTTCGGCCATTGGTGCTGCGAACACCGCTTCGCCGCAGACGTCGCCGTTGGCGTCGCGCAGCACGACGGCGACGTTGGGTGTAGCTTTCGGCACGGCAAGGCGCGTGATGAAGTTGGCGCTGACTTCGGCGGAGAGGCGGTTGTCGTCGAGATCGGCGCCGATGTCGGTCAGCGCGAATTCCTCGCGCTCGATGTTGCCGATCGGTTCGGAGGCGACGAACTCAGCGGCGGCGAGCGCTCGTGTGAGCTGATGGTAACGCGGTGCATCTTTGGCGGCGGCGCTGCGTTGGCGGAGCGCGCGCAGGAGGTCGCGCCAGCGGCGGGCGTCGCCGGCCATGTAGTTTGAAAGCTCGCCGACGTCGGTTGAGCGGGTGAAGACTTGTTCGGCTAGCGTATCGAAAAAGCCGAGCACCGAGGACAAAGCGCCATTGGCGGTCGACGCCGCTTCGGCGGGTTGGATGGTGTGGCCGCCGATCAGAACCTGCTCGGCCGAGATGCGCTGCTCGGCGATTTCGAGCCAGGCGCGGTAGATCTCTTCCGGCTTTGCGCCCTTGGCACGGGGCGAGGGCGCGATGATCGCGGTCTGCGACGGCGCCATTGCGCCGGCGAGCGGTATTAGGGTCATCGTTACGTCCTGCTCATTTCGGGTGAGAACTATCTGATTCTCTCCGGCGGCAGCCGGTGAATCGTGGCAAAACACAGCATGTCCCACGCGCCCGTTCTGCTCGCTGAAGCCATGGAAGCGTTGGCGCTGACAGACGGCGGGCTTTTCATCGACGCGACCTTCGGCGGGGGCGGCTATTCCCGCGAAATGCTGGCGCGCGCCAATTGCCGCGTGATCGCCTTCGACCGTGACCCAGACGCGATAGCGCGCGGGGCGGAGCTTTCAGAGTCAGCCAAAGGTAAATTCACGCTTCATCAAGGCCGGTTTGGCGATCTAGCCGCTGAGGAATTGGTGGACGGCGTCGTGTTCGATCTCGGCGTCTCGTCCTTCCAGCTCGATGAAGCTGAACGCGGCTTCTCGTTTCAGCAGGACGCCGAATTAGACATGCGGATGGAAAAGGATGGTTTGAGCGCCGCTGACGCCGTGAACCGGCTCAGCGAAGGCGCGCTCGCCGATCTGATCTATCGCTACGGCGAAGACGACGACAGCCGCCGCATCGCGCGCGCGATCGTGCAAGCACGAGCGGCTGCGCCGATCACACGCACGCTGCCTTTTGCGAAACTGGTTGAGGATTCAGTCGGCGGCCGGAGGGGTGCGCGCACGCATCCGGCGACGAAGACGTTTCAGGCGTTGCGTATGCTTGTGAACGATGAACTCGGTGAACTTGCGCGGGGCTTGTCGGCGGCGGAGCGCGCGCTGAAGCCCGGCGGTCGGCTTGCGGTGGTTTCGTTTCACTCGCTCGAAGATCGGATGGTGAAACACTTCATCACCGAGCGCGCCGACGCGCAGGGACGTGGCTCGCGCTATGCGCCGGACTTGCCGCCGGAACGCGCGCCTAGCTTTGCCATCGATCGCAAGCGCGCAACGGTTTCCAGTGATGCGGAAACTGCGGTCAATCCGCGTGCGCGCTCTGCGAGCTTGCGTTGGGCGACGCGCACGGATGCGCCGGCGTGGGAAGAACTCGAACCGCCGGCGCTCGCGCCGCGGGCGGAGGCCGAATGGGAAAAGTTACACTAAAGCGCTGGCTGCAGATCGGAGCGGGGTTGCTGATCGTGGTGCTGGCGGTCGGGCTTTATCGCGCCAAGAGCGATGCGGCGCGCACTGAGAGCGAAGTGCATCGCTTGAATGCCGAAGTTGCTGAACGCGAAGCGCGCGTGCGCGAACTGCGTGCGGATATCGCCGAGCAGGAAAGCCCGGCGCGTATCGAGCAATTGAATGAAGATCGCTTGGGACATGTTGTCGGCAGCGAGAGCGCGGCGCTGCCTGAGAACCAGATCGCGAGCCGTCTGCCCGCGCCGCAGCCGCAAGAGCAGAAGGGCCGCGAGTGAGGCCGCTCGGGCCGAATAGCGTTTTTTCGCACGAGCGGTTGCCGCAAGCGCCGCTCGAAGCCGCGCCCGCGCGCAACCGGGTGCGTTTCTTGGCGCTCAGCATTTTCGCTGTTTTGCTGTTGCTCGCTGGGCGTGCGGTGCAGCTGGCGTTCTCGGGCGACCCGCTTTCGCGCTCGCAAAGTGCGAACGCGTCCACGGCGTTGCCACGCGCCGACATCGTCGATCGAAATGGCGTGCTGCTCGCCACGACTGTACGTGCTTGGGCGCTGACCGCGGAGCCGGCGCATGTGCGCAATGCTGTCGAGACCGCCGATACGTTGATGCAGCACTTTCCGGGGCTGCAGCGCGAGCCGCTGCTGCGCCGTCTCAACAATACCGAGCAGACCACCGTCTTCCTCGAACGCGGACTGACGGCAGAGCAGCGCGACCGTGTCGTTGCTTTGCGTCTGCGCGGCATTGGCGTGCAAGCGGAGCATCATCGCGACTATCCGCAAAGCGCGCTGGGCGCGCACGTGATCGGCTTCACCGGCATCGATCTTAATCCGCAGGCGGGCGTTGAGCTTGGCTTGGACGAGGAAATCCGCGCGGCGGGCCAAGAGGGGCGCCCGGTGCGACTCTCGATCGATGTGCGCATGCAGTATGCGTTGGAGACTGAGCTCGATGCCGCCGCGCGCGCTGCGCACGCTTCTGGTGGCGCCGCGATTTTGTTGGATGGCCGCACTGGCGAGACCCTGGCTCTAGGGTCGTGGCCGAGCTTCGATCCCAATCGCATCAATCGCTCGTCTGAAGATGCGCGTCGCGATCGTGTTGCGGGCGACATTCACGAACTCGGTTCGACCATCAAGCCGTTCACGGTCGCGATGGCGCTGCAGGAAAATCTGGCGACGTCCGGCGAATTGTTCGATCTCAGCCAACCGCTGGAAATCGACAACACGATCATCGCGGATCACGAGCCGATCACCGGCTATGCGACATTGCGCGATATCCTGACGCGATCTTCCAATGTCGGCGCCGCGCGGTTGGCGCTTCGACTCGGCGGCGCGCGTCAGCGTTCTTACTTCGAGCGCCTTGGGTTGACGTCACCAACGACATTGCAGCTTGGTCGCCGTCAAGCGCCGCTCGCGCCGGCGGCGCAGGGGCGGCGCGACGTTGCGGGACTGGGTTTTGGCTACGGCCTCGCGACGACCCAGGTGTCGCTCGCCAGCGCGTACACGGTGTTCACCAACAACGGCGCGCGTGTTGCGCCGACGATCCTGGCGCTAGCGCCGGACGCTCAGATCGAGCGAACGCAGATATTCACACCCGAAGTCACGCGCCAGGTGATGGTCTATCTCCGCGCCGTGGTCACAGACGGCACCGGTCGCGCGGCGAACGTGCCAGGCTTGCTCGTCGCCGGCAAAACCGGAACCGCCGAACGGCTCGGCGGCGCGCAAGGCTATGATCAAAGCCGCAATTTCTCCTCTTTCGCAGGCGTATTTCCGGCCAATGATCCGCGCTACGTGATTGTCGTTGCGCTTGATGATACAGGCGCGGGCGAAACGGGCGGCCTGGTGGCCGCGCCGGTGGTGGCGCGGACGCTCCGGCGCATCGCTCCCATGCTCGGTTTGCGTGTGGAGCCGAACGCCCCGGCGCGATAGGAGAGCGGATGAAACTTGGCGAACTGTTTCCGCACACCGACGATGGCGAAATGCCTGCCGGCGCCGAGGCGATCGAGGCCGTCGGCATCACGGCGGACTCACGCAAAGTAAAGCCCGGTTTTGTTTTTGCAGCGCTTCGCGGCGTTGCAGCTCACGGTCGCGATTACATCGACCAAGCGAAGGCAAATGGCGCCGTTGCAGTGCTATCGGGCGACGATCTGCTCGCAGACCCCGGCATCCCGCACATTATCAGCGACTCGCCGCGGTCCGATTTTGCCGGGGCGGCATCACTCTTTTTCCCTCGCAAGCCCGACGTACTTGTTGGCGTCACAGGTACCAACGGCAAGAGTTCGACCGTCGATTTCTTGCGGCAAATCTGGGCGCATACAGGAAAGTACTCCGCGAGCCTCGGCACACTGGGTGCTATCTGGGAAGGTGGTGTGATCGACCTCGGTCACACCACGGCCGATCCCGTCAGTCTTCATAGCACCTTGCAGCTGTTGACGGATCAAGGGGTAACGCACGCCGCGATGGAGGTCTCTAGTCACGGCCTCGATCAGGAAAGGGTTTGCGGAGTTCAATTCGCCGCTGCAGCCTTTCTCAATCTCACGCAGGATCACCTCGATTATCACGAGACAATGGATGCCTACCGCGAAGCGAAGCTGAAGATATGGCAGACGGTGAAGCATCCCGGTTTCGCCGTGATCAATGCGGACTCCCCGGAAGCGGAGGCCTTCGAGAAGCGTGCCCAGAATCCGTTCAATCATCCGAACGTGTATTCGCCACCACTCCAGGTCGTAACCACTGGGTGGCGGGCTGATGCGCACGGATTGAAGATCGTCGAGATACAGCCTCGACCCAACGCGCAGACCATGAACCTGCGTTGGGCAGGAAAGGAATATAAGGTTGAGCTTCCGCTGATCGGTGAGTTTCAAGCGATCAACGCCACAACTGCTGCAACGCTGGCAATGTCACTCGGCGAGACGCCCGAGGCGGTGTTCGCCGCCATGGCGAAGCTCAAGCCTGTTAAGGGCCGCATGGAGCATGTCGGCCAGAGCAAGAGCGGCGGGCATGTGTTCGTCGACTATGCGCACACGCCGGATGGTCTCGATGTGTTGTTGCGTGCTGCGCGCCCGCACGCACCGGGGCGGATCATTGCGGTGTTTGGGTGCGGCGGTGATCGCGATACCGACAAACGTCCGAAGATGGGCGCTATCGCCGCGCGACAGGCGGATGTGGTGATCGTCACGGACGACAATCCGCGTAGCGAAGATCCCGCGGCGATCCGTGCGCAGATTTTGAAGGCTGCGCCGAATGCGACTGAGATTGGCGATCGCGCGCGGGCCATTCGTGAAGCTGTTGCGATGCTGAAAGCTGGCGACGCGCTGATGATCGCGGGCAAGGGGCACGAGACGGGGCAGATCATTAAAGGCGTCACGCACCCGTTCTCGGATCAAGACGTCGCGCGCGCTGCGCTGGAGAGCTGAAGTATGTCGAGCGAACTTTGGTCTGCGGAAGAAGCGCAAGCCGCGACGGGTGGGCGGCTGATCAATGCGGAGTCATGGTCGGTCAACGGCGTGTCGATTGATACACGTTCGCTTGAGCCGGGCGATTTTTTCGTCGCGCTGAAAGATGTGCGCGATGGGCATGACTTTCTGGCGCAAGCGTTTGTGTCTGGCGCCAGCGCTGCGCTTATCTCGGATGCGCGCAAGGTTGAAGGCTTAGGCGCGGCGCTTGCTGTGCCGGATGTGCTGGAAGGTTTGCGCAAGCTCGGCGAGGCTGCGCGCGATCGCGCGCCGGCAAAGCGCATTGCTGTGACCGGTTCGGTCGGCAAGACGTCGACCAAAGAAGCGTTGGCCATGTGTTTGGCTGCCAGCGGGCGCACGCATCGTTCGGTGAAGAGCTACAACAACCACTGGGGCGTGCCGCTGACGCTGTCGCGCATGCCGCGCGAAAGTCAGTTTGCCGTGTTCGAGATCGGCATGAACCATCGCGGCGAGATCTTGCCGCTCACGCAGCTGGTCAAGCCACACGCTGCGCTCGTCACCACGATTGCGCCGGCGCATGTGGAGAATCTCGGTTCGCTCGAAACCGTCGCTGACGAGAAGGGCGATATCTATGCTGGACTTGAACCGGGTGGCTCAGCGATTGTGCCGAACGAAGCGCCGCATGCTGATCGTCTGATCGCGGCTGCTGAACGCAATGGCGCCAATCTCGTTCGCTTCGGCCGTGACGCCGTGTGCGAAGCGCGCTTGCTGCATTGGGACATGGATGCGACAGGCTCAAACGCGGAAGCCGAAATCCTTGGACGCCTGATCAAGTATCGCGTCGGCGTTGAAGGCGCGCACTGGGCGCTGAACTCTGTCGCGGCGCTTGCGGCTGCTGAAGTGGTTGGTGCTGATCTTGAAGCCGCAGCGCACGCGCTGGAACATTTGCGCGCGGTTGATGGGCGCGGCGTGGCGCAGCAAGTGGCGGCGCCGTTCGGTCCGTTCATGCTCGTGGATGATTCCTACAACGCTAACCCGGCGTCGATGGCCGCGGCGATCGCTACACTCGCCGCGCGTCAGCCCGGCGCTGGCGGGCGCCGCATCGTCGCGCTTGGGGATATGTTGGAACTCGGACCTGAAGAGCGCGCATACCACGCCGGTCTCGCGCAACCCCTCGAACAAGCGGGTATCGATCTTGTCTTTGCGGCGGGCCCGCGCATGGCCGCGCTCATGGAGACGCTTCCCGCGTCGCGTCGCGGCGGCTATGCCGAAACATCAGACGCACTGATTCCGATTATTGCGAGTTCGCTTCAATCGGGTGACATCGTTCTGGTGAAGGGTTCAAACGGTTCGAAGATGAGCCGTGTCGTGGCTGCGCTGCAGCAGCTGAGTGGGGAT
>JAPLOL010000076.1 GCA_026400735.1 Alphaproteobacteria bacterium | reverse complement strand
TCCGTCGCGCTCATTTCCTCGAGCTGTGGTGGCTCTGGATCGATCAAGCTCTGCAGCGCGATGATGTTGTCGAACGAAAGTTGGACGGCCGAGCTTCTAGGCAAAATCGACAGCGGAGCGGCAGAATTTGCCGAGCCGTTCGTGCCGGGCGCGAAGTTTTGCGTGCTCGGCGCGCTGTTTTGCGCGCGAGCACTTAGAAAAAGCAGTGGATTAGTGCCAGTCGCGCCAATGTTCATTGCGCCGTGTCCCCTTAGTCACGTGGCAAGAATGCAAGCGCGGCGCCGCTCGTGGTGAATGTCACCATCATTTAATGCGCGGGCCATTTTCGTGTCGCGAATGGCGCCTATCTCCGCGCTGCGAACGCACTTGTTCGCGCAACTGAGGGAATTTCATGCGCACTGCAATTACGCTGCTCGAACTCGTTATCGGCAGCGCCTTCACGATCGCCGTTGCGGCGTACGTGGCTCAAGGCGCGGTTTTGATAGCGCAGATCGCGTTGTGAGGCGCATCGCGTTGGGAGCGCAGGCAGAACGCCCGCGCTCCCGCGCATCTTCTTGATGTTCAGTAAATCAAAACACCGACGGCGTTAGCGCGTCGGCGTTGGCGGATCGGTCCGGTAATCGTAGAAACCGCGTTGGGTTTTGCGGCCAAGCCAGCCGGCTTCGACGTATTTTACGAGTAGCGGACACGGGCGATACTTCGAGTCCGCGAGGCCTTCGTACAGCACCTGCATAATCGAAAGACACGTATCTAGACCGATGAAGTCCGCCAGTTCGAGCGGGCCCATTGGATGGTGCGCGCCCATGCGCATGGCTTTGTCGATCGCTTCAACCGAGCCGACGCCTTCGTACAAGGTGTAAACCGCCTCGTTGATCATCGGCACCAGAACGCGGTTCACGATGAAGGCAGGGAAGTCCTCGGCGTTGGCAATGTTCTTGCCGAGGCTTTGAATGAAAGCGACCGAGGTGTCGTACGTCTCTTGACTGGTGCCGAGGCCGCGAATGATTTCGACGACCTCCATCACCGGCGCCGGGTTCATGAAGTGAAGCCCGATGAACTTGTCCGAGCGATCTGTCGCCGCCGCGAGGCGCGTGATCGAAATCGAAGACGTGTTTGACGCGAGGATTGCATCCGGGCGCAGCACGGATTTCAGATCCGAGAACACTTTGCGCTTTGCTTCGTCCTGCTCGACGATCGACTCGATCACCAAATCGCACGGCGCGAGTGCGGCGTAGTTCGCCGCGCCTTTGATGCGCTTCAACGCAGCATCCATATCGGCTTGCTTGATGGTGTTACGCTGAACTTGGCGCGTCAGATTTTTGGTGATGGTTTGGATCGCGGTGTCGATGCGCGCGGTGTCCGCGTCCGCCAACAGCACATCGTAGCCGCCCAACGCACATACGTGCGCGATGCCATTGCCCATTTGCCCGGCGCCTACGACGCCGACCGTGGAAATCTTGCTCATCTTAACCGTCATAGGCGCTTACGCGCCGCTGAATTGCAATTGTTGTTGCAGTGCAGCATGGCGTAGCGGCTGGCGCAAGAGGACTTTGCAATCCGCTCGCCCGGTAGGGGCGAGCGGGCCGTGTCAAACGCCTGCCTTGGTCAGTTCGTCCATCAGCTCTGGGACTGCAGTTTTGTAGTCTGCGACCAGGCCGTAATCGGCGACTTGGAAGATCGGCGCGTCTTCATCCTTGTTGATGGCCACGATGACCTTCGAGTCTTTCATGCCAGCCAAGTGCTGGATGGCGCCCGAAATGCCGATGGCCACGTAGAGCTCCGGCGCGACGACCTTGCCGGTCTGGCCGACTTGGTAATCGTTCGGCGCGTAACCCGCGTCGACCGCAGCGCGCGAGGCGCCAACAGCTGCGCCAAGCTTGTCAGCCAACGGCTCAAGCACTTTGTGGAACTCTTCGCTTGAGCCCAGCGCGCGGCCGCCCGAGACGATGCGCTTTGCAGCGGTGAGTTCAGGACGATCCGACTTTGCCATTTCTTCGCTGACGAACGCCGACTTGAACGGGCCAGCCGGCGCCGCCGTCGTCTCAACCGAAGCGCTGCCGCCATTGCCAGCGGCTTTGAACGCCGTCGGCTGGACAACCAGAACCTTCTTCGGCTGCGAGTCCTGCACCGTGATGATCGCGTTGCCCGCATAGATCGGGCGTACGAACGTATCCGCGCTTTCAACGCCGATCACGCCAGACACTTGCATCACGTCCAGCTTCGCAGCGACGCGCGGCGCCGCGTTCTTGCCCGTGGTTGAAGCAGGGAAGAGGATCGCGTCATAGCCGGCAGCGAGCGGCACGATCAAAGCTTCCAGCGGCTCAGCCATTTGCTTGGCCAGCGTCGCGCCATCGGCGTGCAACACCTTGCGGACGCCATCGATCTTTGCGGCGGCAGCAGCAGCGCCGCCCGCATTCGAACCGGCAACCAGTACGTCAACATCAGCGCCCATCGCCTTCGCGGCGGTGACGACTTTGTTGGTCGCGTCCTTCAAGGACGCATTGTCGTGCTCAGCAATAACGAGAACGGCCATCTTAGATCACTCCCGCTTCTTTGAGTTTGCCGACGAGTTCAGCCGTCGTCTTCACTTTGATGCCCGCCTGGCGCTTGCCCGGCTCGGCGGTCTTCGTGACCTTGAGGCGCGGCGTGACATCGACGCCGTAATCCGCTGGCGTCTTCGCATCGATCGGCTTCTTCTTCGCCTTCATGATGTTCGGCAGCGACGCGTAGCGCGGCTCGTTCAAGCGCAGGTCAGTCGAGATAATCGCCGGTAGATCGACGTCGAGCGTCTGCAAACCGCCATCAACTTCGCGCGTCACCGTCGCCTTCGAACCAGCCAGCACGATCTTCGACGCGAACGTCGCTTGCGGCCAATCGAGCAGGGCGGCCAGCATTTGCGCGGTGGCGTTGTTGTCGTCGTCGATCGCTTGCTTGCCGAGGATCACCAGATCCGGCTTCTCAGCTTCAATCACGCCCTTCAGAATTTTCGCGACCGCCAGCGGTTCAACTTCACCGTCAGCCTTCACCAAAATTCCGCGGTCCGCGCCGATTGCCAAAGCGTTGCGCAGCGTTTCTTGCGCTTGGTCCGGGCCGATCGAGACGGCGACGACTTCGGTCGCGCTATCCTTCGCGTGCCCGCCGCCGCCTTCCTTCATGCGCACCGCTTCTTCGATCGCGATTTCGCAGAACGGGTTGATCGACATTTTGAGGTTCGAGAGATCGACGCCCGATCCATCCGGCTTCACGCGGACTTTGAGATTGTAATCGAGCACCCGCTTGACCGGGACGAGGACCTTCATCGTTGAAATCCTTGGAGATTAGCGGCGTGTCGCCCACGCCCAATTCGCGGTCGCACATAAAGCCCGTAAGAAATGTCTCGTCAATGCGACTATCGGGATAGCTGGGGTCTTCTTGAAGTCGCATCCAAACTTCGGTGAGGCGGCATCCCAAGCCCAACACGTTCCACTCGGAGACTGGACCTATGATGATCACCCGCCGCCCACTGCTGATGGGCGCCGCTGCGGCAGGCCTGATGGCCGGCAACGCTTACGCGCAGAGCGCCGCCGACTTCATGGGCGAATGGAACGGCGCGCTGAACATGGGTTCGCAAACCCTTCGCCTACGTCTCGTCGTCGCCGAAGGCCCGACCTCGACACTTTACAGCGTCGACCAAGGCAACTCGGCCATTCCCGTCGCCACGACTACGATCGAAGGCGGACGCATCACGTTGGCTATCCCTGTCATTCAAGGAAGTTTTGTAGGCACGCTTCGAAACGGGCGCATCGAAGGCGAGTTCACCCAGCGCGGCACGCTTCCGCTCGTCTTCCAGCGCGGCGAGGCAACAGCCGGCACGACCGAAACGCTCACTCAAGCCCGCCTGGAAGCGCTGCGGGCAGGGATCAACACGCCGGCCATGGCCGCTGCCGCGAGTAAAGCCGGTGGCCGTAGCATCGCGCTCGCGACCGGTCTTCGCGCCATTGGCCACGAACAGCGCGTCACGACTTCGGATCAATGGCACCTCGGCTCGATCACCAAGTCGATGACCGCGACGCTTGTAGCGCGCCTCGCCGAGGCAGGGCGCATCTCCTGGACCGATACCGTCGACAGCGTGCTTGGCAACGCCATCCCCGACATGCGCGCCGAATATCGCGACGTGACCTTCTGCCATCTCTGTAGCCACCGTGCCGGTCTGCAGGGCAATATCGAGATGTCTGACCTCCTGGGTTTTTCCCGCATCAGCGACGACGCGCGCGCCGAACGCATCCGCTACGCCAGCCTCGGCCTGCACCAAGAGCCGCGCGGCCCGAAGGAAACGACGTTCGAATATTCGAACACCGGCTACGTCATTGTCGGCGCGATGCTCGAAACCAAGATGGGCGCGCCGTGGGAAGCGTTGATCCAAGAATATGTGTTCAATCCGCTCGGCATGGCGAGCGCCGGTCACGGCCCTCCTGGCACGGCAGGGGCGTACGATCAGCCGCTCGGCCACATGCCGAACGCTGCCGGCGTGATGGAGCCGCAAGCGCCGAACAGCGGCGACAGCGACAATCCCGTCGCGCTTGGTCCGGCAGGCCGCGTGCACGCCAACTTCGAAGACGTGCAGAAATATCTGATGGTGCATTGCGCCATGCGCGAAGGCTTCCTCAATCGCGAGAGCTGGCAAACGCTGCACACGCCGCCATTTGGCGGGCCATACGCGATGGGCTTCTCGCGCCAAGGCAACGCGCTCTGGCACAACGGCTCGAACACGCTCTGGTACGCCGAAGTGATGTTCGATCAGTCACGCGGGATCGTCGCGGCCGCTGCCGCGAACGATGGCCGTGCTGGTGATTTGCGTGCGCCGGTTGGTTCAGCGCTGATCGAAGCGGCGCAGGCGGTGGTGTAACTTCCACCGCCCTTCGACGGGCTCAGGGCTCTACTAGTGCGAGGCCTGAGCCCGTCAAAGGCCGTTTCCGTTTGCGGCTGTTAGCGGCTCAACACACTCGGCCAATTGCTATTGGCGTGGCTGATGTGGCCGGGGATGTCTTGCTCCCAGCGCGTCTGAATTTCAGCGTTGTAGTTGAGATAAAGCTTGCCATCGACGATGCGCCAATTGTTCGGATTGCCTGACGCGGTGTAGCCCTGGCTCACCGCCCATGCGCAATAGCCGCCATATTGCGGCACGTAGCGCGAGGGGTTGGCGCGAAACGCGGCGAGATGTTCGGCGCTCGCGAAGCGATACTCGTAGCCTTGGTGGTTGATCCGAAACTGCGTCGTGCCACGCACCGGATGGCCGTCGGTGAAGTACGCCACCGGATCATAACCGCCGACAGCAACGCGCGAGAGCACGCCGGTGTAAACTGGCGCTTGATCCGCATAAGCGGGCGCGGCGGCGAATGTAAGCGTTCCGAATGCAAACGCAGCGGCGATGAGAAATTTGCGCATCGAACTAATCCTTAGGCGTGAGCTGTCGCGCGTGCGGGCGACGAAGCGGGTTTTGGAGTCGGCACAAACGCACGGCCGAGATCGGAGAGAAGCCCCGCGATCTCCTTGCGGCGAATAATCATCAGCCCCAGCGTCGTGAACCAGATCGTCACCGCCGCCGCGAACAAGCCTCCGCCGTCATTGTTCGGATCAATGCCGAGCGGCGTCCACAAGTGGAAATTCACCGCGCCGGACATCACCGCAAAACCAACAGCTGCGCCCAGTGCATTCAAACGCGTAAACCGCGGCAGCAAACCAACGATCAGCAGCGTCGAAGCGACAAGCTCCGCGGAGCCAATCACGTACTGGCTAAAAAGCCCGGTGTGCCCAAACAGTCCTGGCAACCCAAGTGATCCAGCCCAGCCATCAAGCCGGCCAAAGATTTCCTGCGTCTTCGGGTGGTCCGTGAACTTGTAGCGTAGCGAGTCCAAAAACACCGCCGCCGCAAACACCGAAATCCCCGCCGGCGCGTAACGCTTAATCTGAGCCAACATGACCGGCCCTCCTTGTGGGGAGAGACGTGTGAGGGGCGGGGGTGGTTACACGGTCAGGCGCGATGGGCCGCGTTTTCCGTCAGACGCTATTGCTTTCGTGGGTCAGTGTTTGGGCGCTGCTATAAATAAGAAGACAAGCCCAACAACAAAAAGAACGGCTGGTCCGACAAGCAGAACCAATCGTTGGCGCGTCGGCTTCCCATTAAAGGTAATCAGCATGTAGCCGAGCCACAGCACCGCGCCGACAAGATACGGTCCGGGAGCGATTGTCGAGAGGATGAGCGACGACACGCCATGAGCATCGCTGGCAGTTTCCATGTTTGCAATGGTAAGATCAGGAATCTCACCACCGCAAAAACCGCGATCCCACCAACGCCCCCAGCGCCGCGCACACCGCGATCGCCAGCGTGTACCACGTCGTCACGAACGCCACAGAATCCGTCGGGCAATACATCGCGTAGGCCATCGCCGACACGCCGCCTGAGAGCGCGCCAATCGCAGCGCCTGTCAGCGTAATCCGCGTCGGCGCAAAGGCGCGCATGAACCACGTCAGCAACGCCGCTGCTGGCACAGCCAATATCGGAATAAGCACAACGCACCACGGCGCGCGGCCTTGGCCCCCCATCCACGCCTGCCAACGTTGTTCCGGCATTTCGCCCATCAAAGCTGTCGCCGTCGCGATCGCGCAAACGCCCACAAACAACGCGATCGCGAACAACCGCCAACCAAGCGGTCGCCCCGGCTTCATCAGCTGCACCGCCACCGGCAAAATCACCGCCGCCGCCAGCGCCGAGAACATCGCCTTCATCATCACCGGCATCCGCGCCGTGCCGATATCGGGCCGAACGCCCAAGCCAATCGCCACCAGCACCGCCGCAACGATGAGCCCGACGATCAAAGTGATCGCCAGGTTCATCCGCCAGCGTGGCTTCTCCGCTGGTTCGACGCCGCGCGAGAGCGCGTTGATGAGATCATCGGTCTTCACGTCGACTGCTCCTGACCCATGAGACGCATCAGCGTCTTTAGGCCGCGGTGGATCGAGATTTTGATGTCGGACTCCGAAAGGCCCGTCGCTTCCGACGTTTCCTTCACGCTCCGCTCTTCAAGCTTCACCATGCGAATGGCGGTGCGTTGTTTTTCCGGGAGCTTGTCGAGCAGAGTGGCGACATCGCGCTTGGCATCGCTCGCCTCATAATCCGGATCAGGCTCGCCAACGTCGATGCCATCCAGCGAAGCGTGCGCGCGGTGCTTTGCGCGGCGGAGAAAATCGATCAGCCGATAGCGCGCGATCGCATAGAGCCACGCCGTCAGCGGGTAACTCGCATCGTAACTCTCGCGCCGCGTGTGGAGCGCCACTAGCGTCTCCTGAACCAAATCCTCGGCGTCCTCGGCTCGCCCCCTCAGCCGGGAGCGAAAGAAGGCGCGCAGCAGCGCCGCCGCTTCCGTCAGGAACGCGCGCGTTGCGGCTTCATCGCCGGCGAGACCCTTCAGAAACAGGGCCTTGAGTGCGGCTTCGTCGGCCAAATCCCCTCGTTCAAGTCGATACGACCGCCAGTGTGGCCCGGTTACACCTGGACGCCCTGTAACATCCGTTTTAGCAAACTAACGCTGGGTGTCAGGAGAGCCAATGTTCGGCCGACGCAAGAAATGCGCGCTGCTGATCGACTTCGACAACGTGCTCGGCATGACGAGCGGTGAATTCACCACCTCCATCGCCAAATGGATGGAATGGCTCGAAGACGGCGCCTTTGATGAAAAACGTCAAAAGCGCAAATTCCTGATCAAGCGCGTCTATTGGAATCCGCTCTACGATAGGTACCGCGAGCCGTTCGAGGCCGCGGGCTTCGAGGCCTTCGCCTGCGCCGCCATCGCCAAGAGCAAAAAGAGCTCGGCCGACATGGTCATCACTTTGGACGCCGTCGATATCGCGGCGGGTACGAAGGGCCTCGAAGAAATTATCCTGCTGACATCGGACACCGATTTCGTGCCCGTGGTGAACCGTCTGCAGGAGCGTGAACTCGAAGTCGTCGCGATGGGCCATGAGCAGAACCCGACGGCTGCGGTCTATCGCGAGTACGCCGACAACGTCGTGCTTCGGAACGCGTTCATGGATGCGTTCAAGTACGAGCGCCCGAAGCGCAAATGGTTCGGCCTCGTGCGCGTGAAACCGCCTGCGCCGAAACCTGCGCCTGCGCCAATGCAAAAGCCTGGCGGCGAGAAGGTAACGCCGATCGAACTTGCCGCCGAGCGCATCGTGCACGCTGCACAAGGCGTCGGCGGCGCCATGCTCAGCCGCAAGGCCGCGATCCTCGCTTTGCGTGACGTGCCTGGCTTTAACACTGGCGGCGCTAATGCGTGGCTCGGTCACGGCTCTTACGCGAAGATGTTGGTCGTGATCGCCAAGAAGCGCGCGGATCTGCGACTCTATTCATATCGCAATGGCGGCGTTGCGGTGGCTTATCGCTCGCCCGTTACTACGCCTGAACTGCGGCGCTAAACGTCGCCGCCTTCGACAGGCTCAGGCTGACGCTTGAGGTGTTGCGGCTGTTCGATACTCGTCACCCTGAGCTTGTCGAAGGGCGGCGTCACAACTTCCTGAATGCGTCCGCCGCATACACGCCGAGAATAGTGAGCGACGTTGAGAAGAACGTCAGTTCCTCAAGCGCCAGCTTCAAGCCGCGCTCTTCGGGATGGCCCTCGACTTCACAGAAGAACATGGCCGCCGAGAAGCCTCCGCCTTCAATGTAGCTCTCGATCTTCGTCATGTTGACGCCGTTGGTCGCGAACCCACCGAGCGCTTTATAGAGCGCCGCCGGCACGTTGCGGACGCGGAAGACGAAGCTCGTCATGCACGGGCCGTTGCCTGCAGGTGCACGTTGCTCGTCGCGCGAGAACACGAGAAAGCGCGTCGTGTTATGCGCGGCGTCGGCGATGTCCGCCTTCAGCACATCAAGCCCATAAATCTCCGCCGCGAGCGAAGAGGCGAGCGCGCCGATCTTTGGATCGCCAAGCTCGGCGATCTCTCGCGCGGCGCCGGCCGTGTCCGCGGTCTTCACAGCGACGACGCCGAGATCGCGCAATTGCTTGCGGCACTGGCCCAAAGCTTGAGGGTGCGAGCGCACGTGCGTGAGGCCACCGAGCTTCGCGCCTTTTAGTCCCAGCAATTGGTGACGGATCGGCACGAAGCGTTCGGCGATAATGTAAAGATTGCTCTCCGGGATCAGCGTGTGAACGTCCGCGACGCGCCCGGCGACAGAATTTTCGACCGGAATCATCGCGTAACGCGCTTGACCCTCTTTCACGGCCGCGAACGCGTCCTCGAAGCTCGGGCACGGCAGGGGCTCGAGATTCGGATAGGCCTCATGCGCGGCGATGTGAGAGTTCGCCCCAGGTTCGCCTTGAAAGGAGATACGTTCGCTCATAGGTCGCGAGCGTTAGCGCAGGCGGCGCCAAAAAGGAAAGAGCTCACCCGTCATGAGCATGACGCAAAACGCAGAGCGCGCCATTCTGGCGCAAACGCGCCGGGGCTTGCGGACTTTGCTGGCTGTGCCTGCCGCACGCGCCGCTGGATTGGCGAAAGTCGAAGATCTCGACATTCCCGGACCGGGCGGTCAGCTCCGTGCGCGCTACTACGAAGCTGCGAACGCGGCCGACGCACCACTGATCGTGTACATCCATGGCGGCGGCTTTGTGTGCTGCGATATCGATACGCATGACTCGATCTGCTCATGGCTCGCGAAATCATCGCACGGCCGGGTCCTTGCAATCAGCTATCGCCTTGCTCCGGAGACGCGCTTTCCCGGACAGCTCGAAGACGTACGCGCGGCTTGCACGTGGGCGATTCAAAACGCGTCGCGCTTGGGGGCAACGCCGAACAAGCTGGTGCTCGCGGGCGATAGCGCAGGCGCCTATCTCGCTGCGACCGCAACGCTTGAGCTCAATCGCGCGACGCCGGGCATCGTGCCGCTGCAAGTGTTGCTCTATCCACTCGTGCACGTTCAGGACTCTTTGTGGGCTGACGAAGAACTCCGCAACTTCCGTTTCCTTGGCCGTGTAGCCGCGCTCTATATCGCGCGTAGCTTGGGCGCCGAAGCTCTGCCGTCTTTGCTGGAAGTTGATCTGTCAGCCGCGCCTCCGACGATCATCGCAGGCGGCGGGCCGATGGATCCGGTGCGCAACGATGCGAAGGCGCTTGTTGATGCGTTGCGGAAGGTGGGCGTCAACGTCACCGAGAAGAAGTATCCGGTCCTTATGCATGGCGGCTTGAACTTCACCGCTTATTCTAAAACCGCCACTACAGCTTTGCAGGATGTCGGCCAGCTAGTGCGCGAGGCGTTCGCGCGCTAAACATGCGCCACGAATCTCGGGGAATATTTTTCATGCGCGCATTTTTGATCGCTGGTCTTGCAGCTCTGGCCGTTGCTGCTTGTACGCCGGCCGAAGACGAACACGGCGCCTTGTCCGCAGGCTGTGACGCGCGCGGCGTGGCGACGTGGAACACGCCGGCCGATGCGAATGCTTCGGTTGAAGCCAGCACAAGCGGTCCGGATTGCGCTCGTGCGGTTGCGACGCTGATCATTCGCAACGGTTCTGGAGAGCCGATCTTTTCTGAAACGCATATCCCGGCGCAAGTGATGACGCTGGCGCAAGCCAGCACGCCAGCGGCAATGCAAACGGCGCTGCAGGAATGGGTTGATCCCGCTTCGAACACGACGATGCAAACAAGCTCAGCGCTGCCGGAATGGCCGGCGAATGCCGATAGTCCGCAGAACGGCGAATTCCCATTCTATCCAGCCGAAGGCGTGACGCGCGAGAGCTACAATCAACTGCGCGACGCCAATGTGCCGCTCTATTGCTATGTGCAAGGGATGGAGAGCTTGAATTGCTTGGCGCTCCGCGACGGCGCGCTCGAAAGCATCGGCGTTCAGAGCTTTCCAGGCTAACGCTTGGCGAGAACAGCTCGCGCGGCTTCCAAGTCGGGCGGGCTGTCGACGCCTTTAGGAAAGTCAGCGATCGAATCCGCGCGGATGATCATACCCATCTCCAGCGCGCGCAATTGTTCGAGCTTCTCGCGTTGCTCAAGCGGCGAAGGCGGCGCTGCAACGAAACGCGCCAGCGCGTCGCGGCGATAAACGTAAATGCCAACGTGCCGCTCGATCGGGCCATCGCCATGTGGCGCTGCCGCGCGGGTGAAATACAAGCAGCGACCATCAGCGGCGCGGATGGCTTTCACGACATTCGGATTGTCGCGCTCGCCTGCATCGGTTGACGGCGAAACCAAAGTTGCGATGTCCGCGCCATCGCGGAGCGCGGCGACGGCCTTCGCGACATCTTCGGCGCGCATCGTCGGCATATCGCCTTGAAGGTTCACGGCGACATCGTAGCGGCCAGCTGGATCAAAGGCTTCGAGAGCGGCGTGGACGCGGTCGGAGCCGGAGGGCAGATCTGGGTCTGTGAGGGTGACGTTTCCGCCGGCCTTTAGAACTGCTTCGGCGACTTCTTCTTCACAGGCGGCGACCAGAACTAGGCCCACATTGGCGGCCTTGGCCAGGTCGATCATCCAGGCAATCATCGGACGCCCGTGGATATCCGCGAGCGGTTTTCCGGGCAGGCGGGTGGAGGCCATTCGGGCCGGGATCACGACGACGGGGTTCATGGGCTCCCAGTGCCGTGCGGCGGGTTGACGCGCAAGGGCGCTCCAGGCCGCAGGACTTCATCGTCCCCGCTTGGCTAGTCGCGCAACGCACGCCATAAACCGCCCAACTTTTCCGGGCGCCAGCAAGGCAGGGCGATGAGCGATCTCAGAAACAACTCGATCCTTGGTGCGGGCCTCGCGGCCGTACTTGGCGTGATGCTTGTGGGCATCGGCGCCGAAACGCTAGTTCACCCGAACTACCCCGAGAAAGCGGCGTTCCTTCCGGATGTCGTGATTGAGGGCCCAGCGACCGCTGGCCCAGTTGGTCCGCCAGATTTTGGCCGTCTCTTCGCCGATCCGGCTGGCTTGCAAGAACTCATTACGCGCGGCGAGCGCGTTCATGCGCAGTGCGTCTCGTGCCATAACTTCGATGCGGGTGGTCCGAACGCGATTGGTCCTAACCTGCATGACGTCTTCGGCCGTCCGGTCGCGAGCCATGCTGGCTTTGAATATTCCGAAGGCATGCACGCGCACGGCGGCAACTGGGATTACTTGGCGCTCAACGAGTTTTTGACGTCGCCGTCAAGCGTCGTGCGCGGCACAAAGATGGCTTTTGCGGGCATTCGTAACGATCAAGATCGCACGGCGCTGATTGCGTTCCTGCGTTCGATTTCGCCGAATAACGTGCCGTTGCCTGCGCCGCTTCCGGAAGCTGTGCCAGTTGCTGCTGAAGGCGATGCAGCTGCGACGACGACGGAAACTGCGGCGCCAGCACCGGCGCACTAAGCGCTTCAAAATTTTCGCAAACAAAAACGGCGCCCCGCGTGAGCAGGGCGCCGTAATTGTTTCGAGCGTGGCTTCTCTTACGAAACGGCCGACAGTTGCGGACGCTGTTCGAGCGTGTCGCCGCTGATGATCGTTGAGCCCAGCATGTCGAGGAACGCGTCACCCTTTTCGGTGCGCTCGACGAACACGTTGCGGCCGTCCTTTGGATCGCGGCGGCGCTGCCGTCAGATCCGGCGCGTCCGAACGCACCGTCGTAACGGTAACCCGACGCCACAAGTCCAATGCTTCTACTTGGTTCTGACCCAGTTCCATGCCGACCTCCCAGATTGAATCGCAAGTGGAAGATTCGCTGATTTGGTGGTCGGTGCAAGCTCGAAACCACAAGATGTTGTGGAATGGCCGAAACGATTAACCAAATCTTGAGGGCGCTAGCCGAAACGATCCTTGTTTCGTTTGGGATTCATTAAGTTCATTTCGTCTGCGCTTTTTCGCCGAAGCGACCCTTGATGACGGCCCAACTGGCGCGCAGCGCCTGAGCTTCGCCACCCGATGGGCGGGCGGGCTTCTCCTTTGGAGCCCACGCATAGACGTCGAAGTGGGCCCAGGCGGGGACAGTCACAAAGCGGCGGAGGAAGAGTGCGCCGTAGATGGCGCCGGCCATCGCGCCGTCGCCGGTGTTTTTGAGATCGGCAATCGGCGTGTCCATGTCGCCTTCGTACGCATCCCAGAGCGGCATGCGCCAAATGGGATCGCTCGTTTCGATCGAGGCTTGCGCGTACTCGGCGGCGAGGGCGTCGTCGTTGCTGAAGAAGGGAGGGATGTCTGGGCCGAGTGCGGTGCGTGCTGCGCCGGTGAGCGTGGCGAAGTCGAGCAGCAATGCGGGTTTGTCTTCGCAGGCGCGGGTGATGGCGTCGGCGAGGACGAGGCGGCCTTCGGCGTCGGTGTTATCTATTTCGACGGTGAGACCTTTGCGGCTGGGGATGATGTCGCCAGGACGGAAAGCGTTGCTGGAAACGGAATTCTCGACGACGGACAAATAGAGATCGAGGCGGACGTTGAGCTTCGCGTCCATGATCACTTGCGCGAGGCCGAGCGCGTGCGCCGCGCCGCCCATGTCTTTCTTCATCAGGCGCATGCCGGCGGAGGGTTTGAGATCAAGCCCGCCTGTGTCGAAGCAGACGCCTTTGCCGACGATGGCGACGCGTGGCGCGTTCGCATCGCCCCAGGTGAGGTGGATCAAGCGCGGCGCTTCGGCGGAGGCGCGGCCCACGGCGTGGATGAGCGGATAGTTCTGCGTGAGCAGTTCGTCGCCGACGATGGCTTCGAATGTTGCGCCGTAGCGCTCCGCGACGGCTTCGGCGGCAGCGTGGAGCGCGACGGGGCCCATGTCGTTGGTTGGCGTGTTGACGAGATCGCGCACGAGCCAGCTGGCTTCTACGACGCGCGCTGCTTCCGCGAGATCGGCGCCTTCGGGCAGTGCGAGCACTGGAGCGGGGCGTTTGCGCTTTTTGTAGCGATCGAAAACGTACGCGCCGAGGCCCCAGGCGATAGCGGTTGCGGTGCCGCCGAACTCACGCGGGGCGAAGGCAATGCGGTAGTCGCCGGCGGGAAGATGTTGCGAAAGCGCACCGATGACGTTGACGTTCGCCTTGTCGCCAGCGCCGAAGAGGACGCGTTCGATGGCGCCGTCGGTTGCCGGGACCAAAAGGATGCGGGCGTTCTGGGCTTGGAAATCATGCGCGGCGGCGAGGCGGCGCAGCGTCTGTGAATGTCGCTCAACCCATTGGCCCCATTCGCCTGTGCGAATGATTTCGATCGGCACCGCCGGGGCGTTTGAATCTTTCAAAAAAGGTAGGTTCGCCATGTGTCGTTCCTAAACCGTCATTAGCCCTTTGTTGAGCATAGGGGCGCAGCATTAGGCGCTTATTAGGATTCGCGCCCATGTCCCGTCAGCTTGCCGCTCTTCCGCTTGCGCTTCTTGCCGTCTCGTCGCTTGGCGCGTGCGCCACTTTGGGGGGCGGGTCTTCGGAGACCACCGCCGCTGCCGCGACCGGCGCGCCTGAGGGCGCTCGCCCGATCGATCGGCACGCACGTGAGCAAGTGGCGCGTGAAGATACGCTGACGCAGATGGCGTTCTGGGCTGGTGAGTACCAGACCTTCCCGAACGATCTTGAGGCGGCGCAACGTTTTTCCGAAGCCTTGCGCAAAGGTGGGCGAACGGATCGCGCTGCGCAGATTGCAGGCGAGGCGCTCAGCCGCTTCCCGGATGATCGCCAGCTGATGACGACGTTTGGCTACGCGCAGATCACGCTTGGAAATCCGCAGCAGGCGCTGCGTCCGTTGGCTGTGGTTGCTGCGGCGGAGCCGGAGAATTGGCGCATCCGTTCGGCGCTGGGCGCAGCGCTCGATCAACTCGGACGCTTTCCGGAGGCGCGGCAAGCCTATCAAGAAGCGCTAGCGCTGCAGCCGAACAATCCGGGTATTCTGACCAATCTTGGCGTTTCGCACATCATGGCCGGTGAGCCGGACGATGCGGAGCCAATCTTGCGCCAAGCTGCCGCGCTTCCGGGTGCGCCGATGGAGGCGCGTCAGAATTTGGCGATCGCAATCGCGCTGCAAGGCCGTTTCGATGAAGCCGAGCAGATTGAACGCGCCGATCTTCCGCCGGCGCAAGCGGCGCAGAACATTGAGTATCTGCGCGGGCTGTTGAGCGATCCTCGCCGTTGGAATGACATGGGGCGCGGGCGCTAGACGCTGCGCTTGTGACGTCGCCCTTGGACAGGCTCAGGGTGACGACTGTTTAGCAGATGCAAAACACAAATACCGGCGTCAGCCTGAGCTTGTCCAAGGCGGCGTAGGCGCGCGGGCGCGCACAACAAGGCGGCCTCGTTGCGGCTTGTTCGATCAGCTAAAATCAGACGCGCCTCAGCTGGTGTCAGTGAGGATCGCGTGCGCGCGGACCGCGGCTGAGAAGATGTGCACCGTGAGCAGCGGATCGTCGCGATCGCCGATGAAGCGGCGCGGCGCTTTCAACGCATAACGCATGATGGTTTGACGTGAGCGCGCGACGCCGATGCGGCGCGTGCGGGAGAGCCGCGTTACGTAGGGCGCGGGATTGTGCAGCACGCGACGCAGCGCTTCGGCGCGGCGGGCGATGAGGAATGCGTCGGAGTTGCGTTGCGGCGCTTTGGGTTCGGGTGGAGGCGGTGGCTTGCGCGCGTCGCCCCAGAGGTCGCGGATGCGCGGGGCGTTACGATCTGAGATCGTGCGATCGCGCGGGACGGCGAGTGCGAAACGCGCGGACCAGGTTTCGGGTTTGCTGAGATCGACGGCGCGCTTCGTTGATGTGGCGCGTGTGCCACGGCGCGTTGGCGGGGCTGTGTAGAGGCCGCTGGCGCTGAGTTGTATTTCGATGAGGCGCGGGCCGCGTTGTTGCGCCGGCGGCGCGAGTTCTGCGGCTTCCGCGAGCAGGAGTTTGCGCGCGAGGATCTCAATGAGCGCAAGTTGGCGGACGATGCCGGTGCGCATGCGCGGCGCGAATGTAAGCGCGGCGATGAGGGCCGGCGCGCCAATGGTGGCGATGACGCGCTCGAACAATGCACGCAAACGCTCCCAGAGGAGCGGTGTTGGCGTTTGCGGGGGCGGAGCGGACTGCATGTGCGCGGGCGAGTATGCGCGCGGTTGCTGGGGTGTTGGATAGATTTTGGTGCGGTGTGTTTGGAGTCAGTGGGTTAGGGGCGCGGGGTGTGGGATAGATTGGTGTCTGCTTTTCGCCGCAAACGGCCATTGATCGCCTGAAGCAGACGGTTAGCCCACCGCGTCGGCAGCGCTCCTTATCACGTTGCCAAAGCGGTTGCGCACATCGCGGCGGCCATCGTTCATGGCCGCGACGACCATCGTGTCGCTTGAGCGATCAAATAGCACTTCCGCGTACCAACGTCCGTTGGAGCCACTATGCCGAAACTTCTGACCGCCACGCCACCATCCCATTGCGTAGGCTCCGCCAAACGGGGGCGTGTGCAGCATGTCCCAACTCTCAGGGCGCAAGAACGACGCATCGCGACCGCAATGGGCGTTCAGATGTTTCAACACATCGTCTAGGCTGGCGTGCACGCGGCCGGCGGGGCCAAGCGCGGCGACATTGTCAGCAACGGCGCTTCCCGGGGGACTCGACTCAAGCGCCCCGCTGGCGCCCACTGCATGCCCAACAGGTTGGTCGTAGAGGCCCGGCGTGCCCGGTGCGCCCTGGCCCGCGCTAGTCATGCCGAGTGGTACGAAGACGTGATCACGAATTTGCGTTTCCCAGGGCGCGCCTAGCTTCGCCTCCAACATGGCGCCGACGACCACGTAGCCGGTGTTCGAATAGATCGCCCTCCGTTCTTTTGGTCCCGCCGGCTCTTGCAGCAAACCGAGGCGTGAATAGGCGATGCGATCCGCGCGCGGATCAACGCTCTCACGCGGAAACGCTTCAGTTGTAGCTTCGTCAATATTGGGCTGCAGACCGCCACGATGACTTAGCAGATGGCGAAGATTAACGTCGCGGTACTCGTCTCGCATCTCCGGTATGGCTGCGCCGAGCACTGTTCCGATCGTGTCGTCCCAAGAGATCGCACCTTGCTCGACAAGGCGCGCCACCAACGTGGCGGTCATCGACTTTCCCATTGAGCCGAGATGCCACTTGTCCGAGGTTGTCACGCGAGCCGATTGCCCGATTGCGCGCACACCTTCAGCGAAAGCCATGCGGCGCCCATCGCGGTTCGCAGCGGCGACAGCCAGAGCTGGCACGCCCGCCGCGCGCAAGCGTTCATACGCTCGCAGCAGCGCCCTGGGAGGCTCAACCAATGTCGTTTGCGCGCGCCCATCCTGTGCGCGGGCGCGGCTAGACAGTAGGCCGGCTCCAACAATGCCCAACAACAATGGCCTGCGCGTTATCATTGGCGTCTCCCAATTTCCGGTCCGAGCCGGCCCGTTGTATATAATTTTTGACATGTAAAAGATATTCGACTACAATCCAACCGCAATTAAATGGGGTTGCCAATGGCGGTGCGCGAAATTGTAGCGTGGGTAATGACCGCCCTCTTTGGTGTTGTTGGGGCGTTTTGCCTTGTATCAGTTTTGGATGCGGGCATTTCGGCGCCGCCACAGAAGGTTGCGATCTTCGCTGCGGGCATCACCGTGACGGGCGTAGTCGTATTGGAGGCCGCGCTCGCGCTTTTCTTTCCGAGACGATCTGGAGCGCCGCCCGACGAACGCGAGCGGCTAATCGTTGCCCGCGCAGGGCATTGGGCTGGACTCGCCTTCTTGTTCGGAGTGCTGCCTGCGCTCGGGCACTACGCCGTCAATGGCAACGGCAACATCATGTTCAATGTGATCGTACTTTCCTTGTTTGCCTCTGGCGTGGCTGAGTATGGCTCCCAGATCATTCTGTTTCGGCGATAAGGCCGCGTCGCTTGCCGAAGCCCCCACCGATCACGAACCGCGTCAAAGAGCTTCGCGAGCAAGCGGGCGGCATGAGCCAGTCCGCGTTGGCGGACGCGATCGGTGTAACGCGGCAAACGATCATTGCGATCGAGCAGGGTCGATACTCCCCCTCTCTAGAAAGCGCATTTCGAATCTCTCGTGTGTTTGGCGTCGGCGTCGAAGACGTTTTTGGCTGGAAGGAAGATCTCCGGCGAGCGCCTTCAAAGAAAAAGTAGAGACGCTGAGTGCGAGCGTCAGCTCGATGTCGTGAACTGGAAAAAGGAATCTCGATGCGGAGCGAGAATGCCAACACCAAAAATCTGCAGCGGCCTCGGAGGACACTGGCTTGGATTGGCGTGACTGCGACGCTGCTCTTGATCGGTTGGACGGCATTGATTGCAATGGGCGTGCTTCAAGGATGGTCGCACCGGCCCCTGGCGCCCCGTGGCGACACGTCCGCATTCGTGAGGGCCGCGGTGGCGCGGATTGAGAGTGAAAACGTCGGCAACGCCGCGTTCGTGCAACTCGACGATGGCCGCGTCGTTGCTGAACATTTCCAATCGATCGGCGAGCCAGTTGATCGCGATACGCTCTTTCAGGTGGCGTCCCTCAGCAAATGGGTGACGGCATGGGGGGTGATGACCCTGGTGGACGAAGGTCGCATCGATCTTGACGCGCCAATCTCCACCTATCTCACACGCTGGCATTTGCCGGACGGCGCCTTCGACGAAACGCAGGTCACGGCAAGACGCCTCTTGAGCCACACCGCGGGCCTAACCGATGGTTTGGGCTACGGAGGGTTCGCGCCCGGCCAAACCGTCCAGCGGCTTGAAGATTCACTGACGCACGCGAGCGATGCATCACCCGGCGCAGATGGACGAGTGCGGGTAGGCTCCGAACCCGGAGAAAACTTCCTCTATTCCGGCGGCGGCTACGCGCTCCTGCAATTGGTGATCGAGGAAGTCTCCGGCGAACCGTTCAACGACTACATGCAGCGCGCCGTTCTTTTCCCGCTCGGCATGACCCGCTCGACTTTCGTGTTGCCAGAGGGCGCAACCAACGTAGCTCAGTCTTTCAACGAGAATCGCGAAGAGGCGATCCTCTATAACTTCTCCGCGCCGGCAGCGGCCTCGCTCTACACATCTGCGGCTGATCTAACTCAGTTCCTGCAGGCGAATGTCGCCGGAGAGAACGGCACACTGCCGGGCCGCAGTGTTTTGACGCCCGAGGCACTGGCCGAAATGCGCCGTCCGCATGCCTATCAGTATGGAGCGGAGATTTGGGGGCTCGGGACAATTCTCTATGCACCAAACAATGCCGACGGCTTCGTTGTTGGTCACGATGGCAGCAACACACCGGCAATCAACACGACCGCGCGTATCGATCCTGCGACTGGCGACGGCATCATATTGCTTGAAACGGGCGACACACGGCTAGCCACTGACATTGCCGGCGAATGGGTGCTTTGGAACAGCGGAAATGTCGACCTCTTTGTGCTGCTTGCTGATGCGCAAAGCGCGTTTCCCATCCTTGTCGCTGGCTGGATTGCTATTTTCATTGGCGCGACTGTGCTCGGCGGTTTTGTACTGCTGCGACGCAAACGGCACCGGTCAGCGTGAACGTCCGCAATGGGCCAATAGCGGTCATTTTTTATCCGCAATCCAAGGGCGAGTGGACCGGTTGAGCCGGTGTGTTACGTTCGGCGTGTTGATGGGGGATTTTATGAACGCTCGGGTGTTGGCTGCGGCTGTTTGTTTTGCGTTTGGCGCGCTGGTTGCGGCGCCGGCTTTCGCGGATGAAGTTTGGTCGCTGCCGAGCGGCAATCAACTGACGTATGATCGTGATGTCGGCGATGTCGCTGTGCTCACGTATCGCGGCGAGCAAGGAAGCAATCCTGGTCAGATTTTCGTTGTGGGGCTTGGCGGCCATTACGAGGGGCGTTCCAGCTACCAAGCCTATTGGGTCGAAGCCGACGATGCTGGCCCTGCGTGCGCAGCGTCTCTAGTCGATGCTGAAGGTCACACGTGGAGGCGTTGGGGGATTGCGACGGTTTCGTTCGCGCGTCCGAGTTTTCCATCGCGCGTGACGATCTCGCGCGGCGAGTGCTTGAGCGCGCCGCATGGACGCGTGACGGGTACGCCGGTGGTTGGCGCTGGCGTGCGCTAGGAAGCAAAGACTGCGCGGGCCGGAGGCCGCGCGCTCCAACTTGGATACGCCAGTGCAGGGTGGCGAGCTGCTGTTAGAAGTCGAGACCTAGCGCTAGGAAGGCGTGGAAGCCGGTGGAGTCGCCGCTGTCGTTGAAGGTGGGGCCGGCGGAGGCGAGGAGGCGATAGGGCGCGTGGAGTTGGTAGATTGCGCCGACGCCGAGACTGGTTGTTGCTTCGCCGTCGACCGTGTCGGCGCCTTGGCGATCGATTTCGACGCCGAGTGTGAAGCGATCGGTGATTTGGCGCGACACGGCGATGCCGCCGCTGAGATAGTCGCGATTGCCTTCGCCGGGATTGATCGCGTACCCGCCGCCGCCGAACACGGACCACGGGCCATAGTCTTTTTGCAGCCAGATCGGGAGGAAGCCGGTGACTTCGCCTGCGCCCATGCCGTTGCTTGCAGTTGGCAATGTCAGGCCGGGAAAGACGGCGATCGAGAGGCCCGCTTCTTCGTTGTGATAGAAGCGATATTTGAGCGAGACGGCGACGTCGCCCATGCCCCATTCCGTGCCGCTTAAATCGTGCGTGTAGGCGGCTGGGAGTTCGACAGTGAGTTGTACGTTCTGCGCTAAGCCGTAATTGACTTCGATGCCTGTCGCGCCCTCGAAGTTTGAGCCGTTGCCTTCAGCTTCGATCATCGGCGCGTAGATTTCCCAGTGGCCGGTGGCGGTTGGTTCTGGATCGTCGGTGAGGAAGGGCGGGCCGGCCCAGGCTGGTGTCGCGATCATCAGGCCGAGAATGACGAGCGCCGCGGGGTTGAGCTGAGTCATCTCAGGCTTCTTTGCGCGCAGCTTGTTGGCGGAATATCAGGATCAACGCGGCGATGGCCACGCCGAGCACAATCGTCGCCCAGATGCGGCTGAGCTCTAGGCCGCCGCGTTCGTGCGGCTTGTCGAGGAAGTCGCCGACGACTGCGCCGAGTGGACGCGTCAGGATGAAGGCGGCCCAGAAAAGCGCGACGCGGTCGATGGTGGTGCGGAAGTAGGCGATCGCAATGAGGGCGAGGAGCGCGCTGAAGATGATGGCGGAGCCGAGATAGCCGAGCGGGCCGTCGGCGATCCAATCACCCAAGGCGGTGCCGAGGGTTTGGGAGAAGGTGATGGTGATCCAGTAGAAGAGCTCGGCTTTGGGCTCGTGCACCGAGCTGACTGAAACGGTGCCCAGGTTTTGACGCCAGACGAAGAGCGAGGTGAGCACGCAGCCGAGCAGCAGGATTGAACCGCCGGGGTAGCCGATGCCCATCGAGCGGGTGGCGAAATCGGCGAGGGTGGTGCCGGCGGTGGTGGAGGCGATGATGGTCGCCCAATAGAGCCAGGGGTTGAAGTGCTTGGCGCGGATTTGGATGATGACCAGCAGGGCGAGGATGGCGCCGAAAATTCCGGTGCCGATCAGATAGCCGCTTTGCCAGAAGGATGTCGGGGCGTTGGGCGTGGTCTCGCCGAGCCATGACATTGAGACGCTGTCGCCGGCGGTTTCGCCAAAGGTGGTGGCGAGGATCTTGATGATCCAAAAACCCAGCGTGATGGCGGGGACTTTGGTCAGGGCGTCTCTGGTCAGGGCATCGTTGGTTTGCGTCACGCCTTTGCCTCATCGTTGAATGAAGGAAGGAGCCGTTGCTAAGTCTTTTCGGGCGCGTGCGCCCATAAGCAGGCGCTCAAATTCGGCTCATAAAGCGAACGTCCTATGAATAAGACTGACTCTGGCGGCGCACAGGGCGTGGCAAAGCTCCTGGAATTGCAGCTGGCGCTGCCGGTGGCGCTGATGGCGCTGCAGATCGTTGCGGCCGCGTACTTTGTGATCGATGGCGTCGAGGATCAGTTTCTCGAAGGGCCGGGCGGTTTCAATTTGGATTTGGCGATGGAGTTTGTGATCGCGCTGGCCTTGTTGGCCGGCGTGATTGTGAGTTCGCGCAACTTCATTCGGTTGAACCGGGAGCTGCGGTGGAAGGAGCAATCGCTCGCGCGCGCCCGTGGCGCGCTGGCCGATCATATCGCTTTGCGGTTTCGTGAATGGGGATTGACCAAGGGTGAGGGGGAGGTGGCGCTGTTTGCGTTGAAGGGGTGCGATGTCGCGGAGATTGCGCGGTTGCGGGGCGCGGCGGCGGGCACGATCCGCTCGCAGCTTAGCCAGATTTATACGAAGGCCGGGGTGAGCAGCCAGGCGATGCTGGTGTCGGTGTTCATCGATGATCTGCTGGACGGGCCGATCGAGGCGCAGGCTGAGGCTAAGTGAGGGCGCGGATTGATAGAGACGGCAGCTAGTCTCTCGACCATTCACCCTTATGACTCAGCAGCTCACGAACGATACCTCGGGCCGCGGGGCACGGATCGGCAACGCGCACAGACGTTTGGTCATCGCTTGCCATGATGCCCACGCCCTTCAAACCAAGCCGTCCAAGGTATTGGAACAGGGCCGACCTTTCAGCTTGCTCCAAATTTCCAATTGGAAAGCTGCACCATTCATTTGAATCATCTGGCGGATAAGTAGCTGCGTAGACGCGGTCGCGGAGTACAGTTTGAATTTCGTCAAATGAATTTGTCTGCTCATCGGCCAAGCAAGGCTCCGCAGTATGACGCGCCAGTTGATAGCGTTGGCTTGTGTAGTCGCGCAGCACGACCAATTCATTGCGTACAACCTGGCTCGCCATCTCGTTGTCGTGACTGATGAGGTAATTTGCGAGACCATCTTGGACAGATGACACGCAGTAGTGCCTCTCCTGCGGCGTCGTTGAGATGCCGCTGCAGGAGAGGAGACCTAGCGCCAAGACGCAACCGAACCAACTCAACTGCGTCATCGCACTGTCTCACTGTAGACGCACCAGACGGGCGCGCCGTCGAGATTGCCCTCGCCGCTCAAGGTGAAGCCGTTCTTGTAGTAGAATTGCAGGCTCGCGGGATTGGTGGTGTCGAGATAGACGCCGCTTGATTTGGGATCGGTCTTCGAGGGCGTGCAGAAGGCGTCGAGCAGGGCTTTGCCCGCGCCTTTGCCTTGCATTGACGGCGCAACGCCGATCACGCCGAGGTAGTAGTGATCTTCGCTTGGCTGATGCGCGTCGCAGATCTTTCCGTAGGCGTCGATGCGGGTTGCGAAGCTTGGCACGCGCGCTTCGAAGGCGCTCCACTCCTCGGTGAAGGCGTCGGGCCAGGTTGGGCGCGAGCTGTCGTAGCCCATGGCAGCACCGAGGATCTCGCCGTCTTGGCGCAAGACGTAGGCGGGCATGCCGAGCGCGAGACGGACGCGGAGCAAGATGGAGAAGAAGTCCATCGCGCCAGCGCGGACGCCGTCTGGGTTGTCGTGGAAGAGGTAGAGCATCAGCGGATCTTCCGCGAATGCGTCGCCCAAGACGGCGATGGCTGCGTCCACGTCGGCTGATTTGGCGTTGGTGATTTCGAACATGCGGGCTCGCGCGCGAATTGGAGCGCTAAGCAGTACCGGTTGTGCGGTGGTTAGCAACTGCCGGCGAGACGCCGTCAGTCCAAGTTAGTGCTGGCCGTTCATCATTTGGCTGACTTGGATGAGAGCGGGGCCGATGATGACGGCGAAGAGAACCGGCAAGAAGAACAAGATCATCGGCACGGTGAGCTTCGGCGGCAGTGACGCGGCTTTCTTCTCGGCTTCGGCGAGACGCAGGTCGCGGTTTTCCTTGGCCATGACGCGGAGCGCTTGGCCGACGGGCGTGCCGTATTTTTCAGCTTGGGTCAGCGCCATGGCGACAGCTTTGACGCCGGGGTGATCGGTGCGGCGCGCGAGGTTTTCGTAGGCCATGCGGCGTTCGGGCAAATACGAAAGTTCGGCCGTGGTGAGCGCGAACTCTTCTGCGAGTTCGACGGACGCAGTCGCGATCTCGACGCCGACGCGTTGCAACGCCATTTCGATCGACATGCCGGATTCAACGCAGATCAGCATCATGTCCAAGCTGTCCGGGAAGGACGACATGATTTTGGTTCTGCGGTTGTCGGCCATGTTCTTGAGATAGATGTTCGGCGCGTAGAAGCCGGCGGCGACACCGCCGACGACAGCGACGAGCTTCATCTGCAAGCTGATGTCGTGGCCCATGAAGACGACGTAGGCGAGCGCAGCTAGGCCGAAGCCGATAGGGAGCGCGGCGCGGTAGAAGTAGAACATGGTCTGCGCGGCGTGGCCGCGAAGGTCCGCGCGGATGAGCTTTTCGGTCAGCGTATCGTCAGCGAGCGCCTTTTGCAGGTTGAGCTTGTCGACGAGGCCCTTGGCGAACGAGTTGGCGTCTTTGTGCTGCAGCGAGCCTTGGCCC
>JAPLOL010000155.1 GCA_026400735.1 Alphaproteobacteria bacterium | reverse complement strand
AGGCGCCGAGGAGTTCGGCGGCCTTAGGCGCGAAGTACGTGATGATACCGTCAGCGCCGGCGCGTTTGAAGGCGGTGAGGCTTTCCAAGATGGCGCGGTTCTCGTCGAGCCAGCCGTTCTGCGTGGCGGCCTTGATCATCGCATATTCGCCGCTGACTTGAAACGCGTAGGTCGGCACGCCGAACTCGGCTTTCACGCGGGCGACGATGTCGAGATACGGCATGCCCGGCTTCACCATCACCATGTCTGCGCCCTCGGCGATGTCCATGGCGACCTCGCGGAGCGCTTCGTCAGTGTTGCCGGAATCCATTTGGTAGGTGCGTTTGTCGCCGGGATTGGCGACAGCACCCGATCCCAATTTTCCTGAACCGATGGCTTCGCGGTACGGGCCATAGAACGCCGACGCGTATTTCGCGGCATAGGACATGATCATAGTGTCTTGAAAGCCGGCGCCATCAAGCCCCGCGCGAATGGCGCCGACGCGGCCATCCATCATGTCGGATGGCGCGACGATGTCGGCGCCGGCGCGTGTTTGGACAATGGCTTGTTCGACGAGAACCTTCACCGTCTCGTCGTTTACGATGCGGCCGTCTTTCAAGAGGCCGTCGTGGCCATGGTCGGTGAAGGGATCGAGCGCGACGTCGACCATGATGCCGACGTCAGGCGCTGCGTCTTTCATCGCGCGCACGGCGCTGCAGACGAGGCCGTTGGCGTTGAGCGCTTCCTTGCCGCTCGGGTCCTTCTTGGCGCTGTCGATGAACGGGAAAACCGCGATCGCGGGAATGCCAAGTTTCTGAGCGCGCTTGGCGGCGTTGGCGGCAGCGCGCACGGACAGGCGCGCTGTGCCGGGCATCGCGCCGACGGGGATTTCGTCCTCACTCCCCTCATGGACGACCATCGCCCAGATGAGATCGTTCACGCTGAGCTGCGTTTCGCTTGTCAGGCGACGCACCCAATTGTTTTGGCGCAAACGGCGCGGGCGCGCGGCGGGATATCTTCCAGAATAGCTTTTCATGCGAACCGTTCGCAACTGAGCGCAAGTGCATGCGCGTTAGCGCCTCAGTTACCCTGTTCGCCTGAAACATCCTATAAGTCTCATGCGCGCGGGCGCTGTCCGCGCTGAAAGGCCGAACCGTGAGAGACGCCGACAAAGAAGTGTTCGAGACCGCAGTCGCGAATATTCGCGATGAGGGGCGTTATCGCGTGTTTGCCGACATCATGCGCGAGCGCGGCCGTTTTCCGCACGCGACGCTGCGCCGTGAAGACGGCACAACGCGCGACATCGTTGTGTGGTGCTCGAACGATTATCTGGGCCAAGGGCAAAGCCCTGAAGTGCTTGATGCGGCGCACGCGGCACTCGACAAAGTTGGCGCCGGCGCAGGCGGTACGCGCAACATTTCCGGCACGACCAGCTACCACGTCGATCTTGAGCAAGAGCTTGCCTCGCTGCACGGCAAGGAAGGCGCGCTGCTCTTCACGTCCGGGTACGTGTCGAATGACGCGACGCTGTCGACGCTGGCGAAGCTCTTTCCGAACCTTTGGATTTTCTCGGACGCGCAGAACCATGCCTCGATGATCGAAGGCATCAAACGTGCGCGCTGTGAATGCCGCGTCTTCCGGCACAACGATATTCAGCACCTTGAGGCTCTGTTGAACGACGCGCCGGCCGATGCGCCTAAACTCATCGCGTTCGAGAGCGTCTATTCGATGGACGGCGACACTGCGCCGATCGAGGCGATTTGCGATATCGCCGAAGCCTATGGCGCGATGACGTATCTCGATGAAGTGCACGGCGTTGGCCTTTATGGGCCGACGGGCGGCGGCGTCGCGGAACGTGATGGCGTGATGCATCGGGTCGATTTCATCGAAGGCACGCTGGCTAAGGCGTTTGGCACGATGGGCGGCTATGTGACCGGCCCTGCTGTCGCGATCGACGCGATCCGCTCTTCGGCTTCTGGCTTTATCTTCACGACATCGCTGGCGCCTTCAGTGGCTGCAGCGGCGCTGGAAAGCGTGCGGATCGTGAAGGAATGCCCGCATTTGCGCGATCGTTTGCAGGATCGTTCGGAGCGCTTGAAGGCGTTGCTGCGCGAGGCTGGACTGCCGGTGATGTCCGAGAGCACGACGCACATTGTGCCGGTGCTCGTGGGTGATGCAGCGCGCTGCAAGAAGATTTCCGACATTCTGCTAGAGCAGCACGGCATCTATGTGCAGCCGATCAATTACCCGACGGTGCCACGCGGCACTGAACGTCTGCGCATAACGCCCAGCCCGTTCCACGATGACGAGTTAATGGATCGCCTCGTCGCTTCGCTCAAAGCTGTTTGGGCGATGTGTCCCGTGCATCTCGGCGCGTGAGCGGCGAAGAGCGCAACGTTATTTTCGAAATCACCCGCATCGGGGACGCTCAGCGCGTCGCCGCGATTGATGTTGCGACGGGCATTGAGGTTGTCGTGCAAGCGCCGGCGAATGCGGCGCTGGCGGATGTGCGGGCGCTGGTGCTGCGAAAGCTGAAGCGTGCGTTGGGTGGTGATGACGGCGGTCAGAGCGGCGGCGATGGCCGGCCGGGGAAGCTAGTTTAGCCGTCCTTGCGGCGAACGCCTTTGCCGAGGCCGATCTTTTTCGCGAATTCCGAGCGGCGGGCGGCATAAGCAGGTGCGACCATCGGGTAATCAGCCGGCAGGCCCCAGCGTCTGCGGTAGTCGTCAGGGCTCATGTTATAAGTCGAGCGCAAGTAACGCTTGAGCATCTTGAGCTTTTTGCCATCTTCCAGACAAATGATGTAATCGTGCTGGACCGACTTGTTGATCGGAGCGGCAGGCTTCGGACGTTCTTGTGTGGGCGCTGCCGCCCCATTGGAAAGACCGGCCAAAGTGCGATGAACAGAGCGAATTAGCTCCGTCAGCTCGTCTGGGGACATCTTGTTGTTGGCTACAAACGAGGCAACGATGTCGGTGGTCATGCGCAGCGCGTCACCTTTTTCGGTGACCTCGTGCTCATCATCATCACGCATCCAAGTGCCGTTTTCTAAGCGAATACAAGCGTCTTTTCGGCGTATAGGCGTCAAATCATGGGGCCAGCAAGTATAACTATCGGCCTAGGCCAACTTTCTACAGTTTTTGTTCCTGATTACGCGAGCAGAACAGCAATTTTGCTTACCGGCGGCGAGCGAACTATGTTCATCGCAGATTCCAACACCTGAAGTTGTGGACCCAACTAGATGACCCAAGCAGCCGGCAACGCCGCTGAGAGCGACCGTTTTTTTGAAGCTTCGCTGGAGCGAGCCGATCCCGATATCGCGTCGGCGATCGCTGATGAGCTTGGGCGCCAAAAGAAGCAGATCGAGCTGATCGCTTCGGAGAACATTGTCTCGAAGGCGGTGCTGCACGCGCAAGGTTCGGTGCTGACGAACAAGTATGCGGAAGGCTATCCGGGCCGGCGCTATTACGGCGGCTGCGAGTTCGTTGATGAAGTCGAACGCCTCGCGATCGATCGCGCCAAGCGCCTCTTCAATTGCAAGTTCGCGAATGTGCAGCCGCACTCAGGCGCCAACGCGAACCAGGCTGTGTTCTTCGCGCTGCTGCAGCCAGGCGATAAGTTCTTGGGCATGGATCTCGCCTGCGGTGGCCACCTCACGCATGGCTCGCCAGTGAATA